>JBPCWO010000386.1:0-3382 GCA_051009475.1 Boseongicola sp.
GTGCAGACCAATACCGGCGAAATCGCGGCGCTGCCGCAGACCGCGTCTGGCAGATCAGCGTGTGCTGGGCTTGCTCGGCAGCAGACCTTCGCGCTGGGCGCGTTTGCGCGCAAGCTTCCGTGCGCGGCGAACGGCCTCAGCCTTTTCGCGGGCGCGTTTTTCAGATGGCTTCTCGTAGAAATTACGCAACTTCATCTCGCGGAAGACGCCTTCTCGCTGAAGTTTCTTTTTCAGGGCCCTCAGCGCCTGATCGACATTGTTGTCACGGACGACGACTTGCACGGCTTGTGCGCTCCTTCGAGTTGATTGCACGAATGCTTGAAAACAGGTTCGCATCAAGGCCAAAACCGACAAGCGAACATTGGCGTCGCACCGATATGCAACGCCAACTTGGCAAGCTAGTAGCAAAATCAGGGGGATTTGTCCAGTGGCTGTCCGGGGCTGGGGCCGAATTTACCAGTGAACGGCGCTTTTGTTTCTAACGTTTCAATAACCGCGTCAGATGCCCCATCTTGCGGCCCGGGCGGGACTCGAGCTTGCCGTACAGGGTGACATAGGTGTCAGGCGTATCGAGATACTCCGCAATATCGTCGGCCTCGTGGCCAAGTAGATTGATCATCTCGTAGTCCTGTCTTGGCGAGATGTTACCGCCTTTCAATCCTGTAATAGCAAGGATATGGGCATCGAATTGCGATTTCGCACAAACTTCCACGGTCCAGTGGCCGGAGTTGTGAACTCTCGGCGCGATCTCATTGACCAAAACAGCGTTTTGGGCCGCAAAAAATTCGACGCCTAATACTCCTTTGTAATTTAGCGCACCGAGAATCGTGCCAATGTGGCGACTGGCCGTTGAATGGAGTTCATCCGACAATCTCACTGCTGGCGATGACTTTCGAAGAATGCCGCTCTCATGAATATTCTCCGAGGGCCAAAATGCGCTAACTGACTTGTCTTGGCCCCGGAACGCAATGATCGAAAACTCAAACTCGAAATCAACCAGCTTCTCAAGAACGCAATCCGAGCCACCCAACTCGTTCAGCGTTGCTTCGAGACGTATGTCGTCGGTAACATCGCTATTGGAGAATACATGCTGACCTTTGCCATCGTAGCCGAATCGGCGGGTTTTGAGCACTCCGCCATCAAATTCCTTCAGTCCGGTGCGGAGATCCTCAATGGATTCGATTGCTCGATAATCCACAACGCCGACTCCATTTGCCCGCAGAAAGTCTTTTTCAACCAGCCGGTCCTGCGAAACGCGCAAGGCTTCGGATGGCGGATAGAGGGGGCGGCGCGTTTCGATATAGTGCGCGGCAGAAAGCGGGACGTTTTCGAATTCATAAGTGACAACGTCACACGCCTCGATCAGTTCGGCTAGCGCCGTCTCGTCGTCATAGGCACCTACAATCTGCCGGTTGCAAAGCTGTGCCGCCGGGAAATTTTCTTGTGGCTCAAGTACAATGGTTCGGAAGCCCAGCTTCGCCGCGCTGGAGGCGAGCATTCGCGCCAACTGGCCGCCGCCGATGATACCGATGGTCGAATTGGGCGGTAGCGGTTTGTAGAGTTGTTTTAACTCAGTCATGCGGCTCGTCTGCAACACCACCGGTTTGCGCTTGACGCCAGGCGTCGAGCCGTTCGGCCAGCGCGTTGTCGGCTAGTGCCAACACAGCAGCAGCAAGAAGTGCCGCATTGATCGCACCAGCCTGACCAATGGCCAGTGTCCCGACCGGAATGCCCGCTGGCATTTGCACGATCGAGAGCAAGCTGTCCTGCCCTGAGAATGCGTGCGATTGCACAGGCACGCCGAACACCGGTAAGGGAGTCATCGAGGCGACCATACCGGGCAGATGCGCAGCGCCGCCGGCTCCGGCGATGATGACCTTGAACCCCTCGTCCTTTGCGCCCTTGGCAAATGCAAATAGCCGGTCGGGCGTACGATGCGCCGACACGATGCGCGCGGTGCTTTCTACGCCAAGCGACTGAAGCGTTGTTAGGGCATGCTTCATTGTTTCCCAGTCGGACTGGCTACCCATGACAATCGCCACATCTGCGCTCATGCGATGATGTCCGGAATGATGTTGGACGAGATTTTCTCCATCCGGTCCTTTAAATCAAGCTTCTTCTTTTTCATGCGCTGGATGCGCAGCGGGTCACAGCCCTGAGTGATCATTGCATCGATGGCAACCTTCAGGTCGCCATGCTCAAGCTGGAGTTGCGCCAGCTTCATGCGTCGTTGCGCTTCGTCTTGATCGTCATTCATCGCATCGCCACATTATCGTCTTTCGGCCTTGCGACCTTCAACAAAGGTCATATCTCTATATGTGTCAGCGTCAAAGGGTTTGGTTTCGAGAGTTTGAATTCACAGGCAATGAATCTTGAGATCAGTTTACCCGGCGGTTCCTCGACAGCCGATTTCAATTGTGGCAGATTCATGACAACAGGGATCCTTTCAACCGAATCAGGAGGTATTTCATGTCCGTAGAAGCGCATATTCAGCAGCTCAAGGAACGACACACGGCTCTGGAGTCCGAGCTTTCGACCTTGATTGCAAGCCCCTCGGCAAATGACGAGGAACTTGCGGAAGTGAAGCGGCAGAAACTGCGCCTTAAGGATGAAATCAACAGGCTGCAATCTGAAGCTGCCTGATACTTCGTTACTGGCCCGGCGCATCGGGAAAAGCGGAGCCTCTAACGCTTGTACGTTGAAGCACCGCAGACTATTTCGTCCGCATGAGCGAGACTGAAACGACCCAACAGCTCCGTGATCGCTGTCGGCTTGTGCTGGTGGCGAATTCCACGTTGTTTTCCCCCGATGGCGAAAACGCTGTCGCAGGTTTCGGCGCCTGCATGAAGGCTGGCGATATTGCCAGCGTGATTTTCGATCATGGTGGCCTCGAGGAGAACGCTTTCCAAGCCGCCATTCAACCATTGGTTGGAATTGCGCAGGCGAACGGCGTTGCGTCAGTGGTCTGCGATAAATCAAGAGTTGCGAGGCATGTGGGTGCGGATGGCTTGCAGCTTGGGCAGGATCCGGACGCGCTCGAAGATGCAATCGCAAGATTTCAGCCAGCGATGATGGTCGGGGCCGGTAATGTGAAGACCCGCCACAACGCGCTGGTTCTCGGGGAAATGCAACCGGACTATCTGATGTTTGGCAAACCGGGCGGCGATACGCGGCCTGAACCCAATCCGAAAAATATTGATCTTGGGGCATGGTGGTCGTCGATGATCGAAATACCCTGCATCGTGCTTGGGGGGACATCGGCGGACAGCGCCTTAACTGTCGCCCAAACGGGCGCGGAGTTCGTAGCCCTTGGCGAAGCAGTGTTCGCACTTCACAATGGGGATATCGATTTCGATGCTGCCGCCGAGGCCATCGCCCATGC
>JBPCWO010000387.1:0-3833 GCA_051009475.1 Boseongicola sp.
GCTGGAATGCCCGAGCCAAATGATTTTCATCCGATCCTCCCTGCGATTTTGCACAAAGCATAACAGGAAGGGGGTGGTTCTGGGCAAGGGCGCGCGTCGCGCCGGCTGCTTGCGGGCGCTTCTTACCCGCGCTAAACGCTCCCCGACGCCAAACTGGAGCATTGAGCGACATGTCAATCGACACCGAGACTGCCCGGCGCGTGGCAAAACTTGCGCGGATCAAGGTCGAAGACAAGGATCTTTCGGCGCTGGCGAAGGATTTCAATCGAATTCTCGGCTTTGTCGACCAATTGAACGAGGTCGATGTCGAAGGCATCGAGCCGATGACCAGCGTCACACCGATGCGGCTGAAACGCCGCGATGACAAGGTGACGGACGGCAATATATCCGACAAGGTTCTGTCCAACGCGCCGGACGCGCGCGAGGGCTTTTTTGCCGTGCCGAAAGTGGTTGAGTAAATCATGTCCGAATTGAATGCCCTCACGATCGCTGATGCTCGCGATAAACTGCGAGCAGGCGACTTTTCCGCGCTCGAGCTCACCGAAAGCTGTTTGAAGGCTGCCGATGCCGCCGCAGCGCTCAATGCCGTCGTTAATCCCACGCCAGAGATCGCGCTAAATCAGGCAAAAGCTGCCGATGCGCGCCTAAAAGCCGGGGATGCGCCGGCGATGTGCGGAATTCCGCTCGGGATCAAGGACCTCTTCTGCACGAAGGGCGTTGCCAGCCAAGCAGCGAGCGGCATCCTGGATGGATTCACCCCGGAGTACGAATCCACTGTAACTACTCAGCTCTTTGATTCCGGTGCGGTAATGATCGGCAAGCTCAACATGGATGAGTTTGCCATGGGGTCGTCGAACGAGACGTCCGTTTATGGCAACGTCATCAGCCCGTGGCGGCGCGGAAACGATGACACGGCCATGACGCCGGGCGGCTCTTCCGGTGGTTCGGCTGCTGCCGTCGCCGCCGACCTCTGTCTTGGTGCAACCGGAACCGACACCGGCGGCTCGATCCGTCAGCCAGCCGCGTTTGTTGGGATCACTGGGCTAAAGCCAACCTACGGCCGCGTGTCGCGCTGGGGGATTGTTGCATTTGCGTCCTCGCTGGATCAGGCGGGACCAATGGCCAAGTCGGTGCGGGACTGTGGGATCATGCTGCAGGCGATGGCCGGGCACGACCCGAAGGATTCGACCAGTGCTGATCTGGCCGTGCCCGATTTTGAAGCCATGTTGACCGGCGACATTAGGGGACAAACCATTGGTATTCCAAAGGAATACCGGATGGACGGGGTACCGAACGAGATCGAGACGCTTTGGGCCGACGGCCGGGCAATGCTGGAAGATGCCGGCGCAAAGATCGTAGACATCTCGCTGCCGCACACGAAATACGCGCTGCCAGCATATTACGTCATCGCGCCCGCCGAGGCGTCTTCCAACCTCGCGCGCTACGACGGCGTTCGCTATGGACATCGGGCCAGACTAGGGCAGGGTGACGGTGTGACGGAAATGTATGAAAAGACCCGCGCGGAGGGCTTCGGCGACGAGGTCAAACGTCGCGTGATGGTTGGCACCTACGTTCTGTCGGCCGGGTTTTACGACGCCTATTATAATCGCGCGCGCAAAGTGCGGGCGCTGATCAAAAAGGACTTCGAAGATGTCTTTGCCGCCGGGGTTGACGCGATTTTGACACCAGCAACACCTTCGTCCGCCTTTCCGCTGGGACAGGAATTTGATGACCCGGTTCAAATGTATCTCAACGACGTTTTCACGGTGACAGTAAATCTGGCCGGCTTACCAGGAATTGCGGTGCCAACCGGGCTGGACGAGCAGGGTCTGCCACTTGGACTGCAGCTTATCGGCAAGCCCTGGGAGGAAGGCGCACTGATGAATGTCGCACAGGCGCTGGAAGATCGCGCGGGCTTTGTTTCCAAGCCCGCGAAATGGTGGTAAACTCGCGTCAAAGATAAAAACAAAACAGAGCAGACAAATGATCATTCGAATTTTGGCGTGCGCGTCGCTTGGTCTGGTTGCGGCTTGTGCGCAGTCGATTCCTGACAGCAATCCCAACCCAGGTGTGGGATTTGATGGTTACGATGCCTACGCGATCGAGCAGAAGCGTCGCGATGCCGAACTCCAGGCGATGCGACAGACACCCGTGCCTGACGGTCAAGCAATTGCGTCTGAAACGATGACTGCGCTGGCGGTTGATCGTCCAATCGCGGGCACGGCCGCCGTTACAAGTGGCAACGCGGCGAATTCACAATCAACAGCAGGAACGGCTCCGGTGCAAACAGCGGCCGTGGTTCCGTCAGACAATCCAAATATCTCCGACGAACAGGATTTCAATGCGGTATCTGACCGGGAGTCAATCGAAAGCGACGCTGAGCGTCTGGCGCGAAATCGCGACCAATTTGAGGTTGTCCAACCGGGCGCTTTGCCAGAGCGGTCGGGCAGTGATCGTCCGAACATTGTCGCCTATGCGCTCGCAACAACACACCCGCTGGGAACGTCCATGCACCGTCGCTCGGGCCGCACAAACATAGATAGGTTCAACCGTGTGTGTTCGGCGTATGGGTCAAACGACCAGGCGCAGGAGGCATTCCTGTCTAACGGTGGCCCAGATCGCGACCGTAAAGGAATGGACCCCGACGGCGACGGGTTTGCCTGTTACTGGGACCCGACGCCGTTTCGCAGGGCTCGCGGAGGGTAGCGGAATGGAAATTTGCGACCGTCCGTCACCAAGCTTTGGCGACCGGCGAAATGGTGAAGCGCCGTCGTTGGTTGTTCTGCACTACACTGCGATGGAAAATGCCGAAGCGGCGCTCGAGAAGCTTTGCGATCCAGAGACGGAAGTTTCAGCGCATTATCTCGTTGCCAAGGATGGCACCATTACTCGCCTGATCGACGAAACCAAACGCGCGTGGCACGCTGGCGACGGGCGCTGGGCTGGTCGAGCGGACGTCAATTCGCGTTCCATCGGGATTGAACTCGACAATGATGGCGAAAGCTTTTTCGACGACGCCCAGATGGAAGGTCTCGAAGGTCTTTTGGCGGATATCCTCGAACGCCACAATCTGCCGGCCAAATCGGTGATTGCGCATTCTGATTTTGCGCCTGATCGAAAGTGCGATCCCGGTCGGTTGTTCGACTGGCAACGCCTTGTTGCAAAAGGGCTTTCGATCTGGCCAGAACCCGCGCTCGAAGGCGATTTCATGCGCCAGGCAGCCGTATTTGGTTATCCGGTCGAATTGGGCGAGGCGATGGTTCTCGAGGCATTTCGCCAACGGTTTCGGCCGACAGCCAGCGGGCCGCTGAGTACCGCCGACCGCGCGATGATGGCCGGACTTGCGCGGCAATACCCGGCGGATGTTACCGAACGCTACAACCGTCGCGCACCGTCGCGTCCGCTGTCGTCGCTGACCTGATTTTTCTGCCTGGGTAATCTTTGCCACTAGTGGCACAAAACCAAGGAATTGATTGACGTCAGAGCCGTCACCGATGTATCCGACCGGTTGCGCGGATGGCCGGATGATCGCCTGCGTCTTCGGACGCGGGAGGAAAGTCCGGACTCCATGAAACAACGGTGCCGGGTAACGCCCGGCCGGGGAAACCCGAGGGATAGCGCCACAGAGAACAGACCGCCTTTGGTTTCGATCAGAGGTAAGGGTGAAACGGTGGGGTAAGAGCCCACCGCGGGACGGGCAACCGGTCCGGCACGGCAAGCCCCACCGGGAGCAATGCCAAATAGGGGCCTCGCGCGGGGTTGGTCCTTTCGGGGATACCGCTTCGAACGGGTCGTTTCAGCCCAAGAGGCCCGGGTTGGCAGCTTGATCCTGT
>JBPCWO010000388.1:0-8798 GCA_051009475.1 Boseongicola sp.
TTTTCTTCGGCCTGGTGCAACTCCTGCGCCATGCGGTCCAGATCGTCCATGTCGGATCGCGTAACGCGGGTGATCCTTGAGATCAGCCAGTGCGCGAACCATCCCGCCATAAAGGCGACGAATAATATTGCAGCAGTCGCAAATATGAACTCGGTGCCGTTCATTCGCTCTCACTTTCAGTCGCGGACGTTTTTTCAGGCTGATCGCCGGATTCATCCTCGGCGACGTCCTCGGTCAGCACAAGACGAAACTCAATCCGGCGATTCGCCTCTCTGCCGTCTTCTGTTTTGTTGTCAGCGATTGGCTCAGTTTCGCCATAACCCTTGGCACTAAGGTTGGATGTCAGAACCCGTCGGGTCATTATTTCATTCAACACCGCGTCGGCACGGGCTTGGGAAAGCTGTTGGTTCATAACTTCCCGACCCTGGCTATCGGTGTGCCCGCCAATTTCGATCCTTACAGTCTGGCAATTTCGCAAAAGCTCGGAAATTGCGTCAATCGTCTCCATGCCGGTTGGTTCAATGTCTGTGGACGACGGAGCAAATACGATCTTCTGTTTTGTAACGGCTGCATTAATCTGTTCGACGCACTCTTCCGGCGTGGGCAACGCCGCAAGCGGATCCAGCGCCTCAGAGTACTTTATGTCGAGCGAAAAATTCGCACCTTCCTCTAACTTCGATGACAAGATGCGCGCAATCTCGGCGCGAGCATTCTGACGTCCTGAAACGCCGGATAATTCAATTGAATCCGGGGTAACGACAGCGGCTCCGTTGTTTAACAGTGCCAGCGCCTCAAGCGCAGTCAAAATCCGCGTAGGCCAACCGACAGGCAATCCATCCACAATTCGTGTTGCCGGATAGATGTTTGCCGCACCAAAATGTGCCGCACCAAAGCTTTCAATAGCGGACCGGTTCAGTTCACTACCTATCCGGCCTCGCATTTGAACGAGGCCTTCTGGTGAGCGAGTGGCGATGAACTCAGGAGTCACGCTATCATCCGCCACCTCTTCTGGTGCCTCCAGTCGCATGGCATTCAACGAAAACACCGCTGGCAACTGTCCCTCCAGCTCGCCGGCATGCCGATCGAAAATTGATTGAGGAGTGCCTTCGGCTGCCACCAATGTTACGTCCGCGTTTGAAATCGTCAGGGTGCCTTTACCTATTGCTTTCAAAGCGTTGATTGACACTACAGCCGCGTCGCCCCAGCGCGTGGACGGTGTGCCCAAGCCCAGTGGGCACTGCCCGTTGCCGACGAGCCCCGCAGCAATTGCTGCAGCCAGTATCATTTCTCGCGCGGCCTCGCTATCGGCTGAACAGGCATCGAAGCGGGCACCATTCTCGTCGATCAAAAACCTGATCGTAAACGGAGAAATCACCGGCCTTGGCGCACTAATATTCAAAGCCAGAGACACCCCAGATGGTGTAGCTCGTCGTAACGCGCGTTCTATGCGTTGTTTGTCCGCGCGATCTTCTGCAACAGCCGTTATCGCTACCTGCCTTGGTGTAATCGACACTTTAGATCGTGGAAGATCATCCAGGGCGTTCAAGCCAAAGCTCAACGCTCGCTCCCAGCCCAGAGGTGGTGCAAAATCTGCGCTTTCGATCAGGTCGGTCACTTTGTTCGCGCCGGAAATCTGTCGCGCGCGTTCAATAATTGTTTCGGGATCGGATTCCAGTGGCACCAAACCGATCAACGATAGCCCATCTTTGTTTTTTAGAATCTCAATTGAAAATTCCGGGGCGGCAATTTCGGCGGTTGCAGCGACTTCCATATTGTCGCGAATTCTGCTTGCGTCCACGACTGTTCCAGCGGCCGACAATGCGGCAAAGCGAGTTGCTTCATCTGGCGCGGTTCCAAACAATGAAACTTGCAGCCCATTCGCTGTGGCTTCGGCCCATTCGTTCCCGGTCTGACCAAGCACAAGCTCGATATCCGAAATTGACTTGGCTTCAACTCGCGCCTTCGCCCAAAGTGCGATCCCGAAACAGGCTGCTCCCGCGATCAAGATCGCAAGTGTGTGCGGCACGAATTGGCGCAGATTTAATGATTGGGTGGCGGCCATGGCGCTTTGTTAGCGCCACTCACCCGCCATCGCAATCACGCGAAATGTGCGAACGCGAAAAATAGCAATGGAATAAGTCCAGCGTCGCGGTTCGAGCGGAACAAGCGAAGACAGATGTCGGGCCTGTCGATATCAAGCTGGCGCAATTGCCAGGCAAGATGCCAGCCAAAGAACCAAACACCTCCTAGCGCCAAAACAAGCTGAAGCACATTCGCATTTGGTGCCAATGCGCTAATTAACCCAGTGGTGATAAATAACACGCTGATAACAATGAACCATTTCAGCCACTTAACTGTGTCTTCGCCCAAAAGTCGCGCAGTGGATTTAATACCTATAAGTGCATCGTCCTCGGTATCCTGATGGGCATAAATAGTGTCATAAAATAGGGTCCAGAATACCCCACCGACATAGATCGACACCGCGGCCCAACCGATGCTTCCGGCAGCCGCAGTCCAGGCCAGCAACACGCCCCAGTTGAATGCCAGACCGAGAAAGATTTGAGGCCACCAGGTGAACCTTTTAGCAAAGGGGTAAATTCCGACCAATACAAGCGAAGCAACTCCGAACCAAATTGCATGCCAATTGAAAGTTAACAGGATCAGAAACGCCAAAAACGCTTGGATTGTCATCCAAATAGTCGCGCCTGCGACACTGACTTGTCCTGAGGGAATCGGCCGTGACTGCGTACGCGCAACCTTCGCGTCAATTTTTCGATCAGTTATATCGTTCCAAGTGCACCCTGCACCCCGCATCAGCCAGGCGCCTATCGCGCAGCCAATGGCGATCCACGCGTGTTCGGCCGTGAATTGGCCCTGCATGAGTGAGGCGGCACCAAGCCCCCACAAACAGGGGATGAATAGCAGCCACGTTCCGATCGGCCTGTCTGCGCGGGAAAGTCTAAGGAATGGTC
The DNA here is from genome assembly GCA_051009475.1 of Boseongicola sp. GTDB lineage: Bacteria > Pseudomonadota > Alphaproteobacteria > Rhodobacterales > Rhodobacteraceae > CAXMNX01. Next base: position 2,973 of record JBPCWO010000388.1, read on the forward strand.
GTGAAGCCTCGGGTGCCCATCGGTCAACCCAGTTGCCCGAGACGGCATCGGCCACTTGTCCCTTTGGCGCCTTCTCGGTCATATTGTCCCCGTGACAAAATCTGCGAAAATCCGGCTCTATGTAGATCACCCGCTGGGGGAGGGGCAATCCGTTACTCTTTCAAAGGATCAGGGGCACTACTTGCTCGGCGTTATGCGTCTAAAACAGGGCGACGGGCTGCTGCTGTTCAACGGCCGCGACGGAGAATGGCACGCCAAAGTCGTTACGGCCAACAAGCGCGGAGGGTCGTTGATTTGTGTCGAAAAAACTGCGTCGCAAGGAGTACCGCCGGATCTTTGGTTGATGTTCGCGCCGGTCAAAAAGTCCCGTACCGATTTCATCGTCGAGAAGGCAGTTGAATTGGGCGCGAACCGTATCCTGCCAGTCCAGACCGAATACACAAATTCCGAGCGCATTCGCCGCGATCGCTTACAAGCGCATGCGGTCGAAGCTGCCGAGCAATGCGGCGCGACTTATGTTCCTGAAGTTGCCGAACTTGCAAAGCTCGACCGCGTTCTGAAGGACTGGTCTGTGGAGCGACAGATTATGTTCTGTGATGAGGCACTTTCCGGCGAAGGGGCCGAATTGCCGTCGAAAAACGGAGCGTGGGCCATATTGATCGGTCCCGAGGGCGGTTTTTCCGCGAACGAGCGCAGCAAATTAGCCAACATGGAACAATCACATGCGGTGTCATTGGGCCCCCGGATACTGCGCTCCGATACAGCGGCAGTCGCCGCGTTGGCGATATGGCAGCGGACGCTGGGGGACTGGCGATGAACACGGAGCCGATGATTCGCCTACATTTGTTCTTTGCAACCGAAAACGATCGAGCGGTGATCTTACGGCAGGGGCCGTCAAAACAGTTTCGTATGGTTCTCTGGCATCGCGACACTGACAAATTCGAGGACGGTCAGTGGATAAAAAACAAGGTCTATGTTGAGCGTTGCGGCTTGTCCCCCAACGGTCAACACTTCATCTATTTTCTTCTGGACGGGCGTTGGAGCAGCGATGGACGGGGCAGCTTCACAGCGCTTTCCCGACCGCCCTATTGGACGGCGCTGTCGCTGTTTCCCCAGGGCGATACGTGGGGTGGAGGTGGCTTTTTCTTGGATGATATCCACTACTTCGCCGAAGGCGACAGGGATATCATCGGCCGAGACGAGGGACTTTCGCGGGTCAAACTTGGCGAGCCGGAGAAGGGCTGTACCACCGGAATTCGCCTTATGAGCGGCACGCGCGCGCCACTTGACCGAGCAGCGACGAAAAGGCTTTTGGACGAACCCCGTCCTGCCAACGTTTGGGAGCTATACAAACGGATGGCTGTCCCGGAAGGCGATGCACTTGATCGATATGACACGATGGGCGGCAAGCTTTATCGCCGCCACGGGCAAGAGCTTAGTTTGATTCGCAATTTCACTGACATGGAGTTCGAGACGATCCGTGCGCCCTATGATTGGCGTGATCCTGAGGAGACTGAGGGTTCTGGCATTCCCTGGCATCCACTGGATGGTGGCAATAAGTGAACTTTATCCGACCAGAAGCGGCCGCAGCCCTAAGCCGTTGGCGCGAAGTCCTGGCCGGGTTGGTCGTGGCGCTGATAGGGGTTTGGCTGATCACCAACAAGTTTGGTGCACTTTATCTGATCGGATGGGGTCTTACTGTTGGTGGTATTTCGATGGTAATCGCAGGCATTCGGCAAGCGCGTTTTCCTGCGGGATCTGGTGGGCCGGGGATCATCGAACTTGATGAAAGAAAACTCACCTACTTCAGCCCCGATACCGGCGGCTCAATATCGCTAGACGATTTGATGAGAATTGCCATCCGAACCACTGACGCCGGGCCATTTGCAAGCGACATGTTTTGGGAATGGACTGACATCACGGGGCAAACGCTGGCGGTTCCAAGCGATGCAGAGGGCTCAGAACAGATTTTCGATGCTTTGTCTTCGCTCGACAGCGTAGATTATGATGCGATCATGAAAGCAAGCGGCGAAGTCACCCAGAATTACTTTGTAGTCTGGCAGCGGTCCAAATCGCTACTGCATTGACTTGCGCTTCTTTTCGCGCAACTCACAGTTTCTGATACGGCGAGTGGAGCGACCCCAATGTCTATCCCACAATCTGGCGGCGGCCCAATCGAGCGGCATGAACAACTGGCCGAATATCTCGCCGAAGGATGCAAGCCAAAGCGCGACTGGCGGATTGGGACCGAGCACGAAAAATTCGGCTACTGCAAGGATACTCTGAATCCACTTCCTTATGACGGCGAACGGTCGATTAAGGCCGTCCTGGAAGGTCTACGCGACCGTTTTGGCTGGTCGCCGGTGTTTGAGGGCAGCAATATAATTGGCCTGGAAAAAGACGGAGCGAACGTCTCACTAGAGCCCGGAGGACAGCTCGAACTATCTGGCGCCCCTTTGGAGACAATTCACCAGACTTGCGACGAAGTGAACGACCATTTGCGGGAAGTGAAGACTGTCGCCGACGGAATAGGAGTGCGGTTCATTGGTCTTGGTGCTGCACCGCACTGGACGCACGACGAAATGCCGGTAATGCCCAAAGGGCGCTACAAGCTTATGACAGACTACATGGGTCGCGTTGGAACTCATGGAACCCAGATGATGTATCGGACTTGCACGGTGCAAGTTAACCTCGATTTCGGGTCCGAGGCAGACATGGTGCAAAAGCTGCGGGTTGCGTTGGCGTTGCAGCCGGTTGCCACAGCATTGTTTGCCAACTCGCCATTCTTCGAGGGCAAATTGAATGGCCACAAAAGTTGGCGAAGCCGCATCTGGCGCGATCTTGACGCAGACCGCACCGGGACACTTCCGTGGGTATTCGAAGACGGGATGGGTTTCGAGCGTTGGGTCGACTACGCACTGAATGTACCGATGTATTTTGTCTATCGGGACGGCAAGTATGTTGACGCTCTCGGTATGTCTTTTCGTGATTTCCTGAAGGGTGAACTTCCAGCACTGCCAGGCGAAGTTCCAACGTTAAGCGACTGGGCAGATCATCTTACAACAATCTTTCCAGAAGCGCGTATCAAAAAGTTTATTGAAATGCGTGGTGCCGATGGGGGCCCGTGGCGGCGGTTGTGCGCTTTGCCGGCGTTCTGGGTTGGGCTTTGTTATGATCAGGTCGCGCTGGATGCAGCGTGGGATCTGGCCAAGAGCTGGGACGCAGAGACGCGCGAAGCAATGCGCATTGCCGCGTCGGTGCACGGGCTTGAAGCCAAGGTTAACGGCATCGATATGCGCGACCTGGCTCGTGAGGTTGTTGGCATCGCCGAAGAGGGGCTGAGGAGCCGCGCCATGGAAGGCGTCGGTGGTTTATTGCCAGATGAATCACATTTTCTGAACGCTCTCAAAGATTCCTTGGATACCGGAGAAGTGCCAGCCGATGAATTGATCCGTCGTTACAATGACGACTGGGAAGGCGACGCAACCAGGGTATTTGACGAATACAGTTACTGAAGATCCAAGATGCGTCCTTGCCACGGCAGGCAGACAATAGCGCCCCACTACGACGTGGTGGCTTGATAGGATGTCAGCAGAACCTTCAGTCTGTCGGTACGAGCAGACAAGGAGACAAAAATGCGGGACTTTTTTATCAATAGCTTTGAGAAGATTGTCGGTGTCATCGTCGTCATAATGGGTATCGCGGTCATCGTTGGCGCGTTTGGCGCCGCTTCGGAAGGCGGTATTTTAGCGTTTTTTGGTATTCTAATCGTTGGGGCACTTTACGTTGTTCTAATGGGCGGATTTATGTACCTGGGACTGGGTATCTATCACAATACCAAACGCATGGCCGACGCCATGGACAGATCTGGGCCAGCCAGTTAGTCGAAACCTGATTTGCCAATCGATTTATCCGATCACTTGCCATGATTTCTTGAGCGCCCGTCGAACAGTGGGACAACCGGACGACGGTTGTCGGCGTATCCTTGAATTCCGGCATCCAGCCTTGCCGCAAGGATAGGCAGGCGACGTACTGGCACTTTTGGAAACAAATGGTGCTCGCGGTGGTAGAACATCAAATACGCAAGCCGCGCGAGTAAGCCGCGCTGGCTACGAGCAACTGTTATCTCGGCACTAACGCCCTGATGCGTGATCCAGACAGCAAAAAAAGCCGTTAGGCATTGCGCGATGATCATTGCGGCGACGTGAAAAATTAGAAACCGGTAACCTGATGTCACCGCGGTTGTTATCATCACTGCGTTTAGCACCCAGTCGAAAGCGATCCGTCGCCGAAAATGCATTCTCGACCCGGCCCACGCAGCACGATTGATGTCAAATACGAAACGCGGACCATAAAGCAGCACTTCCTGAAGCGTTAGGTGCCCGCACTTACCTTCAAAATCTTCAGGACCCATTACATGCTTGTGATGTACCAAGTGTCCGTGCGCGACTGCATGGTTCGAGCCACCCATTATAAAGCTTAGCGAATGGAGGATGATCTGATCGCAGCGGTTCGAAATCCCAAGATTGTTATGAATTGCTTCGTGGTTCAGCCTTAACGCACAAAGGAAAAACATGAAGCTGGCTATTGAACCGGCAACCCAGATTGGAGAGGCATAAAGCGCCCAGCTTGCAATAAGCCAAGGCAATGGCAGGAAAAGTTCGCGAAGTGTGTCCAAAGGACTCATGGGTGTGAGGTCGTGCCAATTGACACCCGTTGGCACCTTTTCAGTTTGGTGACGATCAACGATTTCGTCGGTCTTGATGGCATCGTTCATTGCTGAAACTCCAGATCCATCGAGTAACCGGTCGCTTTCAGTGAGGAGTACAGTTCCCGGACTCCGATCATTATACTAAAGTTTGCACAATATCTGGTGAGCGCGCGATATTTTCGGCGCGTTACGAATTTGGGGGGCTGTGCAAACTGCACACTAGCGAGCAATATGTGACACCTCTGCTGGCCGTGCAGACAAAACAGAGATTATTGAACAGCCACAAACAACTAGTCGGCAGAGACACCCAAGACGAATTCAATCACTTTTTCTTCCGTCATCTCGCACGGCTTCAACAAAACCTGACCCGACCCAAGCCGAAAGAGATTGAAACTGACATAGTCAGGCCCGCCTAGTTCCTCGGCCTCTAGTTTCTGGCTCCGGCCATTTGACATTTGGCGTTTTGTGACGCGGTACCGCTTGCCTTGAAACGTGCCGCCATAACCACCGGTTGGCAATTCGTCGAATGCGCTCAGAAATTCAGAGTTGGCATTCACTTATTTTTCCAATCAACCATCGGTTCGGTCCCATTTAGCAATCGAGAAATATTTTCTCGGTGCCGCCACCATACCAACGCTGCCATTATAATCAGCAAAAGCAAATACGATGTATGGCCCTGAGCGTAGGCCACTATAGGTGTAACTGCTGCAGACAACAGTGCCGACAACGATGAGTACCGAAAAACGAAATACCCAAAAAGCCAGCTAACTAAGGCAATTAATCCCAGCACTGGCAGTAGCGCTACCAACGTCCCCAAAAGCGTTGCCACGCCTTTTCCGCCCTTAAAGCCTAACCAGACCGGATAGAGATGTCCGATAAATGCGGCCAATGCGGCGACCTGTGCCGCATCTTCGCCAGCGATGAAACGCGCAACGAGTACAGCGACGGCGCCCTTGGCCCCATCCAGAAAAACTGTCAGTAGCGCGGCGAACTTCGAACCTGTTCGCAAAACATTCGTCGCGCCGATATTACCTGATCCGATGGTTCGTGGGTCGGGTAGGGAAAAAATCTTCGCGACAACCAATCCAAATGGTACAGACCCCAAAAGGTATGCC
>JBPCWO010000389.1:0-16099 GCA_051009475.1 Boseongicola sp.
CATTGGAAGGGCGCCAATTCCCATTAATTCCGGCCAAGTTTCAACCCCACAATTACTTTTGTGGCAGCCGCATCTATCACTTTCGATCGCGGCAAATTTTGCGCAGCGGTTACGATATTGTCGGGCACTGTTCGGATATTGAGTTTAGCGCTTCGACCATCAAATGAAATCTGGCCGACCACCAGTTCGGTGCCCACAAGCGCTTGACCCACCGTCAAAACCTCCGCCGCTGGCTTCTCACGGGCGCGTTTTGCCGCACGTGCAAACTCCGCTCCAAACAGAGTCTCCAAAGCAGAAAGTGGAGTCGAAAGCAGCGAAGGAACGCCTGCGACATCCTGAGCCAGAAGCACCCATTCTTTACCCTCAAATGCGATTGTTACGGGTTCACTGTTCAAGTCCACCGGCCCCACTTTTCGCTCGCCTGACGCGGACAGACGCCTCTTCCACCGACCGCGCGTGTCCTTCAACTACTCGCGCCAGCACCCGCCCGTACGCGATCACGGTGCGTTGCACTGATACCGCCAGAGATGCAAGGATCATGCAGGACACCAGAACAACAATGAGAGTAATGCCCGACTTCGCCGACCGCCGCCGAACCTCTTATTCATCGCGCGCTCGCCATTCTTTCCAGCGGATGAGTGCATTCGCGCCCAGCTGTTGAAACGGCTGCGGCGGCAGACGGCCTGGGCGATCTTCAGCGGTGAAATGCTTGGTGATGTCTGACGTCACGCCACAGGCGAGTTCGGCGGCCCCAATTCCCGTGAGTGTTCCCCGCGCCGTGCCAAGACCGTTTTGAACGCAGCCCGAAAACAGGTTTGGTTCGATCTCACGCATGACTGCGACACGGTTCATGCTCAGGCAAAGATGGCCGGCCCAAACATGTTCCATGTTTACGCCGGCGAGCTGTGGGAAGCGCTGATCAAACTTCCGCTGCAAAACCCGCGCGGCGCGCGCAAGGCTTGCGCGGCTTGGCCGTGTATCTGGCTTCACAACCGCGCAGGTGCGGGCCACGATCCGGTTCCCACCCAGTGCCCGATCAATGCGACGCACTGTCGTTCCAGTCGGAGCGGAAGGCGTAATCCCCCATCGACTTTGGCCGCCGAGACGCGCCAGTGCATTTGCATCAAGCTCTGGCGTCATGCCCGCAAACAGAAAGAGTTGTATGAGCCGTCCGCGCTCAATACCGAAGCTTTCTAAATGACCGTTGACAGTCAGGATCGCCTTGGTCGCCCGCACTGTTGCGTCGGGCGTTGCGAGCCGCCACGCGGTACCCTCGCGGGTAATTTTTTTCACGGGAGAGTTTTCAAACATGCTGACGCCCGAGCGTGCAATCCCGTCAGCAAACCCGCGCACATATCCGGCAGGCTGCAAAACGACAGTGCCGGGCGTGTATAGACCGGAGATATAGTGGTGGCTTCCGGTGAGTTCGGTCATTTGTTGCCCGTCGAGCAACTCCGAGGGCTCACCCAAGACGTCTAGATGTCGTTTGTAACTGTCATTTCGGGCGTCGGCGGCGGGACCGGCGGCACCGTTCACTCTTCCGCAAGCATCGAAAAAATCCGGTCTGATTTCATAATCTTCGACCGCACCCGCAGCAAAAGCCTGCGCTTGTCTGTTAAATGAGATGAGCTTTCGGTCGTCACCAGAACCGGCATAGTCATTGCTGGTGAGTTCGTGCGGCAAGTCAATCATGAAGCCTGAGTTGCGCCCTGACGCGCCTTCGGCCACACGACCGGCGTCAAGCAGCGCGATCCGCGAGCCCGGCGCAAGTTGGGTCAGGCGGCGGGCGGCGGCCAGCCCAGCGAATCCCGCACCGACAATTGCGAAATCAACGCTTATGTCTTCGACGAGTTGTCGTGGTGCAGGTTGTTTTTCAAGTATGCTGTTCCAGGCAGCAGGTCCGAGGTGCGTCGGCAGACGTTTGGCGTGGTACTCTGTCAATCCACAGCCTCGTCTGCATCGTCCGAAAGATCGATCCAGATGGTTTTTAGCTGCGTATATTGATCATGCGCCTGTAGGCCGTTGTCGCGACCACCGAACCCCGACTGCTTGAACCCGCCAAAAGGGGTTGTGATATCACCCTCGCCATAGCAATTCACCGTTACGGTCCCCGCGCGCAAACTGCGCGCACCGCGAATTGCCCGCTTTGCGTTAGCAGTAAAGATCGACGCGCAAAGGCCATAATCGGTGTCGTTGGCGATGTTGATAGCCTCGTCGAAGCCTGACACTTCGATCACAGAAAGGACCGGGCCAAAAATTTCATCCCTGGCCAGTGCATGGTCGTTCCCGGGTAATTCGACAACTGTGGCCTCGACGAACCCTTCCTCGGCCTTGCCACCAAACAAGACCTCCTCGGCTTGCTTGAGATAGCCGCATACTTTTTCAAAATGGGACTTGCTGACAAGCGAACCAAGGCGAATTTCCGGATCGAGAGGGTCACCGACATTCCAATGTCTGATATGATGGCCGATCCGCTCAAGCAGGTCGTCCTTAACTGATTTGTGCACGATAAGGCGGGAACTGGCCGAGCAATTTTCGCCCATATTCCAAAACGCGCCATTGGCGATATGGCTCGCGACGCGATCCAGATTCTCAGCGTCGTCCATCACAATAGCTGGATTCTTGCCGCCCATTTCGAGAACAACCTCTTTGGCGTTCGATTCCGCCGAGTAGGTCAGGAATTTTTTTCCGGTTATTGTCGAGCCGGTGAAAGACACCATGTCGATATCCATGTGGCGTCCGATAGGTTCGCCAACTTCGGGGCCGCCACCCGGCAAAACATTCAGAACACCGCGCGGAATCCCGGCTTCCATCGCCAATTCGGCAACGCGCAATGCGGTCAGGCTGGTCTCAAGCGCCGGTTTCACCACCACCGAACACCCCGCTGCAAGTGCGGGGCCGATCTTCCAGGCGAGCATCATCAGCGGGAAATTCCACGGCAGAACCAGGCCAACGACACCGATGGGCTCGCGCAGGATCAATGCGATGTGATCGTCCGACGGCGGGCTTACCTGATCATAGATCTTGTCTATGGCCTCGGCATGCCAAATCAGGCAATCGATCGTTTCGGGCACATCCACCGTTTCGCAATCGTAGATGGGCTTGCCGCTATCGAGGCTTTCCATCACTGCAAGCTCGCGTGCGTTACGTGTCAATAGCTTGCATAGCCGGATCAATGTTTCTTTGCGTTCGGATGGATGAAGCCGCGACCAGCGGCCGTCGTCGAAAGCTTCACGCGCCTTCAGCACCGCGATATCAACGTCCTCCTGACCGCATGCAGCGATTTCGGTTATGTGCTTGCCGGTGGCAGGGTTTGTTGTGGCAAACGCCTTTCCGGACGCGGATGACCGGAATCCACCGTCGATGAAAGCCCCGGTTGGATAGTTCAGGTCAGCAGCAATCGCCGTATATTCGTCGCGTGTTAGCAGCTCCATAGTTCAGTCCTCCGCCCGGATGTTGGCGATAGTTGATTTCAGCACGCGAACGACTTGCTCCAGCGCGCGCTTATCGTCTTTGTTCAATCCCTTAAGCGGTGGCCGAACGGTTTCGGCATCAATGCCGTTCATGGTAACTCCATACTTAATTGTCTGGACGAATTTACCGCCCTGCTCGAGCAAACGCATTAATGGCATCAGCGCGGACATAATGCGCCGTCCTTTGTCGAAATTGCCTTCCAATGCACAGGCCTCGTAAAGCGCGATATGTTCTTCAGGCAAAGCGTTGGACCCGCCAGCGACCCAGAAACGCGCACCCCAGGCAAAGAACTCCAACGCCTGGTCATCCATACCGCAGCCCAACTGGATATGCGGATAGTCGCGTGCCAGACCGTGTACGCGGTTGATGTCTCCAGAGCTTTCCTTGATCCCGCAGAAATTACGCGATCTGCCTACCCGGTCGAGGAATTCGTCCCCCATCATCGTGCCGGTTCGACCTGGATAATTGTATAGCATCACCGGTAGATTGGCTGCCTTGTCGATCGCCAGTGCGTTGAGGGCATTTTCGCGGTCCGTTGGAACTGCGTAGGGTGGGCTGGCCAAAAGAATTGCGTCAGCGCCCATATTGCGCGCACCAGACGCAAGCGAGGCCGACTCTGCCGTGAGCATTGCGCCGGTGCCAACAACAAATGGCAGACGTCGGTTGACACGTTCTTGAGTGAAACGCGCGATCTGAAGTCGCTCTTTCACAGTCTGGGCGTAGTTTTCGCCGGTTGAACCGCCGGAAATCAAGCCATGCACGCCCTTGCCGATCAAAAATTCAACCACTTCTGCCAGCGCATCCCAATTAACGCCGCCATCCCGAGCAAACGGAGTCACGACGGGAGTATAGACACCTTCGAATTTGAATTTCGGGTTCATTCGGCCACAATTCCAGTTTTCTGGGGAAGCCCGCCCAATGGGGCGTTCAAAGCGTCGGGCATCACAAAGAGCTCGATCTGGTCGCGCGATAGTTTCCAGTGTTCGTCGGCCAGATGTGCGGCGGAATTCTCATCGCGGGTATCGATTGCGGTGATGATTTGGTCATGCTGCTCGCTTGCTAGCGATATGTTCTCGGTCATCGCCGTATTCTGGGGGCGATAGAAGGTCATTGATATTCTTGCGTGGTCAATGAGCAGCCGATTGAAAGACGGCAGCAAATAAACGTTCCCGGCCATCGCTCCGGTAATCTCGTGGAACCGATTATTGGCCAGCGCCCGGTCCGCACTTGAACCCGTGCGTAGCGACTTCTTGAACGCCAATTGAGAAGATTTCAGGGCTTCGATTTGAGTCCGTGATGCGTTTGACGCCGCAAGTCGCAGGATTGCTCCGTAAATCATTGGTGCGGCCTGAAAGAAATCACGGAGCGTCGTATACGACATCTCAGACACCCGAGCGCCGCGATTTGCGCGGATTTCTACGTATCCGTCGCCGGCCAGTTGACGAAAGACCTCGCGCAGCGGTGTTCGTGACAGACCAAATGTCTTGCTGAGTTGGGCTTCGTCCAGATCTTCGCCCGGAAAGCTCTGAAATGTCAGAATCGACGTTTTCAGATACTCGTAGAGATCGGATTTTCTATTGCTTGCTGTCTCTTTCATGCGCGCGCCTAGATTTGACTGATCGCTAGGATGCTTCACATCACCCGGATGGTTGGCACTCCTCATCTGCACAATGCAGAAGATTAAATTGTATACAAGAAAAATATTTTTAGTGCACAAATCAAACTCGCGCAGGAAATTCGAGACAGGCACAAGCAATCAGTTACGGTATGGGGTCATGCACTTGACGGAACGCATCTAAATATTTGAGGGTATATAAAACCAACGAACGGCGCGGCGAACCCCAATAGTCTCGAATGCGCGGTCAAAGGGTAGGGATTCAACAGGCCAATTGCATGGCTATGTACCATGCAACCCCCCTTCGCGCAGCGGGCGCAATACTTGTGCCCGATGATTTGGGAGGACTTGGCCATGAGAGCATTCACCGTTATCGGACCATCACAATCCGGAAAATCCACGCTGGTCGAGGCTTTGGCAGGCCTCGAGGGAGTCAAAACGCAAACGCTTAAGTTAATGGGCGATGCCAGCGTTACTAAATTTGATTTTCTCGGAGATCGATGGGCGGCGTTTGATATCCCCGGCGGGCAAGACAATATCTCGTTGATAGGACCCGCACTTGCGGCAAGCGATGCGGCGGTGCTGTGCGCACCTGCCGAAGCTGACGCGGCAGTATTGAGTGCGCCGTACTTGCGAATTCTCGAAGAATCCGGCGTTCCGGCATTTCTTTTCCTGAACAAGATCGATGTGGGAACCGACAGGATCAGCGATATTGTCGGCTCGCTTCAGACGTATTGTTCGCACGGGATCGTGCTGCGGCAAGTTCCGATGCGCTCGGGTGATCAGATCGTCGGCGCGATCGACCTGATTTCCGAACGCGCATGGGAATATCACGAAGGCAAGCGGTCATCCCTAGTCGAAGTTCCGCAAAACATGTTGCCACGAGAGCAGGAGGCACGTTCCGGCTTGTTGGAGTCGCTCGCGGATTTCGACGATGGATTGTTGGAACAGATCATCGAAGACCAAATCCCGATGACGGATGATTTGTATTCGGTCGCGACGCGTGTTCTTCAACATCACGATCTAGTGCCGACCTTGATTGGCTCGGCGTTGCACGGCAACGGTATCCTAAGGATGATGAAGTCGTTGCGGCACGAAGTGCCCGAAGTCACCGCATTGCGCGAAAGGCTAGGGCTCTCCGGTGACGTGAAAGCGGCCAGTTGTCTGGCCGACAACATGAAGCATGTCGGAAAGACGGTTCTGATCCGCGCGCTAGCCAACGGGGTGGCCCCTGGCAGTCAACTTGGCGGCGCGACAATCAGCAACCTTGTCGATCTAGATTCAAAAACCCAAATATCAACGCTTTCCGAGGGTAATATCGGGCTCACAATAAAAAGCGATCATCTTGCGCTAGGATCGTTCTTTACGACCGGCGGTGAAGAAGAAATGCCGCCTTGGGCGCAGGCGCATCCGTCTGCAATGCGTCGTCTGGTCAGCCCTGTGCACGAGCGCGACGAAAACAAAGTATCTGGCGCGCTTGCCCGAATTGCCGAGATTGATGTTGGCATGCAAGTTGGTCAGGACGAAACGACCGGCCATCTTGTTATTTCTGTTCAGGGTCCGCAACATTTGCGCCGGATCACGGAAAGGCTTGCCGAAAGCTTTGGGATCGAAGTTGAATGCACCGAAGTTCCCACTGCCCTCAGAGAGACCATTCGAAAGAAAATCGATAAAAAATACCGCCATCGCAAACAATCGGGCGGTGCCGGCCAATTTGCCGATATTCATATCGAGATGGAGCCATTGGCGCTTGGGTCTGGATTTACATTTAACGAGATCGTCAAGGGCGGTGCCGTGCCACGAAACTACATCCCATCTGTAGAAGCTGGCGCACGCGACGCTTTGGCAGAAGGCCCGGAGGGCCACCCAGTCGTTGATATCGGTGTGACGCTGAAAGACGGAAAGGCGCATTCCGTCGACAGTTCGGATTTCGCGTTTCGAACCGCTGGGGCAAGTGCTGTTAGAGAAGCGCTGTCCGAAACCGGGACCGCGGTTTTGCAACCTGTTATGCAAGTGCACATCCACGTTCCCTCGATCTTCGCGGGCGGCCTTGTGCAACTAGTTAGTGGGCTAAAGGGCCAAGTTCTGGGGTTCGAAGGTCATCCGACGGCGACGGGATGGGACATCTTTCGGACACTGTTGCCTATGGCATCCGAGGAAGAGCTTAATCGCGCGCTTGGCAGCGCCACGCGCGGAACAGCCTGGTTCTCGTCCGAGCTGGATCACTATGAAGAGCTGCGCGAACGGTCGTCAGTGAGGGCGTAAAGTCTGTTTGCCGGATATATCGCTAATGCTTGGCACTCGGTTCAGGATTCTCAACTGGGCCACCGTTTTTTTCCCAGGTGGAATACCCTTCCTTTAGGTGTGCTGCTTCAAATCCCATGTCATTCAGCGTGGCAACCGTCAGCGCCGATCGCCAGCCGCTGGCGCAGTGAAAGATGAACTTTTTGTCTTGCCCGAACACTTCTTTGAAATAGGGGCTATCAGGATCCACCCAAAACTCGACCATCCCTCGCGGCGCGTGCACGCTTCCTGGAATGAACCCGGATCTTTGGCGTTCTCGGACGTCTCGGATATCGACAACCACCACGTCGGGATCATCCAACATCGAAATCAGGTCTGCGGTTTCCACTTCTTCGATACGGGCGCGTGCTTCAGCGACCATTTGCGCTGAGGTTTTGATCAGTTTCGACATATCTTCTGTCTTTCCTTAATGCATCAGGCGGCAGCGCGAAGCTGATAGTCAGGACAAGTTGTCGCCTTGAGTGTCGTAATTGGTGAACTGCCGATCCAGGTTGTGCGTTCAATCACCAAAAGCGCATTTCCGGCGGATGTATTCAGCAGCTCAGAGGTGGCCGGAGTGGCGGATTCTGCGTAAAAACGAAGGTCGAACCGGCTGTATGGTTTGTTGTGAATGAGCCATTCATTTGCACTTTGAGTCGCGAGGTCGACGTCGAGAATTTCCGGCACCGTATTTGTGCTGACCCATCGGTCTTCAAGGGTGTATGGGCGATTGTCAGCCAAATGCAGCGCTTCGATGCGAAGCATTTGTTCAGGCTCAGATAATCCAAACCTCGCAACAATATCTCGCGGCGCCACTTGAAACGATTTGTGAACTAACTGATAGCTATATGTCGCGCCCCTTGCTTCCACTTCTTTCCGCGTATCGGGGATGTCCAGCGTTGCCCGGATGACCGGATCCGAGCGGACATGCGTTCCGCCTTTCCGGCGCCGCACGACGATGCCACTGTCGGCAAGATCGCGCATCGCTCTTTGAACGGTCGTCCTGGCGCAATTCAATTCCTCAGCGATATCCAGATCACGAGGAAGCTTGTCGCCGGGGGCATAGACGCCTTCCAGGATCGCGACATGGATATTTTCACGAACGTCCTTCCAGGTTACTTGGCGGCGGACCATCAGATGTTTTGTCCAAGCTCGTGCGAAACGACCTTGAACTGTTGAATGACGCGCTCTCTTTGGATGTGTCGCCCTTCCTTTACGACATGTCGACCAGCGCTCCAGACGTCAGTAATGCAATCCCGTCCACGGCCGGTGAAAATCAAACTGTCGAGCGCTGTATCGCCGGTTCTGTCGCATAGCCACGCATTATCTGATGTCAGCCCGATGATGTCGGCCCAATGACCCGGAGCAAGGGTGCCAGCATTACGGTCAGCGGCCTGAGCGCCACTATTGGCTGCCGCGTCGAACAAAATTCGTCCGGTAGATTGTTCCTTTGTTGCCAGAGCCGCGCGGTTTCGATCGCGCAGTCTTTGGGAGTATTCAAGCGTGCAGAGCTCCTCAAACATCGCGATATGGATGTTGGAATCTGTGCCGACCCCAAAGCGCCCGCCTTCAGCCAAATACTCCGTACCGTTGAATATTCCATCGCCGAGACTGGATTCTGTGATTGGGCAAAGCCCAGCCACAGCACCGGTTTTTGCAAGTCGCTGAATCTCATCAGAATTCATTTGCGTGGTGTGGATCAGGCACCAGCGCTCATCGACAGGGAAACTATCCAGTAGCCATTCGGTTGGACGCGCGCCTCGGTGCGCCACGACCTCATCAACTTCGGCGGTTTGCTCGGCCAGATGCAAATGGATTGGTTTGTCCTCTGCCATCGCAACGGCTTGTGCCAACCCGTCTTGAGCAACCGCGCGCAACGAGTGCGGAGCGACGCCAATACCGAAGTCATCCGGGCCGGTTGCGACGTGTTTCGCGGCACCCTCAAAAAGACCAGCAAAGCGATCGAAGTCGTTGCCGAACCGCAGTTGCCCTCCGGACAACGGCCGCAGGTCGCACCCGCCATGAGAATAGAGGACTGGCAGAAGTGTCAGACCAATGCCGGTTTCGCGGGCCGCGGCAACGATCCGCGCCGATAGCTCGGCGAGGTCGCCATATGGCGCGCCGACGGCATCGTGATGAAGGTAATGAAATTCGGCAACTGCGCCATAGCCGGCCTCCAACATTTCAACAAATGCCAGCGCGGCAATCGCTTCAACGTGATCTGGTGTGAGGCGTTCAAGAAAGCGATACATCAGACGCCGCCAGGTCCAAAAGCTGTCTGTTGGGTCGGGTCCCCTGGTTTCCGTCAGTCCCGCCATTGCCCGCTGAAACGTATGGCTGTGCAGATTTGTCGGTGCGGGAAGGGCGAGATCTACGGATGTGTCAGGAGTACCAGTCTGCGGGGCGATTGCTTCGATTCGACCGTCACTGGACACCAGGATATCTACACTGAATTCCCAACCACTGCTGGTAAGCGCCTGTTTGGCGTGAATTTTCTGCACGCGGAGTTCTCCGTTGACAGTCGAATATGTAACTACATAATATTATTATGTAGGCATTGATCAAGCACCGAAATGATTCAAGAAAAGCTAATTTGCGACGTGACGCTCGCGACCATGACGGTAGGGGAGGATCCCTACGGGCTTGTTCGCGGCGGAGCTATCGCGATTCGCAACGATATGATTGTTTGGGCGGGCGAACTTGTCGATTGCCCGGAGGAGTTCAAAGTGGTTCCTCGTCACGAGTTTTCCGGACGCCTAGTGACGCCTGCGTTAATCGACTGTCACACTCATATCATTCACGGCGGCAACCGTGCCCGTGAGTTCGAGATGCGACTGGAGGGTGCAGGTTACGAGGAAATTGCGCGGGCAGGCGGCGGAATTGTCTCGACCGTGACAGCGACAAGAAGCTCTTCGGATGAAGAACTGGCCGAAAGGGCACTGTCGCGCGCAGATGCGCTGATCGCAGAAGGCGTTGCGGTGATCGAAGTCAAGTCAGGGTATGGTCTGGATGTTGAGACCGAACTTCGGATGCTCCGCGCCGCGCGAACAATCGGCAAAAAGCGCCCTGTTCGCATCGTGACAAGTTTCTTAGGAGCGCATGCAGCTCCAAAGGGTGCAAACGCGGATGCATATATCGACGACATTTGCATCCCAGCGCTGGAAGCTGCACATGCCGATGGATTGGTCGACGCGGTCGATGGGTTTTGCGAGGGCATCGCGTTTTCTATCGATCAAATTGAGAAAGTATTTGAAAAGGCGAAAGAACTTGGTCTTCCTATAAAGCTTCATGCCGAACAATTGAGTCACCTGGGCGGCACGGCGCTGGCGGCAAAATATGGGGCACTATCGGCCGATCACCTTGAGTACGCGACCGAAAAGGACGCTGTTGCGATGGCGGCAGCGGGCAGCGTTGCTGTGTTGTTGCCGGGTGCGTTTTATACGCTTCACGAAACGCGGAAGCCCCCCATTCAGGCGTTCCGCGATGAGGGAGTTCCGATCGCAGTCGCAACTGATTGGAACCCCGGATCGTCGCCATTGGGGTCGATCTTGCTGGCAATGAATATGAGCTGCACATTGTTTGGCCTGACTCCGGCAGAGGCGCTTGTTGGCACGACGCGCAATGCAGCCAGAGCACTTGGGCTTGAGGATTGCGGAACGATTTCCGCCGGTCAACGGGCTGATCTTGCAATTTGGGACATCGAAGAACCGGCCGAGCTTTCTTACCGCATTGGTGTCAATCCGCTGCACTGCCGTGTCTTTGGGGGACAATTATGAGCGTGATCTTGCGTCCGGGGTCGACCGGATTGACCGAACTTGAGGCAATCTGGAGAGGCCAAGGGGCAATTACTCTGGATCCGGCTTGCAGGGCTTCGGTCGAATCTGCCGCATCACATATAGCCGCCGCGGCAAGCGGCGACGCACCGGTTTATGGCGTGAATACCGGCTTTGGAAAGTTGGCAGCAGTTCGAATTCCGCCCGAGGACACCGAAGAATTGCAACGAAATCTGGTCCTTAGCCATTGCTGCGGCGTTGGGTCAGTGCTCGACTCGTCAGAGACTCGACTGATGATGGCCCTGAAACTTTTGTCGCTTGGGCGCGGTGCGTCTGGCGTCAGGTGGGACATTTGCCAGTTGATCGAGGACATGATCCGCGCCGGAGTGAGTCCGGTGATCCCATCGCAGGGATCTGTCGGTGCTTCGGGCGATCTGGCGCCGCTTGCGCATATGGCAGCGGTTATGATCGGCGAAGGCGAGGCGGTATTTGATGACGCCCGATTGCCAGGTGGCGTGGCGCTTGAGCGGGCCGGTTTGTCGCCAGTGACGCTTGGCCCGAAAGAAGGATTGGCGCTGATCAACGGCACACAGTTTTCAACTGCTTTGACCCTGGCCGGATTGTTTGCTGCCTTTCGCCTGACCCGAGGGGTGACAGTAACTTCAGCAATGACAACCGATGCGATTATGGGATCAACGCAGCCGCTTCGGGCAGAAATCCATGCGCTAAGGGGACATCGAGGGCAGATTGAAGTTGCTGGTGCGATGGCGGCGATGATGCAGGGAAGCGAGATAAGGGAAAGTCACCGGGAAGATGACGCGCGCGTGCAGGATCCTTATTGCATACGCTGCCAGCCGCAAGTCACAGGTGCGGCACTGGATGTTCTACGGTTTGCCGGTTCGACACTTGAAGTTGAAGCCAATGCTGCGACGGACAATCCACTGATCGTCGACGGTGGCGCGATCCTTTCCGGTGGGAACTTTCATGCCGAGCCAGTGGCGTTTGCTGCCGACCAAATTGCGCTGGCGATTTCGGAAATCGGGTCCATCTCACAACGGCGCGTGGCTCTGATGGTTGATCCGGCGTTAAGTTTCGATCTGCCACCGTTTCTGACGCCGGAACCCGGTCTGAACTCAGGTTTCATGATTGCAGAGGTGACAGCGGCGGCTTTGATGAGTGAAAACAAACACTTGGCA
Organism: Boseongicola sp.; assembly: GCA_051009475.1. Lineage (GTDB taxonomy): Bacteria > Pseudomonadota > Alphaproteobacteria > Rhodobacterales > Rhodobacteraceae > CAXMNX01. The sequence goes on from JBPCWO010000389.1 coordinate 12,342, forward strand.
AATCCTTGCTCAACTGACTCTACGCCGACATCTGCTAATCAGGAAGATCATGTATCGATGGCGGCACACGGTGCGCGCCGGCTGACGAAAATGAATGACAACCTTGCAGTCATTTTGGGCGTCGAAGCAATGTGCGCAGCGCAGGGGATTGAAGCCCGCGCGCCGCTGGCCACCTCGGCACCACTTCAATCTGCAACGAAAGCGCTGCGAAGCAGAGTTCCAACTTTGAATAAGGACCGCGTGCTTGCGGGCGACATTGAAACATCTGCCGAACTAATGAAGTCGGATGCACTGGCACTGGCGGCGGGACTGGAGCTGAGCTTGTGAGTTTTGTCGAAGTTGTCAGGGGCGAGAGCCCGCTTGTCCTTGGTCTGCCCCACACGGGAACAGATCTGCCTGACGACGTTGCAGCGGGTTTGAACCAAGACGGATTGGCGCTTGCTGATACGGATTGGCATATCCACGATCTATACGATCAGCTCGTGCCCGACATCACAACTGTCAGAACAAAGTTCCACCGCTATGTAATCGACGTGAATAGGGACCCTGCGGGCGTGTCGCTCTATCCCGGACAAAACACAACTGGGCTCTGTCCGGTGACCGATTTCGATGGACACCCGATCTATCAGCAGGGCCTTGAGCCCGACCCGACAGAGATTGAAAGCCGTCGTGCCGCCTATCACGAACCGTACCATATTGCGCTCGCCACCGAGCTGGATCGCGTACGGTCAATGCACGGATTTGTTATCCTTTATGACTGTCATTCGATCAGGTCGAATATCCCCTTTTTGTTTGAGGGCAAGCTGCCGGATTTTAATATTGGCAATTACCTCGGCGAAACCTGCGCCCGCTCGATTGAAGTGGCGGTGACGGACATTTGCGCAAACGCGGATGGATTTAGCTCTGTACTGAATGGACGTTTTAAGGGCGGCTGGACGACCCGCCATTATGGCCGCCCGAAAAATGGATATCACGCGATCCAGATGGAACTTGCGCAATCGACTTACTTGGAGGCTGAGCAACCGCCCTGGACCTACGCGCCGCAAAAGGCGGCGGCGATCCGTGAGCACCTTAAGACAATCCTACTAGCATTAATTGACGCGAGGCCACTATGAGCGATCCCCGCAAGAACACACGCGATGTGTATCCACCTACGGGTACGGAAATCACTGCCAAAAGCTGGCTGACCGAAGCGCCGATGCGGATGTTGATGAACAACCTGCATCCCGATGTCGCTGAAAATCCGCATGAACTGGTGGTCTACGGCGGCATTGGTCGCGCGGCACGAACTTGGAACGACTTTGACAGAATTGTCGGCGCGCTGAAGGATCTGGAGGCGGACGAAACTTTAGTAGTCCAATCGGGCAAGCCGGTGGCCGTCGTCAGGACACACATCGATGCCCCACGGGTGCTGATTGCAAACTCAAACATCGTGCCGCACTGGGCCAATTGGGATCACTTTAACGAGCTCGATAAGAAGGGTTTGATGATGTACGGCCAGATGACCGCTGGCTCTTGGATATATATCGGCACCCAAGGCATCGTTCAGGGCACCTATGAGACGTTTGCGGAAGCTGGACGCCAGCACTATGGAGGTGACCTGACTGGTCGTTGGCTGCTAACAGGCGGTCTTGGCGGCATGGGCGGCGCACAGCCCCTGGCTGCGGCATTCGCGGGAGCCTGTTGTCTGGCTGTGGAATGCAATCCTGACTCGATCGATTTCCGTTTGCGCACCAAATACCTGGACGAAAAAGCTGAGACGTTGGATCAGGCTTTGGAAATGATCGATCGCTGGACCAAGGCCGGCGAGGCAAAGTCAGTCGGTCTTCTTGGAAACGCTGCCGATATATTCCCCGAGATTTACGCACGTGGCGTGCGCCCAGATCTCGTGACCGACCAGACGTCGGCCCATGACCCGATCAACGGCTATCTCCCGCAAGGCTGGACTCTGGGCGAATGGCGCGAAAAGCGCGAGAGCGATCCTAAGGCCGTCGAAAAAGCCGCTCGGGCTTCGATGAAAGTGCACGTCAAGGCCATGGTAGATTTCTGGAATGACGGCGTGCCGACGCTGGACTATGGCAATAACATTCGGCAAGTCGCGTTGGACGAGGGGCTTGAAAACGCCTTTGCCTTTCCGGGGTTTGTTCCAGCCTATATCCGCCCTCTCTTTTGCCGCGGCATCGGCCCGTTCCGCTGGTGCGCTTTGTCTGGCGATCCCGAAGATATCTATCGCACTGACGAAGCTATGAAGAAGCTATTCCCCGAAAACACACATCTTCACAAATGGCTGGACATGGCTCGCGAGCGAATTTCCTTCCAAGGCCTGCCGGCACGGATTTGCTGGATTGGCCTGGGGGACCGCCACCGGGCCGGTCTGATGTTCAACGATATGGTCGCGAGTGGGGAGCTCAAAGCGCCGATCGTCATCGGCCGCGATCACTTGGACAGTGGTTCAGTTGCCAGCCCGAACCGCGAAACTGAAGCGATGAAAGACGGATCCGACGCGGTCAGCGATTGGCCGCTTTTGAATGCGCTGGTGAACACTGCGTCGGGCGCGACGTGGGTGTCACTGCACCATGGCGGCGGCGTTGGAATGGGGTTTTCGCAGCACGCAGGTGTTGTCATTGTGGCTGACGGCACGCCCGAGGCGGCGAAACGGCTGGAACGCGTGCTTTGGAACGACCCGGCGTCCGGTGTTTGGCGGCACGCAGACGCGGGATACGAAGACGCCATTGCATGTGCGAACGAGCATCGGCTACGCCTTCCGGGAATACTGGGGACGTGATGAAGTCGGGCGCCCGGGTCGACAGTCGGAGCGGTCATGGCACGGATCGATATTGAGTACCTTGGGAAGCCGGAGATTGATCAGGTCGCCCTGACGAACGATGAGATATTGGACGCGGTCGAGCAGGCCCTGATCGCTGCGGGACTTGGCAGAACGGTCATTGAACCAAGAGTTCACCTGACACCCGATCCCGCCTTCAACGGACACTTCAACGTGTTGCGCGGTTACGTCGAGCCATTAGGCTACGCCGGGGTCAAAGTCGTTGGCGATTTTGTTGACAATTACAAAGAGGGTTTGCCGTCAGAACTGGCGCTATTGAACTTGTTTTGCCCGCGCACCGGTATTCCCAAGGCCGTCATCGACGCGGCCGGAATCACCGACATGCGCACGGGCGCGTTGACTGCGCTTGGCGCGAAATGGTTGGGGCCTGAAAACCCGCGAATTCTGGGGCATATCGGGGCGCGAGGAACGGCGTACTGGAATGTGCGTCTTCTCGATCATCTTTTCGTTTTTGAAGAGATCCGAGTGCATTCGCGCCGGCAGGAAAGCCGGGATGCCTTTGGCGAACGCCTGCGCAGAGATCTTGGCAAAGAGGTCATTGTTACAGAGGACTGGGAGAGTTGCCTCGATGGTGCGGATATTCTTGTCGAAGCGTCACGTCTGAACGCACCAGAACAGCTTTTTGATCGCTCCTGGGTAAAGCCCGGCGCGTTCGTCGTGCCTTATGGCACGATGAGTACACTACCGATCGATTTCACAGAAGGCTTCGATAAGCTCGTGATGGATGACCTAGGGCAAATGCGCGCCGGCCACCTTGGGGCGCTGAGACCGCAAATCGACGCTGGCATCATAACCGAACAGAGTTTCTACGCTGAGATTGGCGAGATTGCCGCCCGGCTGAAACCCGGTCGAGAACACGCAGACGAAACCATCCTTTTCTGGCATCGCGGCATGTCGACAAGCGATATCGCAC
>JBPCWO010000390.1:0-17939 GCA_051009475.1 Boseongicola sp.
GCTCAACTAGGGGTGGCTGTCGCCGCCCCACCGGTCCATACGGGTCCGTCGTAATCGCGCCCTCGCAGGTGAAACCTCGAAAACGTATTCCTCTGTTCCCGTCTCAGGCAGGAATTATGGGCTTTGCATCAGCGGGGCCCACCCACCGTCTCGGACGAAGTGTCAGGGGGCTGCGCACGCGCAACCCCCGGACGCGCGCGTCTTAGAGGGATTCTAATCGGATGTGAAGGGTTAATTTCTCAATCAAGTATTGAAGCTTTATCGAAAGCTTGCATACGGGATATATTTGACTGCGTCACCTTGCCGGATCGTTCGCGCACCGTCGCCAATTTCAACCAGCCCGTCCGCCCAGGCGATACCGGAAATTCGCCCGGATCCTTCGGATGCAAAAACCTCTGCACCGCCTTCCGCATTGATCCTGGCGCGAAGGTATTCTCGACGGCCGGGCTTCTTGGTCTTTTCGAATGCTGCAGGAACCATAAACCCCTGAGGATTTCGCCACGGCTCGCCGCCCAGAACCCCCAATGCGGGCCTTGCGAATATCAGCGTGCAAACAAGTGCCGCTACTGGATTTCCCGGCAGGCCAAATACCGGCACGCCTTGCCAAACGCCAAGCGCAATCGGCCGTCCCGGCTTCAGCGCGATCCGCCAGTCGTTCAGCGACCCAGTTTCGCTCAAGACCGCTGACACGTGATCCTCGTCACCTGCAGATGCCCCGCCCGATGTCAGAATGGCATCTGTGTTATTCGCAGCCTCGTCTAGCCGCTGGCGAAGTTCAGCACGGTCATCGCCGACATGACCAAGATCCACGGGTTCCATGTTCCAGTCAGCGATCAACGACAAAAGCATTGGCCGGTTTGCGTCGTATGTTTTGGCTGGATTTGCGGTTGCGCCGGGCAACACCAATTCGTCACCCGTCGAAAGAACACCGACTCGGAGTGGGTGAAACGATTCGACCTCGGTCACGCCGATGGCTGCAAGCAAACCAAGTTCAGTCGGTCCAAGGCGCGTACCGGCGCGCAGCGCCACGTCATTTGCGGCGACATCTTCTCCTGCGTGCCGGGTGTTTGCCCCAAGTCTTACAGGTCCTTCAAACGCGATTCGGGCGCCGTCTGAAGTGACATTTTCTTCCAACACAACGGTGTCGACGCCGTCAGGCAGTATTGCACCTGTCAATATTCGCAGCGCGCTCCCAAAAGGGACCGATCCTGTGAGCGGCGCGCCGGCTGCCGCGCGACCATCCATCAAATTTAGCTCCTGATCCCCTGCCCCGGTCGCCGAATACGCAAACCCGTAGCCATCAACCGCGGCGTTTGCAGCAGGCGGGTTGGCGCGTTGTGCAACCACATCATTGCCAAGAATGCGACCTGCTTCAGGTGCAGTAGTTGCAGTTGCAACAACGGGCGACAATCGATCACGCAGACGTTCAAGTGCGTCGTCAACCGGTGTCCAGTCGACACCCGGCGGCAACGCAAAACAGTCGTCCTTCAGGCGTGGAGGCTTCAGCTCTGTCATACCACTCAAAGCCCTAGTTCACTTGTAATAAAGTTCGCGATTGTCGCGGTATCGTCCAGTCCAAGTGTTGGCCGCCCTTCAACACTGACCTCGGCATCCGAGGCAATTGCTCGAATCGTGGAATCTTCCAAGGCAATCAAGGGTTTCCGGGTTTCTGCCCGATGTGTTTCAATTTTCGGGTGATTATCGCGTTTGTAACCTTCGACCAGGACCAAATCGACAGGCGCGAGTTTGGCCAGTAGTTCGTCTAGTTCAGGCTCTGGTGCGCTGCGATTTTCGCGCATCAGGGCAAATCGCTTCCGACTGGAAAGCAGCACTTCTGTCGCGCCAGCTTCGCGGTGGCGGTAACTATCCTTTCCAGGCTGATCAACGTCGAAAACATGGTGTGCATGCTTTAATGTTGAGACACTGAACCCACGGGAGACGAACTCTGAGACGAGCCGTTCCATAAGCCCGGTTTTCCCGGAATTTTTCCAACCAACTATTCCCCAGATTTTCATTGTGCCGCCTCAAGCAAAGTCTCGGCATCTGCCAAGTCATCCGGCGTGTTCACATTGAAAAACGGGTCAAAACCAACAGTAGGAAAATCGGCATATGCGGTTCCGTGTTCTTCTGTCCATGCCACGACCTTGCGTGTGCCTTTTTCAAGTGCTGCACGAAGATTATCTCGAAGATTGACAGGCCAAAGTCCAAACGTCGGATGTCTACCTTCATCTGTTCGGGCCAACGCTATCGGCATTTGGTTTTCTTCTGCTGCAAGCAACAAACGAGCCACTAAATCGGCTGGAAAAAAAGGCGTATCGGCAGCAGCAGTAACAATGCAGTCGCCCCCAGCGCCTGCCGCCCAGTCAAGCCCGGCAAGAACGCCCGCCAACGGTCCGGCAAATCCCTCAAAATTGTCAGGCACAACCGGAAGGTCAAATTCCTTAAAGCGTGCGGGATCGCCGTTTGCATTCAGCGCCAAGGCCGCAACCTGCGGACTTAACCGGTCAATGACATACGTCAGAATTGTCGTTCCACTCAACGACAAAAGCCCCTTGTCTCCACCGCCCATTCGCGTCGCTCGACCACCGGCAAGAATGACACCTAAAGGTTGGATCACGTTGCCGATCTCCATGCATCGATCCTGGCGCGGAAGTCCCGTCGACTTAGCGCTTCCGGAAGATCGGTGTCAGCAATGGGATATAAGAGTGCTCCGACGCGAACGCCTGTGCCAATCGATAGAGATTCGATTTCGTCGATCGCGTCCCAAGTGTAATCAGTTCTTCCATTCGCGGTCTCGATAACGAACCGATTGGGCGTAAACCGAAAAACGATAGGCTTTGAGCGTTCGCGCGCAGTCTTTTGAATTTCTATCCCTGTTTTTAAAACCTGGCGCGTTTCAAGATACGCGTACGCCGCAAAGAACGTTGCACCAAATAGAAAGGCAATAATGTGGGAAAAACCGAATTTGTCGGGGAAAATAGCGCCTACAAGCAAAGTCGAAATGACCAAAACCGCAAGAAGGCCTAACCACGCGACGGCCGTTTGACGCTTCGGCACCTTTTTGTTGATGAGATAGGCCGCTTCGCGATCCAGTGTTTCAGGAAAGCTCGGGGTCAATTGTATAATGTTGTTGTCGCTCATTGGGCTCTCCACGCGGCAATCCGTTCGCGAAATGCTTTCGGACGAAGGCCACTGGGCAGGGACGCATCGGGAACGACCAGCATCGATATCCCCGACCGAAAGACTGTGCCGCCTCGAACCGCCTTCACTGCGTCGATGGCAAGCCAGTTCAACGCTCGCTGCGAAACGTTATCGCGGATCGCCAGACCGCTCGCGTCAATCTGCACTTGGGTTTCTCCCGCGCGGTCCCAGTGGCGGCCAAGTTCGTCCCAGAAGCGGCTCATCCGGGTCCGCTGCAGATACGCGAAGGATGCAATCATCGCGCCAGCGCCAATCAGCCCGGCGCCAACGTACCAGGGCGACAATCCAAATGCTGCAATTACAAGTGCAATGGCAAGGACGCCAAACCAGATCACCGCCCAGACAATCGCGCGTTTCAGAAATGGTTCGGGCGGGACAACGCTTTGCCACCAACCTGTCATCGCCCTGCGACTAAGTGCGCGATCATAGGCGAAAGAAACATTGATCGCGTGCTCGGAAACTTCGCCGTCGATCGAGTCGGATCTGTTCATGCCTCCGCTCCTTTGCGGCGGTGCTTTTTGTCTTCGTCTGCTACCGATTTTGGATCGGCGTCACGAACCAGTCGCTTTTCACCTGAAAGGCAGTGAAACCTTCGCCCGCGCATCCGGCCGATCAGTGTCAGGTCGACCTGACGCGCGATATCCACACCCCAAGCCGTGAATCCTGATCGCGAGGCCAAAACGGGAATACCCATATGAGCGCATTTGATGACCATTTCCGAAGTTAGCCGCCCTGTTGTATAGAGAATTTTATCGTCGCCCTTTACGCCTTCGCTCAGCATCCAGCCGGCGATTTTGTCGACGGCATTGTGACGTCCAACGTCCTCCATATAGACCAAAGGGCGATCTTTTTCGCAAAGAACAGTTCCGTGTATCGCACCCGCTTCCAGATAAAGCGACGGTGTGCGATTTATCTTGTTGGCCAGTGCGTAAAGCCACGATGTGCGCACTTCGGCGGTAGGCAGTATCAGATCGTCCAGCCCTTCCATCATATCACCAAATACGGTTCCGATAGCACAGCCGCTGGTACGTGTCTTTTTCTTCAATTTCTCCTCGTAATTGGTTTGCCCATCGGTTCGAACAACCACGGTTTCGAGTTCTGCATCGAATTCGACACCCACGACAACTTCGTCATCTTGTAACATCGATTGATTGCGCAGAAATCCTAGCGCCAGATACTCCGGGTAATCGCCAATCGTCATCGCGGTCACAATTTCCTGACTGTTCAGGAAGACGGTCAACGGACGTTCCTCGACCACGTTGATCCTGTCTGATTTACCGGATTCATCGACGCCTTCGACGCTGCGCGTCAGTCCGCGACGACTGGGATCCGGTGCGATCAGATATTCATCGGAAGCATCACGAAGCATGATTTGAAGCGGTTCACCCCTTGTTGTATGCGCGTCCTGAAGAGTTTAGGGCGCGAACATGGCCTCCACCACAGGAAAATCTGCCTATATTCAAGGCCTAATCGCAGGACTGCCCTTTCTGCCGATCGGCTTTCCGTTCGCAATACTGTTTGGAGTGGTTGCAACCGAGGCCGGATTGGACGTTGCGCAGACTGTCGGGTTTTCGCTTGTGGTTATTGCAGGAGCGGCCCAGTTCACTGCCGTTCAACTAATGACCGAGGCGGTGCCGGTCTGGTCGATATTGGCCGCGTCGCTGGCGGTAAATCTTCGAATGGCGATGTATTCGGCCAGCTTGCAGCCACACCTTGGGGCAGCATCGCTTTGGCAGCGGATTTGCGTGTCTTATTTAAACGTCGACGCGAGCTACGCGCTTGGGGTCCAGAGGTTCGAGGACGCGCCGGACACTCCTGTGAACGACAAGTTCGCGTTTTTCGTCGGCACAATGCTACTGATGGCGCCGCTCTGGACAATTGGGACCTGGATAGGCGCGACCACGGGCGACGCCATGCCTGATTGGATCACGATCGATTTTGCGATGCCCCTGCTGTTTTTATCGATCGTCGGCCCGATGCTAAAGACAGTCGCTCACTTTTCGGCCGCGGTGACATCTATTGTCGTTGCGCTGATCTTCGGTTTTCTGCCGTCGGGCATCGGGCTGTTGATTGCGGCATTTGCAGCCATGGCCGTTGGTGCTGAATTCGAACGGCGGATGGGGCGGCCATGAATTATTCGTCAGCTGAAATCTGGTTCATCGTTGTCGCAATGGGGATCGGGACATACCTGATCCGGTTTTCATTCCTTGGACTGATCGGCGACAAAAAAATGCCTGACTGGGTGTTACGGCATCTACGCTACACACCGGTTGCAGTTCTACCGGGGCTGGTCGCCCCGCTGGTGCTATGGCCCGCTGAGACCGGTGGCGAACCTGACCCTTTGAGGCTCATTGCAGCCAGCGCAGCCCTTGCAGTTGCTTGGTGGCAAAAGAGCATGTTCTGGGGTGTGGTGGCCGGTGCTGGTTCACTTTGGACGTTGCAATCTATTTTTTGAAGGTTCGCGGGGATGTTTCGCGCGCGAAACATTTTTTTTGCAAGCCACTGATGTCGCTTACCGTGACGTGCCAACTAACAGAAAGTAAACGATTAGTTCGGTTCGTCAGCCGTTTGCATCGGCTCGCGCCGCGGTGAAAAGGACGTTGTGGTTCGAATCCGCGTCGTCGTCGGTTATCAGCTTTGTTTTGACACCTGAGAATTGCTCCAATTCTTTGGAAAGCGAATTGGGGAAATACGTAACAGAGATGCGCTCGAATCCTGGGACTTGCTTCAGAATGCGGGTAATCGACAAGGTGCACTGCGCCTTTGGCACGGCACCGTATTGCTGCACCAATTGAGTTAGCATACGCGCCTGCTGAGGTGTCACCTCGATTTCTTGTGCACGCACATTCCAAGACTGGCGAGCGTGGTAATCGACATAGACATTCAATACCCGCTCGGTCACTCCGAAGTGAACGTCGTTTCTTTCGGGCGCTGACGGTAACTTGAACGTGCCGGCAGGATCGAACAGCAATCGTTGGTCGCCATTGATCAGAAGCCCGGAATGCCCGCCAGAGCCGCTTTTGACATTCACCACCGTGAATATTGTTATCTTTGGCGGTCCCTCATGTTTGTAGACCGCGCTTTGAACAGTATTGTCGGGTGCCCAGACGGGCTCTGCTGGACCGCCGCAAGCCGCGAGGATAAATGGCAGAAGGCCTATTGCGACATGATGCCAAAACCGCATCATCCCGCCCCTTCAGCTATTGAAAATGGCAAGAAATATCAAAACGAGAATGACCGCAATGACGACGTATTTGGTCGCGTTTACGAAGCCGACGAATGTCTTTTCGTGACTGTCAATGTTCATTTCGCCATGTTTGTGATCGGTCATCTTCACCGCTCCGATGCTTGTTTGGAATTCCCTAGCGCAATCATTTGGTCGTGTCACGAGGAGACGACTTGGGCTGATGGCCGCAGGTCAAGTCTCTTCCAGACCCTTGGCAAGTTGAAAGCCGATTCGTCGTGCAGTTTCTTCGGTATCGGGTTTTAGATTCGCGCGCAAAAGAACATTCAGTTGGCTGACATGTTGAACGAGCTGGACCCGCGCGCCGGTCTGATCATTGCCGTAGAACGTCACAATATCAGGATCGAAATACCCCAGACCTTCGATACGCAGGACGCCAGCACCTGTGTCGGTCAGTCCCATGGCAACTTCGTGCTTGTTATCAAGCGTCTGTTCAAAATTCTTGATGTAAAGAATCAAACGTTGATAGGCCCATTCTGCTGGGCTCTTCTGGTCAACCGGCTTCTTTGCAATTGCGGGCGGCAATGGTTCCTGCTCGGCCGTAGGCGCGCAACCGTCGGCCGCATGTACCGCGTTCCCGCACGGCATCGCGCTGTTCTCTACAACCTCGGCGGAGGTTTTGATTTCATTCGTCATAGGCACCCCTTGTCTGCCAGAGCCACGCGCCATCATCGCGACGGCTGCGGGATATGCGACCTTGATGCCAGAGGTGAAGGCAATGCGCCATCGCCTCAACCAATGCGAGCCCGTATTCCGACTTCACAATTTCGCGCTTGAAAAGTGGCGTGAAGCAATCGACCGCAGTTCCCGGGGTTTCCAAATGCTGTTCAAGCCGCCCAAGCGCAGATGTATGGTTTTCGATCAATTGATCCAACCGGCCGGGCAATCCGATGAAAGGCAGTTTGTGCCCCGGCAAAACCAGTTGCTGAGGATCGGCTTGACTTTGGAACCGTTCGCAGCTTTCCAGCCAATCTTTGACCGGGTCGGCTTCGGGTTCAGTGGCATAAACGCCGAGGTTGGGTGATATCGACGGGATCAGCTGGTCGCCGCCAAGGACGACCTCGCCATCTTCGGACCAAAACGTGGCGTGATCCGGCGCGTGGCCATGACCAAACAACACCATCCAGTTACGCCCACCTAGTGTGACGCGATCTTTGTCCTTTATCCGCGTGAATCCCAGCGGCATCGGCGCGACGGTGTCCGCGAAATTGAAAGGTCGCTCGCCCATTCGCTCGGTCAGAATTTCGGGTGCCATGCCTGCCGACCGCCAGAATTCAGCGGTTTCCTGAGGCGGTGTGGGCTGTTCGTCAAGTGTCAGCATCCGCGCAAAGAGCCATGCAGTGCGTGTTGTCAGGAGTTCGGCACCGTGGTCGGTTTGGAACCAACCCGCGAGCCCTATGTGGTCGGGGTGGTGATGAGTAACAACGACGCGGCTGATCGGTTTTCCGGCGAGCGGACCCAAAAGCACATTCTGCCAAATAGAACGGCTACGTTTGGTGTCGATTCCGGTGTCAACGATGGTCCAGCTGTCGCCCTCATCAAGCGCATAAACGTTGACGTGATCCAACGCCATCGGCAGCGGAAGTCGGAGCCAAAGGATGCCCGGAGCGACTTCGGTCGCCTCACCCGCTTCCGGTGGTTCGGAGTGTGGGTAACGGATGGCGCGCGCTGTATCTGCCATTAGCTGGCTAGGTCGTCGATGCTAAGATCGTAAAGGCCGTCGTTGCCGGCCCTGACCTGTTGCAGCAAAGCGGAGTGTTCAGGCAAAAGCCGTTGGATATAGAACCTCGCAAGCGCCGTGCGGCGGCCCGACCCGCCTTCGGCGTTGGCCGCCTGTAGGTGGGCGTGGGCACCCAGAACGCGTGCAAAAGCGCGCAGATAGGGAACTGCCACCGCAAATCGCACATCGGGATTCTCGGTTGCCAGCCATTCCGTGGTTTCGCGAAGTGTTTCGGCAGCGCCCCAGACGGCATCGCCCAACTCGGGGAGAACCATCCGTGCAGCCTCGGCCATCGCCTCTACTTCGTCCAGCAGCCGATACGCGGCTTCGCCGCCGTCTTTCATCTTTCGGCCCACGAGATCCATGGCCTGAATGCCGTTTGTGCCCTCGTAAATGGGTGTAATCCTTGCATCGCGCAGATACTGCGCGGCACCAGTTTCCTCGATGAACCCCATTCCGCCATGCACTTGCACGCCTTCGCTGGCCACCGAGACACCTGTATCGGTGCCAAAGGCCTTGGCAATGGGTGTAAGAAAGGCTGCGCGCGCTAACCAGTCGTCGTCGTCGGTGGCGCGCGCCATATCGATAGCCACAGCGCAGGCCAGCGCGATCGAGCGGGCAGCGAAGATGTCGGCTTTCATCGCCGTCAGCATGCGGCGAACATCGGCGTGTTCGACGATCGTACCAGAGCCACCCGCACGCCCCTGCTTGCGTTCGGTTGCGTATGCCAGTGCGTGCTGATACGCGGCCTCGGCCACGCCAACCCCCTGAATTCCGACGCCGAGGCGGGCGTTGTTCATCATCGTGAACATTGCTTCCATTCCGCCGTGTTCTTCGCCGACAATCCAGCCCGTGGCGCCGTCATACTGCATCACGGCCGTGGGTGAGCCATGAATGCCGAGTTTATGTTCCAGACTGACAACACGGAGGCTATTGGCAGGACCTGGCGACCCGTTGGCGTCTGGCAGTCGCTTTGGAACGATAAAGAGGCTGATACCTTTAGTGCCCGGTGCCGCTTCAGGAAGGCGGGCGAGTACAAGGTGGCAGATATTCTCAACCAGATCGCTATCACCCCAGGTAATGAAAATTTTCTGACCTGTGATGCGGTATGTTCCGTCACCCTCGCGTTCAGCCTTGGTGCGGATGGCACCGACGTCACTTCCAGCCTGTGGTTCCGTCAGGTTCATTGTGCCGGACCACTTACCGGAATTGAGTTTGGGAAGATAAAGCTCCTTTAGTTCATCGCTGGCGTGATGCTCCAGCGCTTCGATCTGCCCCTGTGACAGAAGCGGATTAAGTTGCAGCGACAGACAAGCCCCGGCCATGATGTCATTGAGCGCCGTGTTAACGGCGATCGGAAGTCCCATGCCGCCATATTCAGGCGATGCCGAGAGACCAACCCAACCACCTTCCGCGATCGCGGAGTATGCCTCGGCAAATCCCGGTGACGTGCGGACAACACCGTTTTCGAGCCGCGCTGGGTTGAGATCGGAGCCGCGATTGAGTGGCGCCATGACGTCATCGCAGAGCTTTGCCGCCTCAGCCAGAACAGCCGCTACAGTATCATTTGTGGCGTCTTCGAAGTGTTCGGTCTGGCTTATTTCTGCATAGCCGACGACGTGGTCCAGAATGAACTGAATATCTGCAATTGGTGATCTGTAGGCCATCCCTAACCTCCAGCGTCGCTTGGCAAATCAGCGACGCCACGTTAACCCGTCTATGTTAGCGTCACCATGCACAGGCTCTGGTGCGCGCATCAACAAAGACGCAACGTCACATGGGTCAGGTCGGTGAAGGGCATTGAGACTAAAACTCTAAGCACATCGGCCACAGATATTGGCATTGCAGCGAAAATCATTCGCGGCGGCGGAATTGTCGCCTTTCCAACTGAGACAGTTTACGGACTTGGCGCGGACGCCTTTGATGACGTCGCCGTTGCCCGGATATTCGAGGCCAAGGGCCGACCGTCTTTCAATCCATTGATCGCTCATATCACCGGGCTCGAGGCTGCCAGCATGCTCTGTGAAGTTCCGGATGAGGCTGAGCGGCTGGCGGCGGCGTTTTGGCCGGGTGCACTGACGCTTGTTCTACGCAAACGAGGCGGAACAGGCGTATCGCCGCTGGTCACGGCGGGCGGGCCATACATAGCAATTCGCGCGCCGGATGGTGACGTCGCGCGATCGCTATTGCGCGAGGTTGGCCGACCGGTCGCTGCACCTTCAGCGAATCTTTCAGGACGAATTTCACCAACAACTGCGGATCACGTGCTGGAAGGTTTATCTGGTCGCATTGACGCTGTTATCGACGGAGGCCCGTGTCTTGTGGGCGTTGAATCGACGATTGTCGGGTTCGACGTTGGGCCACGACTTTTGCGCGCGGGCGGCCTGCCGGTCGAGGCAATAGAAGCGTGTTTGGGCACCCGTTTGGACCGCCGCCCCGCTGATGGTGCGCCAGTGGCGCCCGGTCAATTGGCGTCCCACTATGCACCGGGTGCGTCAGTTCGTCTTAATGCGACCGAGGCGAGTGACCACGAGTTTTTGATCGGTTTTGGTGAAGTAAGTGGAAGCGCGTCGCTTTCCGAAAGCGGCGACCTCACTGAGGCCGCAGCCAAGCTTTTTCACACATTGCATTTGGCCGATAGGTCTGGACGTTCGATCGCTGTGGCGCCAATTCCCTCGACCGGGTTAGGCTTGGCAATCAACGACCGATTGAAGCGGGCCGCCTCACCAAGACAGTAAAGCCCTTTCGCTGGCGCGTTCCTCCGCCATCGAGATCAAAAGGCGCGAATATCTACAGGTTTTCCGGCTGCATCATGCCTAATACATGATAGCCGCCGTCGACGCGGATAACCTCTCCGGTTGTGTGGGCTCCGTAGTCCGAAGCAAGAAACACGGCGGCGCCACCGACGGATTCCAGAGAGGCGTTGGTGCGCAAGGGCGCGTTGGCCTCGGTCGTCTTGAAGGTCTTGCGGGCGCCACCAATCGCAGACCCGGCCAGCGTCTTCATCGGGCCAGGGCTAATGGCATTCACACGGATGCCGTTCGGGCCCAAGTCGTTTGCCAGATACCGGACCGAAGATTCGAGCGCCGCTTTGGCCACGCCCATCACGTTATAGTTCGGCTGAACTCGGTTTGACCCCATGTAAGTCAGCGTGATCAACGTCCCGCCGTTGGGCATTAGGGGTTGCGCCCGTCGTGCGACGTCGATGAATGAATAGCAGGAAATATCCAGCGAATTCGTGAAGTTACCGCGGCTGGTGTCGATAAATCGGCCATTCAGTTCGGATTTGTCGGAAAAAGCGATGGCGTGGATTACGAAATCCAGATTTCCCCAACGATCTTTCAACAGCGCAAATGCGGCATCCATCGACGCGTTGTCAGTTACATCGACATCAACCGTTAGATTGCTGCCGACGCTTTCTGCAAGCGGCTGCAACCGTTTGCCAAACGCCTCTCCCTGGTAAGAAAAAGCCAGTTCTGCACCTTCTTCGGCCAACGCTTTTGCAATGCCCCAGGCGATCGAGCGTTCGTTGGCGACACCCATGACGAGCCCGCGTTTTCCGTCCATTAATAGGGCCATTGTCTCATCCGTGGTATTTGCTGACTGCCAGCGTCGCGTTGGTTCCACCAAAGCCGAAACTGTTGGACAGAACCGTTTCCAAGTCAGCATCAGTTGTCTCGGTCACGATCTCTTCTGGCCTAAGCGCCGGGTCAAGCTCGTTAACGTTGATCGAAGGTGCCATGAAACCACCTTGCATCATCAGGATCGAATAAATCGTCTCGTGCACGCCGGCGGCGCCAAGGCTGTGGCCCGTCATTGATTTTGTCGATGATATCGGTGCGTGATCGTCACCCAGAACCCGCCGCACAGCTTCAACTTCGGTGACATCGCCGACCGGCGTCGAGGTGCCATGCGCGTTAATGTAATCGACTTTGCGGTCTCCCAACGTCGAGACTGCCAAGCGCATCGAGCGTTCGCCGCCTTCGCCAGATGGTGCGACCATGTCGTAGCCGTCTGATGTTGCACCGTAGCCAGTTACCTCGCCGTAAATTTTGGCGCCGCGTGCCTTGGCGTGTTCCAATTCTTCGAGAACGAGCATGCCGCCGCCGCCGCCGATAACGAACCCGTCGCGGGTTGCATCGAAAGCGCGGGCCGCTTTGGTCGGTGTGTCATTGTATTTTGACGACATTGCTCCCATTGCATCGAACAGGCACGAAAGCGTCCAGTCGACCTCTTCTCCGCCACCGGCAAAGACGATGTCCTGCTTGCCCATCTGAATTTGCTCGACCCCGTTGCCAATGCAATGAAGTGTCGTCGAACAAGCCGAAGTGATCGAGTAATTGATCCCTTTGATTTTGAAAGGCGTTGCCAGACAGGCAGAAACTGTTGACGACATGCCGCGCGTGACCATGAATGGGCCCATCCGTTTGGGCGCGCCTTTTTCGATCACAGTGTTATGCGCGATGAAAAGATTTGATGTTGACGGGCCGCCCGAGCCCGCCACAAGGCCAGTCTTTTCGTTAGAGACGTCGTTTTCTTCCAGGCCGCTGTCGGCAATCGCCTGTTCCATTGAAAGGTAAGCATAGGCCGCCGTCGGGCCCATAAACCGCAGCTGTCGCTTGTCGATCAGATCGGCCAGAACGATGCCGGGCACGCCAGCAATCTGGCTGCGAAAGCCGTGATCCGCATAGTCCTGCTGAAACGTGATGCCCGAGCGACCAGCGCGCAAACTCGCTTCTACTTCAGCGGCATTGTTGCCGATCGGGCTGACGATGCCCAGGCCGGTGATGACGACACGACGCATGGCGTCTCCTTCTATTTCTTGCGTTCAGCTTTCTGAAAGTGCGACCTTCATGTCCTTTACCATGTAAATGGTTTCTCCGTCGGCTTCCACGCGTCCGTCTGCGACGCCCATCGTCAGCCGGCGCGACTGGATGGCCTTGGTGAAGTCCACATAGTAGGTCAGCATTTTTCGATCTGGCCGCACCATGCCGGTCAGCTTTACCTCGCCGACGCCAAGCGCATATCCACGTCCGGTCCAACCGCGCCAGCCGAGATTAAAACCCGTGAGCTGCCAGAGCCCGTCGAGCCCCAGACAGCCCGGCATGATCGGATTGCCTGGAAAGTGGCAGTCAAAGAACCAAAGATCGGGCGTGATTTCAAATTCAGCGACCACATGACCCTTGGCGTGCTCGCCACGATCACCGCTAATGTCGGTGATCCGGTCCATCATGAGCATTGGTGGCTCGGGTAGTTGGGCGTTTCCGGGCCCAAATAATTCGCCACGGGCGCAGGCCAGCAACGCGTCACGGTCAAAAGTTGTCGGAAATCCACTCATCTGACACTGC
Organism: Boseongicola sp.; assembly: GCA_051009475.1. Classification (GTDB taxonomy): domain Bacteria; phylum Pseudomonadota; class Alphaproteobacteria; order Rhodobacterales; family Rhodobacteraceae; genus CAXMNX01. The sequence goes on from JBPCWO010000390.1 coordinate 13,514, forward strand.
ACCTCGGTGTTTTCGTTATTGGCTCGCCATCGCCCTTAGCAAAGGCGCGGTTCGCGGCGCAAGGGGCGAGCCAAGTGTGACATAAACGTAATCACCGGTATTTCTGATTGAAACGGCACCTATTCGAGCCCTATATTCCCTTAAACAAAGGTGAATGTTGCAGATGGAAGCTGACGTTCAGGCGCGCGTAACGGATTGGTTGGAAACGGCAGGGCTGCGTCCAACACGGCAACGTGTGGCGCTTGCCGCGCTTCTGGTGGGCGACGGCAATAATCGACACGTGACCGCGGAAAGCCTGCACGCCTCGTCACAGGGTTCGGGCGAGTCAGTGTCGCTGGCCACAGTGTATAATACTTTGCGAGCCTTCTGCGACGCCGGAATTCTGCGCGAAGTGACGGTGGATGGGTCCAAAAGCTATTTTGATACACGCACAGACGATCATCCGCATTTTTTCTGGGAAGACGAAGCTCGGATAACGGATGCACCGGCTGATCAGCTTGAGATCAAACGCCTTCCAAACGCGCCTGACGGTGCGGAAGTTGCTCAGGTTGACGTTGTAATTCGCCTACGTCGACGCTGACGAATACTTCTTTCATCACACTGAAATCAATATCGGTAGCGAGCATTTCTGGTTTGCATCGTCTGCCCCTATTTTTGATGATGCCGAAAAGGAGGTCGTGATGACGCTTGTCCAACGAGATTGGGTTCCAGAGCCTAGCGAAACACTCGTTCAATCAATTGCCAGCGAGATTGCCGAACAGGCATCTTCGACGGTGTTGCAGCGGATTGACGACCTGGCGGAAGAAAATCGACGCATCCACGAGAGGGAATGCTTCAACCTAAACCCGGCCACAAATGTCATGAACCCAAAGGCCGAGGCGCTGTTGGCGTCGGGCATCGGATCGCGACCGTCGCTGGGATATCCGGGCGACAAATACGAGATGGGGTTGGAGGCTATCGAGGAGATTGAGGTCATCGCGGCTACGCTGGCGGCGGAGGTGTTCGATGCACGGTTTGCCGAGATTCGTGTGCCGTCGGGGGCAATCGGCAACCTTTACGGATTCATGGCAACGTGCCGACCGGGCGATAATGTCATAGTTCCACCAGCGGCAATTGGCGGGCATGTTACTCATCATGCGGCGGGCTGTGCAGGACAATATGGCCTTCAAACCATTGAAGCCCCCGTTCAACCCGACGGTTACACCATCGACATTGACGGCCTTCGTAACCTTGCAAAAAAGGAACGTCCCCGGCTGATCACCGTCGGCGGCAGTCTGAATTTGTTTGAACATCCGGTGGCAGAAATTCGTGAGATCGCAGATGGCATTGATGCCAAAGTTTTGTTTGATGCCGCGCACCAGTGCGGAATTATCGCAGGAAAGGTTTGGCGCAATCCGCTAGCCGAAGGCGCGCATCTGATGACGATGAGCACTTACAAAAGCCTCGGTGGTCCGGCTGGTGGGCTGATCGTAACCAACGAGGCCGAAATTGCAAAAAGGCTGGATGCTATCGCATTTCCCGGCATGACCGCCAATTTCGACGCGGCAAAGTCCGCAGCACTTGCGGTGACATTGTTGGATTGGCGCGACTTTGGCCGAGTTTATGCCGCCGAGATGATCCGCTTATCTGTTGCATTGGCAAGAGCCCTTGAGAACTCCGGCGTTCCGGTATTTTCAACGGCTGATGGCCATACTTCGTCGCACCAGTTTGCTATCGAGGCGGCACCATTTGGCGGCGGACAAACTGCGTCGAAGAAACTACGCAAGGCGGGTTTTTTGGCTTGCGGGATCGGCCTGCCGATCACCGAGGTTGAAGGCGACATGAACGGGTTGCGCATCGGCACGCCCGAGCTTGTCCGCTGGGGAATGACAGAGGGCGACGCAGAGCGACTGGCTGGCCTCATTGCACGCGCACTCGCATCCAATGACCCATCATCTTTGCTTTCTGAAGTGTCCGCGTGGCGGCAAGAATTTAACCGGCTGCATTATGTAAATTGAGGTTTTCCGGAAACTGGCACCAGTCGCGACATTCGTATACCGGCTACGCTAGATACTCATCGTTCGTTGTCAAAATTCGTTTGCTAAAACAATATGATACCCGGAAGCCTGAACTACGTTGGCAAATGCAACAAAACGCACCAGGCAATCGTCTGTCCAGTGATTTCCGGGGTGTATTTGAAGGACAAATGGAACACGGCGAACTAAGAATTTTTCGCTGTCTCTAATCGCCTTGTCGTAATCGAATGCTCGCAAGCTGGCCGGGCCTTCACATTCGACGAAATACGACTTTGGAATTGCCTTGCGGTCGCGCATATGGGGAATGTCGAACAGGCAACGGATTTCTGGGAACTCTTTCAACGCCCTTAATGTATGGCGGTCAAACTGGTTGAAAGGAGGGCCAAAGAGACTGGGTCGATGGCCAAACAACTTCTCGCAAGCGTTTTGGCACGTTCGAATTGCGGCGACTTGATCCTCAAAATCCCGCCCACAAAACTCCGTCTTGTTGGTTTGCTCGTTGCGGGAATGGGATGCGCCGTGATTCCAGATTTCGAATTGTCCCTGGCGGAGGAGTTCGACAAGACCCTGGTCTATCGTTTCGGCCGGAATTCTCCCGGAAATGAATCCAAGCGATGCCGAGATATCCCGATCGACGCACACACGCAGGAAATTCCACCAACGGTCGGTGACTTCGGCACGTAAGTCGTCGGCCTTGATCAACAATCGCGTCATGCGGCGACCGCTTTTTGAAATCTTTTCCAGGGACTGGTGTCGACGTCGAATGTTTCCTCAAGGCAGGAGATATCGTCCGCTAAACGCCCAGCCAATTCAGCCTCATCCTCGGGATCCAGCCGAAATTCGTCCGCGCCGTGATCGCCGCGACGTGGGTTTCGCGTCTCGTCCCGGACTTCGGCAAGTTGGCTGTCCAATCCAACGAACGAACAGATATCGCGAATGTATTCAGTTTGGTCGGCGATGAAATTCTCGAATATTCCAAGATACAATCTCTTGTGGTCGAATAGGCGAGCATAGAGAGAAACCTGCGTGTAGTAAGCGCTGTATCTTACCGCATTCTGAAATCTTGTGCTGCCGCGCCAATTGTCAGCAGTGATACCTTCACCTCTGGCAATATGATGGGCAATCTGTGACTCGACCCGATCGATGGGGTCTCGCATCATGTAAAAAATTATCGCCTGCGGGTTCATCGCGTAAATTGCGTCGGGCATGAAGCGGATAGTCGGGTGCTTGGAGTATTGGGTGGTCCCATCGAGCGTTATTTGTGTCTCTGCCACAATATCAAAATGACTGGCATAGGGTTGATCCACAGCACCCGAAACAAAGAAATCCAGTTCTTTTGTTTTAGGCGTTGCGACGTGCGGGTGACGGCGAAGTGCGTGATAAAGCGTGTTGGTACCACATTTCATTGCGCCGATGAGAAATACGTTCTGCATAGTGGTTGCACAGGCCCTTGGGGGACGGTCAGGCGTAATTTAGGGTGAAGCCTTCAGTCGTTAATATTCTCGCAAAACAAAGTCGGTGCAAATAATCCGAGCGGAAACTTTCGTGAATTCTGCGCCCGCCTTTCGCAATGGATTGCAGTTACTGGCGAAATTTGCACTGAAAGCGCCGGTTTAGATACCTTCAATTAGCTCAACGCCACTCGCCCGGTTCGAATTCACGGCCGTAGCGACGCGATGATACGAAAGAGCGTCATCAGGCGCTGCATGCATAAGGGTCGCTGCCCCTTTTCCAGCCTCGCCGAGCCAAAGTGGCCAGTCATTTTCGGCTACGACAACCGGCATACGATGATGGATTGCCGACATCGTCGCATTCGCGCCAGTTGTTACGATGGCGCAAGTTACCTGCGGCTCATCGCCTTTCTCCCATGCCTGCCAAATGCCAGCAAATGCCAAAGAACTGCCAGAGCTTGGGTGGATGTACCAGGGCAACCGGTTGCCATCAGCGTCCTTTGTCCATTCATAAAACCCTGAGGCAGGGATCAGGCAGCGGCGATCGCGACAAGCCGACCGAAACGCCGGTTTTTCGGCGATGGTTTCGGCGCGCGCATTGATCAACAGCGGCCCGTCAGTTTGTGTCTTGTACCAGTGCGGCAGAAATCCCCAACGCATCGGTCTGAGCCGCCGTCCTGCATCGTCAGCGGTAACTACATGCACCTGTGTGGTCGGGCAGACGTTATAGTTCGGAACACCGGGCAGATCGTTTGATGGCGTGGCTTCAAAAAGTGACGCCATTGCATCTTCGGGAAGCGTAATTGCAAATCGCCCGCACATAGGACCCTTACATCCAAACAAATACCGGGAGGGCAGAGCCCTCCCGGTGGTTAATTCCGCGCCTGCGGGCCAATCCGCTACTTCTTCGTGATCCGGCCCTCGACCTGCGGGTTCGCGGGTCCATCGGCGGCCATGAAC
>JBPCWO010000391.1:0-13159 GCA_051009475.1 Boseongicola sp.
GCGTGCTGTTGTTTCTTTTCAATGCCTGGAAGAACGCGCGCTAGGGTCCGCTGAAGAGCCGCCACAAGATAATCAACCACGCCACACCGCCGGCAATTGCAGTTAGAAAAACAGCGGCGCTGCCAGCATCCTTGGCGCGTCCCGCTAACGGATGCTGCTCGGTCGAAATGTAGTCCACGGTGTATTCAATCGCGGTGTTCATTGCCTCTGCGGCCAATAGCAGAATCCCAAGCGAAAGGATCAGCGCCCGCTCGCCGCCTGACAGTGGCAGCCAAAACGCCATCGCAATGGATATAACATTCACCCAGACCCACGATTTGAATGAATGCTGGTGCACCCACGCGTCCCGCAGCCCGGCCCAGCTCCAGATCAGTCGCCATTTCAGGCGATCGAAGAAAAAGGCAATCGCTTTCATCGCCTTTTGATGGCGCGCGCTTGGCCGGCGGTCAATCAAGACCGCGCCAAAAATCGGCCAGCCTATCGCGCCGATGCAACGGATTGCTGGACGATGCGAATGCGATCCCCGTTGGGCGGATGGGTGCCTAGGAATCTATCGCCCGGATCCGGTGCATCAACAAAGTATAGAATGCCGCGCAGCGGATCGTAGCCGGCCCGCAGTGCGATCCGGGCCCCTAGCGAATCCGCTTCCAGCTCAAACCCCTTGGAAAATTGCCGTGCGCCAATCGTTCCGCCGATGTTTTGCGCGGTTTCAACGCCCGCGGCGTCCAATCCGACCATCGATCCGAGGATCGTTCCCAAAAGAGCCCCCGCTGTCGCGGATTCTCGCGCCTGCGGTATGTGGCCCTCGATATGATGGGCGGCTTCATGGGATAGCGCCATTGCGAGTTCATCGCGATTTTTCATTGCCGCAAACAGGGACTTCGTGAACCCGATCACTGGTCGCCCGTTTTTGTTAAGTGTCTGGAAAGCATTCGGCGGTTGGCCGGGCCGGTCGTCGATAACTATGGAAAAGTTGCAATTCAGGTTCGGGCGCATCTGGCGACAAGTGCGTTCAGCTACCGGTTCGACACGGCGCACCACCGCACGAAAATCTGCCTGGGTCTGTGGCGATCCGGTTCGCTTTACTTTGGGCAAAGGGGCACTCGGTTCGCTGACAGTCGAAACTTCGCAGGCTGCTAGTAACACAATAAAACAACAAAAAATGGATCCGAATCGGAACATATCCTTAACCTCGCACAATTTGCCACGTGATGGCGCAAAGCACCGTTGTAAAGCAATAACGAACAGCAAAGGCTTGCGACGAATTGCCGATGCGGGGAAGGTAGAACACATGTTTACCATCGAGCACGAATTTGACGCGACCGTTGTTACATTGGTCGATGATGCCGCCCAGCATCGGCAAGAAGACATTACAATCACAGCGTTTGAGGATTGTGTCACAATCGAACAGTTGGAGACGCGAGGCGATCGCGTTCAGAAAATCACACTGTCGCTGGCGCAATTAGCGGACTTAACAGCGGCGCTGAACCTGCCCGAAGGCGTGTACCGCAGGAAAGCGGAAACTTAGGGTCGGGGAATATGGGCTGCCGAGTGTGGATATCTGGATTGCGGACGAAACTGCCGTTCGTACAAGCCGATTTGGTTAGAATCGTTGCTTTAAGTCGAGCAGATTTCCTTCCGGATCACGCATAAAGACAAACGAGAACAAAATCTTCCCGGCTTCTTCGAAAGATGCAACTTCGCCGAAAGCTGAACCGCCAGCGGCGACAACCGCGTCGCACACAGCTGAGAGATCCTCGACATCAAATGCCAAATGCGCCAGTCCAATTCGGTTGGCAGACGGAGGTGTGCACTCCTCAAATTCCTTGAATTGAAAGATTTCAAGGTATGGTCCGTCGACTCCAGGCAAATTGAGCCATGCAGCATAGAATTCGGTATTGGGAAGACCCATCGCCAAGGAAGGCTTCTCGCCGGATATAGACTCGCGCAATGACCTATCCTCGCAGCCAAAAACCTCCTTGTAGAAGTCAGCAAGCTTGTCGGTATCACGCGCAACTATATTGACGTGGCTGAAGTTCATGATTTCGTCCTCCCTGTTCCACCTGCTGCACACTATCAGAATCTAGGATATCTTTTTATTCGCGGAGATGTGCCGCTCCTATTGGGCTCATACCATTCATCCAGCACTTTCCGTCACGGGTTTCGCCATCACGACGCCTCGGCTAACCTTCGCCAAATTGCTTGGAGTGCAGATGTCGACAGGTTTTTACTTTGACGAAAGATGCTTTTGGCATTCGGGTGGAAATTACGCCTTTATGGCGCCCGTTGGGGGGCTTGTTCAGCCCACGGCGACAGGTGGCCTGCCCGAAAACCCCGAAACCAAAAGGCGGCTTAGGAACCTGATGGAGGTGACGGGTTTATTGAGTGAGCTCGACGCCCGTTCGGCGAAGCCAGTTACGAACGAAGAACTGTTACGGGTCCATCCAACCAAGTTTCTCGAGACTTTCAAAAAACTCTCTGATGCGGGCGGTGGCGAGACCGGCATGCGCGCGCCTTACGGGCCTGGCGGATTTGAGCTTGCGAGTTTGTCAGCAGGTCTGGCCAAGTCTGCACTTCTCGATGTGGTGGATGGCCGCGTCAGCAATGCCTACGCCTTGTCGCGTCCGCCGGGGCACCATTGCCTGCCCGACTGGCAAAACGGCTTTTGCCTTTTGGCAAATATCGCCATCGCAGTCGAAGCAGCGCTGGCTGCGGGCAAAGCAGAGCGGATCGCTGTGCTCGACTGGGATGTGCATCACGGCAACGGGACCGAGGCGATATTCTACGACCGCGCCGATGTACTGACGATCTCGATGCACCAGGAACGAAACTACCCGCTTGATACCGGGGATTTCGACGCGCGTGGCAACGGAGCGGGAGCGGGTGCAAATCTGAATATCCCTATCCCGCCGGGGGCTGGTCACGAGAACTGGCTTTATGCGCTGGATAGGTTGGCAGTTCCGGCAATTCGGTCGTTTGAACCCGATGTTCTGATCATTGCCTGTGGCTTTGATGCAGCGGCGTTCGATCCCTTGGGTCGAATGCTTTGCACGGTCGAAACATTCCGCGAAATGACCAGCCGCGTTCTGACGTTGGCAGACGACGTTTGCGCCGGTCGCCTCGTCATGGTCCATGAAGGTGGGTATTCGGAAACCTACGTCCCGTTTTGCGGACATGCTGTTCTGGCAGAAATGGCCGGATCGGAAATCGACGCGCCTGATCCGTTTGCCGCAACCCTAAAACTGCGTCAGCCCCCGGACGATCTGATCGACTGGATCAATGCGCGGACGGATGCGATGGCAGAGGCGCTCGGATAGCAAGCGCCGCCAGTTGATGGCCTCTGGAAATCCACATGCAGCATCAATACGTAATCCCCCAACAGGAGACCAATTCGTATGCCCAACGCCAATTCCGCCGCGCTCGATTTCCTGAAGGGGCGGCGTTCACGTCCGGCCAAAACTCTGACTGGTCCGGTTCCCAATCGCGATGAAGTTGCCGAATTGCTTTCGGTTGCGGCGCGCTGTCCCGATCACGGCAAACTCGAGCCCTGGCGGTTTCTGGTTTTGGAAAAGCCAGCCTTGACGCGGCTGGCCGGGACCATCCCGTCAACCGGTGCCAAATTGGGCGTCGAGTCCGAAAAGATCGAGAAATTGCAGATACAGTTCGCCGATGCCGGCCTTGCCGTTGCGGTGATCGCGTGCCCGAAGCCATCAGACAAGATACCGGAGATCGAGCAAACGTTGTCCGCCGGCGCTGTTGCCACGCTTTTGCTATCGGCGGCGCTGGCCGCAGGTTGGGGCGCGAACTGGCTGACCGGGTGGGCCTGTCACGATCGAAGCTGGCGCGAGCAAAACCTCGGCTTGATGCCACATGAGTGGATCGCGGGCTTTATTCACATTGGCACAGAAAAGTTCGCGCCCCCAGACCGGCCACGCCCCGATCTTGATCAGATCGTGGAATGGATCAACGCATGATCTTTGGCGCGATTTCAGACGCTCTGGGCCAAATTGGCGACCCGAGATTTAGATCTGTGTTGGTCCGCGGTCTAGCACTGACGATCGCGCTCTTGATTGCTGCGTATCTTCTGGTTTTTTGGGGCGTTCAATGGCTGTTGCCCGACAGTTTTTCGGTGCCGTGGATCGGCGAAATAACCTTCGTCGACGATTTGGCGTCGTGGGGATCGCTGATACTGATGATCGGGCTTTCGGTTTTTCTTATGGTGCCAGTTGCCTCGGCCTTTACCGGTTTCTTTCTCGATGACGTGGCGGACGCTGTAGAAGACCGGCATTATCCGCACCTTCCCAAGGTGGCGCACGTTCCGCTGCCCGAGGCATTTAGAGAATCGCTTGGGTTTCTTTGCGTTCTTGTCGCCGCCAACGCGGCCGCGTTTATCGCCTACCTTTTATTTGCGCCATTCGCGCCTGCCATTTTTTATGCGCTGAACGGTTATCTGCTGGGACGGGAATACTATCGCATGGTTGCGGTCAGGCGATTGGGGCGCGACGGCGCAAAAGCGGCTTTCCGGGCCAACCTGTCACTGATTTGGCTGACCGGAGCGCTAATGGCGGTGCCGCTGACCATTCCGCTTGTCAACTTGCTGGTGCCGGTCATTGGGGTGGCCGCATTCACGCATCTTTTTCACCGGCTGGAGCCAGTCTAGCCGTCCATCCGATTGAAAATATCGATGTCGCGCACGCTGATCCCACCCCAAAGGATTACGGCACCGATCAATACCCAGATTGGCACGGCCACAATCGTAGTGATCCAAAGTTTGCGCTTCATTGAAAACGACGATGACGGTGCGCTTTCGGGCGTGCCTTTGACGCTTTCGCCGACATCGCCCTGCGTTTCGAGACGTAGCGGCAACACAACAAAAAGAGTCACGAACCAGATCACCGCCAGCAGCACAAGCGCGGAGACCGGCGACATCACACCTGTTCCAGTTCAATCAGGGTGCCGTTGAAATCTTTCGGGTGCAAAAACAGAACCGGTTTGCCATGGGCGCCAGCTTTCGGCTGACCATCGCCCAGGATGCGCGCGCCCTTTGAGACGAGCTGCCGCGATGCAGCGTCGATATCGTCCACCTCGTAGCAGAGGTGGTGGATGCCGCCGGAGGGGTTTTTCTCTAGAAATCCAGCGATCGGGGAACCGTCGCCCAGTGGGAACAGCAATTCGACTTTTGTATTTGGCAGCGTAATGAAGACGACCGTTACGCCGTGGTCCGGTTCGTCCTGAGGCGCACCGACATCGGCACCAAGCGTGTCACGGTATTGCGCGACGGCGGCCTCCAGGTCGGGCACTGCAATCGCAACGTGGTTGAGGCGGCCGATCATCTGAATATCCCTAGCAATTCGTAGCCGCTTATGCGTCGCATCAGCCCGCGCGACAAGGGACAGCTCGCCGCATATTCTGCGCCATTAATCAATCATTAGCCGAAGATTCGGATGATGCACTACGCGCAAGTCCCGCGTGGTCATGAGGTTGGTTTCATGCCGGAGACGCTCGAGGATTTCTTGATGACACGGCCGCCGACGGCGGAACGCCCGCTGTTGGGGCTAACATTGCTGGTGGTCGAAGACAGCCGATTTGCCTGCGAAGCTCTCAGATTGATCTGCCAGCGATCGGGCGCGCGCATCCGGCGCGCCGACAGTCTGAAATCCGCGTCCCGTCATCTTTGCACGTATCGCCCGGGAATTGTTCTGGTGGACGTCGGCCTTCCGGACGGTTCGGGGCTCGATCTTATACGGACACTGGCCACTTCTGACCCCAGAATTCCACTGATAATGGCCATGTCCGGCGATGACAGCAATTCGAACAAAGCCCACCAAGCAGGCGCGGACGCTTTTCTGGCCAATCCTATTTCCTCAATTTCTGCGTGCCAGTCCGCGATCCTGTCCAACTTGCCTGCAGAAGCGCGGCCAATCGGCCTTAGATCCGTCAGCGCAGATGAAGTCATGCCCGACCGGATCGCCCTTCGCGACGACCTGGCATTTGCCGCCGATCTTCTGGCGCCCGAACCAGATCCGGACACTCTGGATTATCTGACGAACTTTCTGCTGGGTATCGCGAAGAGCATGCAGGACCGCGATCTGCGACAAGCCGTGTGCGACGTGGCCGCGTCATGCGGCAATGGGCAAGCGCCCGCCGCTGTTATTCAACGGCTGAGAGAGCTTGTGTCAGAGCGTCTTACAGATGAACAGCACGTCTGAATGCGCTGCCGACTTTCAGCAATTGCAAATTGCAGGATGTTCTCGTAATGTTCCACTGGTAGGAAACAGCCGAACCGATCATCATGTTGGATATGGGGACAGACGCCTCGCAAGACCTTGTTAATTTCCTCGATGGGGATCGTTTTGGAACGGTGCTTGCCGATCCACCGTGGCGGTTCGTCAACCGAACCGGCAAGGTGGCGCCGGAACACAAGCGCCTGGCGCGTTATCCAACCATGGATCTCGACGAAATTTGCGCGTTGCCGGTGGCATCGCATATGGCGGACCGGGCACATTGCTATCTTTGGGTGCCAAACGCGCTTTTGCCTGAGGGGATCAAAGTTCTGGGTGCCTGGGGCTTTGAGTACAAATCCAACATTGTCTGGCACAAAGTTCGCAAAGACGGCGGCTCAGACGGGCGCGGCGTTGGGTTCTATTTCCGAAATGTGACCGAGATTCTGCTGTTCGGCACGCGCGGCAAGAACGCCCGAACCGAAGCTCAGGGGCGACGGCAGGTCAACATGATCCAAAGCCGCAAGCGCGAACATTCGCGCAAACCCGACGAGCAATACGATGTGATCGAAGGTTGTTCGTGGGGGCCGTATCTGGAGCTTTTCGGACGAGGCGTGCGGACGGGCTGGACAGTCTGGGGCAATCAGGCCGAGGCCGATTACAAACCCGACTGGAAAACTTACGGGTATAATTCAGGCGTCGCGGCTGAATAAGTCGGGCGACGGCGGCGCGGGTGCACCATCCGTCAAAATCGACGCCGGCAACCCGATCAACAAAAGCGGACAAGGATTTCCGACACCGCGCGCAACGCGGTTTTCCAGCTTCGCCCAATGAGTTGTTGCCGGACCGAATTTGTCAGACACGAATTTGTGCGCGAAGGCTTCGGCGAAGGGGACACCACGTGTGGCCTGGCCCGCCACAACCTGTTGTTGGGCAATGGTGCGGGGACCGACGCCCAGACGATCTAGATCGTCTTCTGATTTCAGTCCTTCACCATCAAGCCACGCGGTTACGTATTCCAGCATCTGGTCCTGCATGCTTTGGCCTCGCGTCACGATCACGCCAAGACTGATCGCGGACAACCCGTGAAGACGTTGAAAATTCTCAAGATCGCGGTCAAAAAACGGGTCTTTGTTATTCCACTCGATCTCCAGCGCCAATGTGCCAGCACCGGTTTTCAACACGTGATCAACTTCGTGACTGACGCCATCGCGGGGCTGCCCGTCCACCACGACCTGAACCGCGAAATTGTGTTTACGCCACCCGAGATCGTCCAGCGAATGCCGCAGCCTTTGGGTCTGCCCGCTTTCGCCGCCACCGCCGGTCACAAGTTCGGACATTGATACGCGAAAGCTCAAAAGCTCGGCGATCAGCGCGTCCGTTTCTTCGCTAAAATCGTGCGCCAGGATCGCTTCGGCATGGTTGCGGGTCAGAACATCGAACCCGGCCTCGCGAAGCGCCTGGAGTGTCACAACGCCGGATCCCGCGAAACCAGAATCGCTTTTGTCAGGTCTGCAAGTTTTTGCTTTTGCTTGCCTTTTGAATCAAAGTTTTTCGGATTGAGCCAAACGTCGAATGCATCCCGAAGCCGTGGCCATTCCTGATCGATGCAGGCAAACCAGGCTGTATCGCGGTTCCGGCCCTTTACGATGGCGGCTTGCCGAAAGACACCTTCGTAAGAAAACCCGAACCGTTCCGCCGCACGCCGTGACGGCAGATTTGCCGCGTCGCATTTCCATTCGAACCGTCGATAGCCCGCTGCGAACGACCATTTCATAAGCAAGAAGACGGCTTCGGTTGCTTCGCGCGTTCGCTGCAAACGCGGCGCAAAAGTCAGCCAACCTGTCTCAATGCTTCCGGCGACTGGATTAATCCGCATCAGGCTCAGCGTTCCGCCAAGCCGTCCGTCTTCCATGCGCACAGTGAAATGCAGCGGATCGTGCAAAACGCGGTTCTCGTTCACCCATGCGGCGTAACCATCATCGTCAAACGGGCCAACAGGCAGATACTCCCACATCGCATTGGATCGATCTTCGGCATGGGCCTCTCGCAGCCCCAACACGTGATCGCGGGCGAGCGGCTCAAGCGTTGTGTACCGACCTTTGAGAGCCGTTCTTGACGGCAGTGACGGCGGTGTCCAATTTTCGAGCGGCATCAATCCTCCGGCGGCAGCACGCGGAGCCTGAGTTCGCGCAATTGATCGTTCGTTGGTTCGTTGGGTGCGTCCATCATCAGGTCTTCGGCGCGTTGGTTCATTGGGAACAGGATCACCTCGCGGATGTTACTTTCATCGGCCAGCAACATTACAATGCGGTCAATCCCGGCGGCGCATCCTCCGTGGGGCGGCGCACCATAGCGGAAAGCATTGACCATGCCGCCAAAGCGCTTTTTCACCTCATCTTCACCGTAGCCTGCGATTTCGAACGCCTTGAACATGATCTCGGGCCGGTGGTTTCGGATCGCACCTGATAGGATCTCGTAGCCGTTGCACGAAAGGTCATATTGGAAGCCGAGCACATCCAGCGGGTCGCCGGAAAGCGCCTCCATAGCGCCCTGCGGCATCGAAAACGGGTTGTGCTCAAAGTCGATCTCGCCGGTTTCCTCGTCGCGCTCGTAGATCGGGAAGTCGACGACCCAGGCGAAAGCGAAGCGGTCTTTTTCCGTCAAATCGAGCTCATCTCCGATGACGACGCGCGCCTTGCCTGCAACGGTTTCAAACGCCTTGGCCTTGCCGCCAAGAAAGAATGCAGCGTCACCAACCTCAAGGCCTAATTGCTGGCGGATCGCTTCAGTGCGCTCGGGGCCGATATTTTTCGCCAGCGGACCTGCGGCTTCCATACCTTCGCCCTGATCGCGCCAGAAGATATACCCCATCCCCGGCAGGCCCTCTTTCTGGGCGAACGCGTTCATCCGGTCGCAGAATTTGCGGCTGCCGCCACTTGGCGCGGGGATCGCCCGGATTTCGGTGCCGTCCTGTTCCAAAATTTTGGCAAATATCGCAAACCCGGACCCGCGGAAATGCTCGGACACGTCCTGCATCTTGATCGGGTTTCTGAGGTCAGGTTTATCGGTGCCATACCACATTGCGGCGTCGCGATAGCTGATCTGCGGCCAGTCGTTATCGACCGTGCGGCTACCGCCAAATTCCTCGAAGACCCCCGCAATCACAGGTTTGATTGTGTCGAAAACGTCCTGTTGCTCGACAAACGACATCTCCATGTCGAGTTGGTAAAAGTCGGTGGGCGACCGATCGGCACGCGGATCTTCATCGCGAAAACACGGCGCGATCTGGAAATACTTGTCGAAACCGCTGACCATCAACAATTGCTTGAACTGCTGCGGCGCCTGCGGCAGCGCATAGAATTTGCCCGGATGCAGGCGCGACGGCACCAGAAAATCGCGCGCGCCTTCCGGGCTGGAAGCGGTGATGATCGGCGTCTGGTATTCGCGGAACCCAGTGTCCCACATCCGCTTTCGCATCGACGCCACGACATCTGATCGAAGCGTCATGTTTGCCTGCATCGCCTCGCGCCGAAGGTCGAGGAACCGATAACGAAGCCGGGTTTCTTCGGGATATTCCTGATCGCCGAAGACAATCAGCGGCAGTTCGTCCGCGCTGCCTAAAACTTCCATGTCGCGGATGAATACCTCGATCTCACCGGTTGGAATCTTCGCGTTCACCAAATCGGCATCTCGAGCTTTGACGTTGCCGTCTATGCGAATGCACCACTCTGAGCGGACATTCTCCACGTCGCTGAATGCCGGGCTGTCGGGGTCGCACAGCACCTGTGTGATCCCGTAATGATCGCGCAAATCAATGAACAGAATACCTCCGTGGTCGCGGATGCGATGGACCCAACCAGACAAGCGAACGTTTTCGCCCACATTGGCGGCCGTAAGCTCAGCGCAGGTATGGCTGCGAAAGGCGTGCATGGATTGGCCCCTTCAGGCGTGCGTCGCGGTTCGCGCCGATACACAGTTTCGCGGGCGGGAAGTCAAGCGTCCCGGCTGTCGCAAAGTCGCCACGTCACGTCCTTATCTGCCGCGTGCCTCGGGATTTTGTTGGCGCGTTGCCTTTCCATGTCGAAGGAACAGATCGAAAGTGTTGTTGGATATCCCTATGCCAAGCATTGCCTCGACCAGCGCGACACGCTTGCCGATCCTGCTGATCGGCGTCATGTTCGTTGTTTCCCTGGCAGTTCATCACGATGCAACTTCTGATGATCTGAGATCATTGTGGTTTGCAGGGCAGTATTTCGATCTGGGTGCTGCTGGAATTTATGCCGGTTCAGAGGGTGTCTTTGACATGGCGCCGCCCGAATTCTGGATAGAAACCCTTATTTCCCAAGATGTTACGCGCCCGGTTTACCCATTCATTTATCCACCGATATGGGCGTGGGCGGTTGAGCCGCTTTCAGGCACTATTTCGTTTGATCAGTTCAAGAAGTTCATGACTGTCACCAATGTTGCCCTGATTTGCGCTTCGATCCTTTTGGCGTGCCGGATTACAGAGACCACCAGATCAGCAACGATTTTTGTCGCAGCGGGCATCCTTATTTGCCTGTCGTCACTCGTTGTTCAATTGCCTCTGGCGGAAAATCAGCCGCAAATTGCTGTTTCGTTTCTGATTTTGCTGGCCATTGAGAGGGAGCGTTCCGGATTTCAGATTTTTGGCGGGTTCGTCTTGGCGTTGGCCGCGGCAATTAAGCTGTACCCCGCAGTTTTCGCGATATTCTGGTTATGTGCTGGGCGGCGCCCTGCGTTTGCAAGTTTCGCGATATTTGGCGCGGCGTTGGGTTTGCTTTCGATCTATGTTGCGGGATGGCCGATGCATCGGGCTTTCTTACACGAAATCTCGATGATTTCACGGACAGTGCTTTTTTCAGTGGCCAACTTTTCTCTGGATCCACTTGTCGCGTTTTTAACGGTTGGCGTTGAAAACATGACGTTGGTTACAAGCGAAGTCACAGGCGGCAAGACCAGCTGGCTGGTCTATCAAAAAACCACAATCTGGGTGATTGCGAGTGTGCTCGCGCAACTTGCCGGCTTCGGATTGCTGGGCGTTCTGGCCTGGCGAACACGGCTAAAAGATCCATTGTTTTGGCCCGCCGCGATTATTCTAGTTTCCTGGCTATCTCCATTAAGCTGGCTTTATCACTATCTAACAGCTTTTTTCTTTCTTCCTGCGCTGCTGCAAAGATTTGGGCTGGCCGTCGGATCGTTGCTAATCCTGGCTATTATTTTCCCAACAGTATTAGTTTTTCGAAACCTTCTTTTTGATTTGTCTGGCCAGAGTGACCTGATCGTTTTTGCGACCCACTTTTCGCTTCTGTTCGCGGCCGGATCATTTTTTGCAGGCATGATGCTGCACGACAGCCAGACAAAGGCTTGAACCCGGCGCGCCAAGCCCTATAACGCACGACAATTTGCGAGTGCGACCTTCGCACGACAGTCTGCGTATCCCGAAGGGCCATCGATGCCGAAGAGAACCGACATTCAGTCGATCATGATCATCGGCGCCGGTCCAATTGTCATTGGGCAGGCTTGCGAATTTGATTACTCCGGCGCCCAAGCGTGCAAAGCGCTGCGCGAAGAAGGGTATCGGGTGATCCTGGTCAACTCGAACCCAGCCACGATCATGACCGACCCGGAACTGGCCGACGCGACTTATATCGAGCCGATAACGCCCGAGGTCGTGGCGAAAATTATCGAGAAAGAACGCCCCGACGCGTTGCTTCCGACAATGGGTGGCCAAACCGGCCTGAATACTTCGCTGGCGCTTGAAGAAATGGGCGTATTGGAGAAGTTCGGCGTCGAAATGATCGGGGCCAAACGTGAAGCCATCGAAATGGCGGAGGACCGAAAGCTCTTTCGTGAAGCGATGGATCGGATCGGCTTGGAAAATCCGCGCGCAACTATCGTTTCAGCCCCGAAAACGCCGGCAGGACGTTTTGACATTCCAAATGGCCTGGAAGCCGCGATGGCGGCACTGGACGACGTTGGATTGCCTGCGATCATCCGCCCTGCATTCACACTTGGGGGCACCGGCGGCGGCGTTGCCTATAATCGCGAAGACTACTTCGAGATGTGCCGCCGTGGGCTTGAAGCGTCACCTGTCGCGCAAATCCTGATCGACGAAAGCCTGCTTGGCTGGAAAGAATTCGAAATGGAAGTTGTCCGCGACAAGGCGGACAATGCAATCATCGTGTGCTCGATCGAAAACGTGGACCCGATGGGTGTTCACACGGGCGATTCAATCACCGTTGCGCCAGCACTGACGCTGACGGACAAAGAATATCAGTTGATGCGCAGCCGATCGATCGCCGTCTTGCGCGAAATTGGTGTCGAGACAGGCGGTTCCAACGTCCAGTGGGCTGTGAACCCCGCTGACGGGCGTATGGTTGTGATCGAAATGAACCCGCGCGTCTCGCGCTCTTCGGCATTGGCATCGAAGGCGACAGGATTTCCGATTGCCAAAATTGCCGCGAAACTCGCTGTTGGCTACACGCTTGATGAGCTTGATAACGATATCACGAAGGTCACTCCGGCATCGTTCGAACCGACAATCGACTATGTGGTCACCAAGATCCCGCGTTTCGCATTTGAAAAGTTTCCGGGCGCAGAGCCTTATCTTACTACCGCAATGAAGTCCGTAGGTGAGGCCATGTCAATCGGTCGAACCTTCCACGAGTCTTTGCAAAAAGCACTGGCCAGTATGGAAACCGGCCTGACGGGATTTGATGAGATTGATATTCCAGGCGCGCCCGACAACGCCGCGCTGACGGCCGCACTTAGCCAGCAGACCCCTGACCGGCTTCGGGTAATCGCGCAGGCGATGCGCCATGGATTAAGCGACGACGACATCCATGCCGTCACCGCCTTTGATCCCTGGTTTTTGGCGCGCATTCGCGAAATTATCGATGCCGAAGAACAGATCC
>JBPCWO010000392.1:0-7106 GCA_051009475.1 Boseongicola sp.
TTCTGTCATTTTTGCAGTTCAAAAGAATATCTCTCGCGGCGTGAACACATTCAGCAACATTGCGAAGAGACCGTACATGACGGCCAGAAAGCCGACCGTGATGATCAAGCGCCGTATCCATGACTTCAGCTCGGTGTGAGGTGCTGAGTCATAAATGCTGATTAGGATGAAAAATACGACGCTCGAAGCTGTATAGAACCCGAAAGTCTGCGCCGCCCAGTAGACGAAAATCAGCGCGATAATCAGGCCCGGTGCAATGTTTTTCAACGCCGCCGCATCCAGACCTTCGCCAACGTTGGTGCGTCCAAGTACGGCTTTGCCAAAAGTCCAAAGTGCGAGCACAACAAACACCGATGAAATCATGCGCGGGAACAAGAACGCGGCCGCAGGTTCCTGCGTGTAGCTGACATAGGTGACCCAGATGCCGACAGCTGCAACCAAACCAGAAGCAATTATGTGCTGTGTGCGAGGCAGATTGTTCATATCATTACGTCTTCTTTTGTCGTGTAGCGGCGGCTCCGAATTTCCATCCAGGCTGAGTATAGGATTGAGGTGACGACGATCGTGATCAGGAAAAGATTGAGCGTTCCGGTCAGGAAATAGGGACCGAGGCCTGTCGTCGCGTTTGCAATCATGCTTCCTTGGATGAAATTTCCTTCGGCAATTGGACCAAGGATCAGGCCAAGCACCAGCGGTGCCGCCGAAAACCCAAAACGTTCAAGGAAATACATGCCAGTGCCAAGTGCGGCCATGACATAGACATCGCCCATCGAGTTTTGCACCGAGTAGCTGCCGAATACAGCAAGACCAAGGACAACAGCGGCCATCACCGAATGTGGAACCCGCGCGACCGACGCGGCAAGCCCGGCAACGTAAAGCCCGAAAATGCACATCAGAACCTGCCCGATTAGCATCGAGTTGATGAAGGTCCATGCGACATCAGGGTGATTGTCAAAGAGATCACTGCCTGGAAAAATGCCGTGGATCAGCAATCCTCCCAGCAGAACGGCGGCGGTAGGAGAACCGGGGATCGAAAGCGTCAAAAGCGGCACAAGCGACGGTCCGACCATAGCGTTGTTGGCACTTTCCGCAGCGATCACGCCTTCGCTGTGACCAGTGCCAAATTTCTCGCTTTCCGAGCTGAATTTCTTCGATTGATCATAGGCAACCAGCCCCGCGATCTGTCCGCCGACGCCCGGAATAAGGCCGATGATCGACCCGGTTATTGTGCCGATGGAAAGCGCACGCAGACGACCGAAGACTTCGCGAAAGGCGGCGCCGATGGGATGCTTTTGGACGGTGATAACTTCGGTCCCCGCATCAAGCCGTCCTTTCGCGAACATTGTGATAACTTGCGGAATTGCGAACAACCCGATCAGCGCCGGAATCACATTGATGCCGCCGCCGACCGCTGGGTGAAAGATAAAGCGCTGCGCACCCATGATGTCGTCAAAACCGATAGTTGCGAGCCAAAGGCCGATGCAACCCGACAATAGGCCTTTCACAACTGAGCTTGAATCCAGCGACCCGATGACTGTCACGCCAAGAATGGCGAGCCAGAAAAGATGAGATGGCCCGAACGCCAGTGCCCATTGAGCCAGTAACGGTGTTAGAAAAATCAGCAACATCACGCCAAATATGCCGCCGACTGCAGACGATAGAAACGACAGCTGTAGCGCGCGCGCGCCTTCTCCCTTTTCCGCCATCGTGTGGCCGTCCAGCGTCGTAGCAATGTTTGCCGGAGCGCCAGGTATTTTCAAAAGGATCGCGCTTACTGCGCCACCTGCCACTGTCGAAGTATATGCGGCGCCCAGTAGGATAAGACCTTGGGCCGCTTCCAAACGAAATGTGAATGGGATTAGCAGCGCCACTGCCATCGTAGGGGACAGTCCCGGTGTCGCTCCAAGGATCAGTCCGCCAATTGTACCGATCAGCAGAAGACCGAAGTTAACCGGCGTAAAGACATCCCCGAAGTAGAGCAGAAATTCCAAAGCGTGCGCCTCCCATGCACCGCGATTGACAGGCTAGGATAAATAATGAAAATAGTTTTGCAAATGTTTTCATTTTTTGAGAAAACTATCTCTCTAGATGACTGATCATAAAGCTAAAAAGGCCGATATCGTGGCTGTCGCGAAGGTCGCGAGAGTGTCGCCGTCAACTGTATCTCGAAGCTTCAATCATCCCGATCTGGTGAAAGCGACAACGCGAAAGAAAATTGATTCCGCCGTCCGCAAACTAGGCTACATCCGCAATCGCGCAGCACAGACAATTCACGGTATTCGTAGCGGTACGGTGGGTCTGATCGTGCCCACCGTCGATCACGCGATCTTCGCCGAGCTGATCCAAAGTTTTTCGGAATCAATCGAGGAGACGGGATTTACAATTCTACTGGCATCCCACGGGTATGACCTTGAAAGGGAGTATGCACTGACACGAAAAATGCTCGAACACCGTGTCGATGGAATGGCGTTGATCGGGCTTGAGCATGCGGAAGAAACTTTGTCGCTCGTGAAAAGCCAGGGCGTACCAGCAGTGCTGCTCTGGAACTATGCCGAAGGAACTGTCTTTCCTTGCGTGGGTGCGGACAATTTTATCGCAGGGCAGCTTATTGGGAACCACATTGCGCAACTTGGGCATAAGAGTGTTGCAGCTCTATTTCCTCCATTGAATGGCAATGATCGTGCAGCGCAACGTCGGCAGGGAGTGGTCCACGCCTTGTCTCAAAAAGGAGTTTCCATTGCGCCACACCATCACTTGGAAACACGATACAGCGTCGCCGCAGCAAAGGAGGCTGTCACAGCCTTGCTATCCTCGGGAAATTTTCCGACCGCAATCATATGCGGCAACGACGTACTTGCTTGGGGCGCGCTACATGCGATTTCAAAGTGCGGGCTTCAGGTTCCAAAGGATATCTCCGTCACGGGAATTGGTGATTTCAAGGGGTCCCGCGAATTCGAGCCTGCGCTTTCAACTGTTCGGATTCCAGCGCGCCAGATTGGTGCAAAAGCCGCATCAATGATCGCTCAGAATATCATATCTGACACTCCGGGGAATGATAGCTTATGTATCCCGCCAGAGCTGGTTCGCAGAGAGACCTGCGCGCGCCCAATCAATTAGGTGTGCTCGACCGAGTAACTTCAACAGCGGAATTACAAGTCGTTGGTTGGCGAGAGTCCGATTACCAGGCTGCGCTTGATGAACCCCTGAAGTTCAGCGAAAAGATATAACCGATATCGAGCCGTAATGGATGTCGGCTTAGTGCTAGAACCAGTTAGTGCCAGAACCGGAAATTCGGAGACCACAATCGGATGCCCGCCATCTACATACATCCAAAACTCCATTCAATTATTTGTGGTTTCTTTCACTGTATCGTTTTGCGGGAACAAGGCGAGCCTCTTGCAAGGGTCGCAACCACATCCGGTGTGCTCTCTCATGCACACAAGATTGATCTCCTGGTTTTCCACGACTTGTGTGGTTTGCTCAGAGGAGATGCAGATACGGTTGATGAGTACTGACAGGACAACTCGCCATTACGGCTTCGGCTAGCGTGCTTCTATTTTTTTGTTATCCCTGCCGTTGCCTGTTGAATGGAAATTTTGGATCGCTGCGCGTCCGTTTTCGCAGCGAGTGACGGTGGACCCGAAATTCAGTCGAACAGCGCCTTAGTTTGCATTCGGAATGAGTTTTTTCGCCGCCACATCGGACACAACGTCAGACAATCGGCGCAGAATATTGCTGGATTGCGACCGTGATTGCCAAAAGAGCGGAGTTGATACCCGGATATCCGGGACCACTTCGATAAGTTTGCCGCTTTCGATTAGTGGGCGTACGGTAACAGTTGGCATCATTGCCCAACCGATACCCCGTGTGCAGCATAGAAGGTGTCCCTCGTAGGATGGGATATAGTGTGACGACAGCCTTGCAGTATCGCCAAATGCCAGAAACACCCACTGCTGAGGGAGCGTATCTTTTCTATCAAACCGAATTGACGGCGAAGACGAAATGGTCGCCAGATTCGTACCGTTCTTAAAGTACTTGGCGGCATATTCCGAGGAAGCCACAGCCATATATTCCATCGAACCAATTGCGATGTTTTTGCAGCCGGGAATTGATTTATCGGAAGAGGTAACGATTGCCAGGGCATCACCGGAACGAAGCCGTTCCTCGGTAAATTCCTGATCGTCTGGGATGACCTCGAGGCGGAGGTTTAACTCGGTTGCCGCTCGGTCTATGACCTCGGGGAACCAAGTGGCAAGGCTATCGCTGTTCACGGCAATGCGGACACCTACCGCCCTTGAATCAGTGGCCTCGCCGCGTGACGCAAGTTGTTCTGAAAGTTCATGCCGAAGCAGGGTGACCTGTTCAACGTGCTGGCATAACAGCAATCCGTCTTCAGTCGCAACGCATGGACGGCCTCGGAGAATGAGGACCGACCCCACCTTTTCTTCAAGCTGTTTGATTCGCTGGCTGACGGCCGATTGGGTTACATTCAGTGAGTTTGCTGCGGACTCAAAGCTGCCTGTTCGTACCACTGCGGCCAGCACTACAAGTGAATCGTAGTCAAAATCCATCTCTGGTTGTCCGGCTTTCATAAGGGTCGCTTATGATAGATCAGATCGAGGCCCCAAAAATCAATGTGCCGTTAACCATTTGCCGCTCATGCAGGGCAAAATACCCATTAGGATCCTTAATGGTTGCGCAGAAACCACACTGCATCTTGTTGAAAAGATGGCGGGAATGTGGCTTCTATGTGGCGACAGCGAGTCGGGGGGCTGGATTAATGTCGGCCAAGTTATTGCGCAAAAAGCATATGCGCAGCTTTGTGGGATTGCAAAAGTACGAGCGCCATACGGCATGGTTCATCGTGTTTGGGTATTTGTCCCAGATCGTGATCTCGGTCGCTTTGGGCAGCTACCTACTTGGGCTATCCACTTCACCGATAACTGTACTCGCTAGCTTCGTACTGATCGTATTCATCGGAACCCGGTTGCGCGGGCTAAACAATATTGTGCACGAGTGTTCGCATTCGACGTTCAGTACAGATCGGTCTGACAACGTGCTGATCGGGAAGATTTGCGCGTCGCTTCTTTTCGGTTCTTTTAGTGAGTATCGCGATGAGCATCTTTCGCATCACGCGCACGTCGGTGACTATGAACATGACCTTGACCTTCAGGGCATACAAAACCTGCGAATTCACGATCCGTTAACCCGTGGCGTAATTCTCCGCCACCTGATCAACCCCTTTCTGGGACGGCATTTGCCGTATTATCTTGGACTCAACATGTCGACGCGTGATGGGCGTGCATTTCTGGCACTCAAGATCGCATTGTTGTTTGCCGTCGGGGTTTTCACGGCGTTCTTTCCCATGACCGGGTCGTTGTTTGTAATTGTGCCTTTGGTCTTTGCCTATTCGACTCTAAATTATTGGGCCGACTGTATGGATCATGCCGGCATCGTGCCTGCTGATGACGAACTAGACTCCTCGCGAAATATATTGGCGCCAAGGTTCATTCGATGGCTTCTGTTTCCGCGAAACGACTGTTTTCACCTGGTGCATCATTTGTTTCCCAACGTTCCGGCAAGGCATCTTGCGACGACCCACGAGGCATTGATAGATGACCGGCTCTATCGTTCTCGTCCAAATGCCGTCCGAGCACCTGTAGGCCTCGACGGGCCATTGAAAGACGCAGCAGTTCCGGCAGAGTAGTCCAGGAATTTGATGAGATCGGTTTGTTGGTCAGTCGAAGCGACCAAAGCGCAATCAACGCAGAAATAGATTGAACGCTATGGTCCACATTATTACTGCGACAACTCCGTACAATATTCGCCAGGCGAGGCGACTTTCGAAAAGATGTGACAGGCGTTGCGCAGCATAGCCAAGCGTAAAGAAGAAGAAAAAGCTTGCGGCAACCGCGCCAACACCGAAGGAATACCGCGATTCATACTGTGTTGAGATAGCCCCCAAAAGAACCACGGTATCAAGATAAACGTGGGGATTGAGCCACGTGAAGGCCAGACACGTAGTGACGACGCTTGCCAGCGAACGGGGAACCAGGTCACCAATTTTCTCGGTATCTGCGGGCCAAATCGATTTTCGGGCACTTATTGCACCGTAGACAAATAAAAATATTGCCCCGGCCGTTGTCAGTAACGGTTCAAACCATGTCACTGATCTGGCGATCAGATGAAACCCACCGACACCAATGGATATCAAGACCGCGTCCGAAATCGCACATGTGAAGCACACGGCAAAGACATGAGAACGCATCAGACCCTGCTGAAGGACGAAAACGTTCTGGGCGCCGATAGCAATAATCAGGCTAAGTCCTAGGGCGAACCCGGCGAATGCGTCTTGAAGAATAAGCATATTTGTTAAGCTGGAGTACCTGTATTGTTTTTTGCTTTTACCCAAGAATTATTCGAGCAAGGGCGCCGTTTCTGATCTTCGAAGTTTTTTGAATGCCAAATGCGAATGATTGCTGTTTTTTTGATTTTCTCTTTAAGTATCAAGGGTATGTCAAGTAACAAGCGAAGAGCTAAGAAATCCGCGAATATAGTTCGCAGGATCGTTCTGGCTTACTTACCTGCCAAATTGGGTATTTTTTAGATATTCGTGATAAAATTTTGGCAGTGACGACACCCTAAAATAGTGTTCCAGATACTGTTTCCGAAAGTTGCAAAATCTGTTTCCCAATGCGGGAAAATTCCGGACTCGGACAGTGTCCTTAAAGCTATCTGTAAAAAACTCTATTAAAAAACAAAAACTTACATGAAATCCTACAGCTTGCCGCATCAAGTATTCTAGGTCGCAAGCATGCCACTCACACTTCAAGAAAAAAGGAATCTTAGTATTGCTAATGCTGGATTAGTCATGCTAATTTAAATTCTATCGAAAGCTGGGTGTGGATAGTAACGAGTTGATTGTTGAGTGAACTTGGGAAAGTTTTTGGTGATGTGCGCATTGTTTTGCAAACCCACCAATTCGGAGACTTTCTTAAGGTAATGGGAAGGCCTCGCGACTAATCTCGCGAGGAATTACGAGTGTAGAGGGTAACCTCTGGGGCGTCGACGCGGTCCTGGTCGGCCTGAGGATTATTCGGAAGTGG
>JBPCWO010000393.1:0-10819 GCA_051009475.1 Boseongicola sp.
TTTTTCGCCATCACGATATTTCCTTACGGGACTTTCCGTCGCTGTCGCTAACGGGGGATTGTTCATTGCGAAATGGAATATCGGCAATATCACGATGCGATGCCTTGCTGCCCGGACGGAATGCCCAGATCACAACACCGATGAAAAATATCACCATCGCTAGAAGTACCCAGCTATCGGCGATTTGCCTAAGGATCGAATAGGTGTCCATTGCGCTGCCCCCCTAACGACTTGTGTCAGCGACGAAAGTCGAGAAATCGACCAATGTGCCAAGCATTTGCATGTAGGCGATTAACGCATCCATTTCGGTGAGCCGAGGATCTCCATCGAAATTCGACACGGGCGCCCCCGGATAACGTTCGACTAGCCCGTCCCAGTCGCTGTCAGGATCTGCCTGCGCACGAAGGTCAGATTTCGCCGCAGCCATCATTTCGTCGGTGTAAGGAACGCCCACAATTCGATGCGTCGCCAGCAGGTCTTCGATCTCTTCAACGTTCACTGGATTGTCGGCAAGGAAGGCATATCCGGGCATAATCGATTCTGGCACCACCGATTGAGGGTCGATCATGTGTTGAAGATGCCAGGCATCCGAATACCGGCCTCCGACACGCGCAAGATCGGGCCCGGTACGCTTACTGCCCCACTGGAACGGATGATCATACATCGATTCTGCTGCCAGCGAGTATGGCCCGTAGCGCTCCCATTCGTCGCGCATCGGCCGGATCATCTGGCTGTGGCAGACATAGCATCCTTCGCGGACGTAAACGTCGCGACCGGTCAGTTCCAACGGCGAATAGGGCCGAACACCTTCGACTTCTTCGATCGTGTTTTCCAAATAAAACAAGGGTGCAATTTCAACGATGCCACCGATCGTGACAACTAGGAACGAAAAAACCAGCAGAAGCGTCGGGCTTTTTTCGAGGATCACGTGTTTATTCAAAATTGACATTTCGACGCTCCTATTCGGCTGGCACAGAGGCGGTAGATGATGTCGGCTGCTTGCCGCGGATCGTCATAACCATGTTCCAGGCCATGATCAGCGCGCCGGTCAGATACAGCACGCCGCCTAGACCACGAACGATATACATCGGGAATTTGGCAGCTACAGTGTCGGCGAAAGAGTTGACGAGGAATCCCTGGGCATCAACTTCGCGCCACATCAGGCCTTCCATGATACCGGTGACCCACATGGACGCCGCGTAAAGGACGATACCGATCGTAGCGAGCCAGAAGTGCCAGTTGATCGCCGCTTCTGAGTGCATGGAATTCCGACCCCAAAGCTTTGGCGTCAGAAAGTAAAGCGCGGCGAATGTGATCATGCCATTCCACCCCAGCGCGCCGGAATGCACGTGACCGATAGTCCAGTCAGTGTAGTGGCTAAGCGAATTGACCGCGCGGATCGACATCACCGGGCCTTCGAATGTCGACATGCCGTAGAACGCCAGACTGATCACCATCATCCGAATGATCGGGTCTGTCCGAATTTTGTCCCAAGCGCCCTGCAGCGTCATCAGACCATTGATCATTCCGCCCCACGACGGCATCCAAAGGATCACACTGAACACCATTCCAAGCGTCGACGCCCAGTCAGGCAAAGCGGTGTAGTGAAGATGGTGTGGACCAGCCCAAATATAGAGGAACGTCAGGGCCCAGAAGTGGATGACCGACAGCCTGTAGCTATAGATCGGCCGGCCGGCCTGCTTGGGCACAAAATAGTACATCATGCCAAGAAAGCCCGAGGTCAGGAAAAACCCGACGGCATTGTGGCCATACCACCATTGCGTCATTGCATCCTGAACGCCCGCGAACACCTGAACTGACTTCGATCCAAGAATTGAAACGGGAATAGACAGATTGTTGACGACATGCAGCATCGCCACGGTCACGATGAAGCTGAGGAAAAACCAGTTGGCGACATAGATATGTGGTTCATTACGTTTGAATATTGTGCCCAGGAAAACAGCAAGATAAGCCAGCCAGACAATCGTCAGCCAGATATCAACATACCATTCGGGTTCGGCGTATTCCTTCGACTGCGTCGCACCTAACACATAGCCGGTTGCCGCAAGGACAATAAAAAGCTGGTAGCCCCAAAAGACAAACCACGCGAGGTTGCCACCCCATAGGCGCACTGCGGACGTCCGCTGAACTATATAGAATGAGGTGCAGATCAACGCATTGCCGCCAAAGGCAAATATCACCGCGCTTGTATGTAGCGGTCGCAATCGCCCGAAGTTTGCAAACGGCTGCGCCCAGTCAAAATTCAAAACCGGGAAGGCCAACTGGAACGCAATGAATGTCCCGACCAGAAGACCGACGACGCCCCAGAATGCGGTTGCAATCACCCCAGCGCGTATCACGTCGTCCATGTATCCATCGGTGCGTACCAGGGCGGGCGGTTCCTCCATTCCGCGAAGTGTCTGGATGAACAATCCCGCGGCAACCGCCATGATGATCAGCGCGTGCACTTGATAGGCAAGATCGCGGCCGAAATTTGCAGCAATTGCGGCGATCAACGCCACGGCGCCAAGCACAACAAGTTTCAGGATGTCTTTCATCTACGACCCCGTTTTGACCTTCGCGGGCACCAATGCTCGCAATTTTCGACGTTATGAATGGCTAGACCAAGCGACTCCTTGATCCAAGTCAATTTGTCATCCCTCGACATGGGTCATGGTGGGCCAAACACTCGAATGACGAGTCCCGGGAGATCTCATCATGTCATACCCAACGATTGCAACGTTCGTGCACCGAGAACCGGCGCCGGGCAAAGCGTTTGAAACTGCCTTGGATCTTGCACGCCACTTTGATGCGCACTTGCATATCGTCGCTCCCGGCCTCGACAGGACCGAGCCTGGTTTTTACTATGCAGGCGCCCACGCTGTTGCCATACGCGAAAACCAGGAACATGCACGCGACGAAGCTCGAATGCTGTCCGAGTCCATCTCCAAGCGCATGGAAGGTGAGACCGTACGGTGGGATATGGAAGATCGCGTCGTCCAAGCATCGGCGTTGTCTGATCACATCGCCGAACGAGTCCGGCTTTCAGACCTCGTTGTGCTGGATGCGCCCTATAGCGAAAAAGCTGTATCCGAAGAAATTGCGGCCTTGGAAGCCACCCTTTTTCGCGCCCGCGCTCCGGCGCTTGTTATTCCCGCCGACTTGGGGGGATCGGTTGGACTTACGCCAAAACGCATCCTCCTTGCCTGGAACGAAAGCGACGAAGCACTGCGAGCGTGCCGCGCTGCGTTTCCGTTCTTGAAATCGGCCGAAGATACAGAAATCGCAATTGTTGATCCGCCGCGTCATCCCGCGGGTTTAACGGACCCAGGCGGTGCGCTTGCGTCCTACCTAGCGCGATACAATATTCCGGCAGAGATTTCAGTTTTGGCGCGGACGGAAACCGATATTGCAGACATTCTAATTCGCCACGCCAACGAATCCGGCGCAGGCATGATCGTTATGGGCGCCTACGGCCATACACGGTTGCGCGAAGCGATTATTGGTGGCGCGACCCGCCATATGCTGGAGCGTGCCAATATGCCTGTGCTCATGGCCCGATAAAGCAATCGGCCGGAAAGAAGTTTTTAGTCGATGAAGGCGTCCTCGCCAGCTTCGTCAGCCAAACGCGTTTGGCTAAGAACTTCAACACCACGTTTGCCGTGCAGTTGAATCGTGTTGTCTCGCCGAAGCGCCGAGATCTGTCGGCTGACGGTTTCGAGCGTAAGGCCAAGATAGTCGGCCATCGCCTCGCGCGTTAGCGGCAGTTCAAATATATTCGGCATATCGACATCGTCCGGAAGCTGGCTGCGCCGGGCAACCATGCGAATGAAGGTCGCAATTCTTTCGCGCGCGGTCTTGCGGCCTAAAAGCAGCATCCAATCGCGCGCCGAGTCAAGCTCGTCCAGCGTCAGTTCCAGAAGACGCTTCGTAACGTTCGGAGACGCTTCAACCAAGGCTTCAAACGGACGCCGCTTGAAGCAGCAAAGCGTAACGTCAGTTACAGCCGTGACATCAAACGGCGCGCGCTCTCGTCCCGGGCGGCCAATAAAGTCTGACGGAAGTAGCAATCCTACCATTTGCCGTCGACCGTCTTCCATTGTCTGACTGATCGAAGCGACGCCGCGCACCAAAGATGCGACGATTGCCATCTCGTCTCCTCGCCAAAGGATTGGCTGACCGGCTTCGTAGCTGCGGTAATACTTCATGTCCTCGAGGCGCGCGAATTCGGCTTCGTCACAGCGCGCGCAAACGGCCCGATGCCGGATTGGGCATTCCGCACATTTTTGCGATCGCAGAGTTGGTACGTTCATAGTGAAAACCAATTCATCTGTTACTTACTTAGCCTTCGAATTTACAAATAGGCACGAGCGTTGAAGTCATTCAATGCGGCGAATTGGTATCCACCTGCTTTCGTTGAAAAAATTCGCAATTATCAAACACCGTCAGTACCTTTGTAGTATCCGACGACGTCACCGTCTGTCGTCGCGCCCAACCCGTTTAACAGCCGGTTTGAATAGTTGAAATAGGCACAAACCTGATTGACCTCGAGGATTTCGCCATCGTCGCACTCGGCGATCTTCAGCGCCTCGAAATCCGACTTCACCATTTTTCCGACATCAATGGTCAGCTTGGCCGCATACCGCAATAGCGCCAGTTCTTTGCCATCGAATTCATCTTCGGGCCGATGCGCTTTTAAAGCAGTAAATATCCGGTCCGATCTAGGCTGATCCTTCAGCAAGTTACGAACATTCATAAAATGATGCGTGAGCGAATAGGTGCAGTCGTTGAGGATTGACGTATAGCTTGCAACGACTTCAAGAAACCAAAACGGCAAAGCATTATCGTCGCTATGAAGGACCGAGCGATAAAGTGTTACGTGCCCCTCCATCGTTGCCGGACGCAATGAATGCACGCGCATGACCGTATCGACCGTTCCATGCGGGGTACGCGCCTGATCGAGCAGGGCCCGCAGGCGATCATCGGCGTCGTCGTCCGAAATCATCTTGATCCAGGCGGTCGTGGGTGTCTGTCCCATCACACTTCCCCTTTGAAAGTATCATAGGCTTTCAGCGCTTTGGCTGAATACGTATAGGACGGCCCGCCGCCCATATAAGTTGCCATCGCCAAAGCTTCGCACAGCTCGGCCCGTGTCGTCCCCAGACGGACCAGCGATTTCACATGAAACCCGATACAGCTGTCGCAACGTGTCGCGATGGCGATGCCAAGCGCCATGATTTCCTTGGTTTTTTCGTCCAAAGCACCGGATTTTCTTGCAATCGCGCCCATCTGGTTGAATGCTTTGGTGGTTTCGGGGATTTCGTGGCTTAGCGTCGCGATATTTGCGACGGTTTCATCCATGAAAGCTTCCCAATCCATTGATTATCCTCTCTCGTCCGAACCCATGCGGCGTTCCAGCCACCGCACACCTGCGCTAATGATCAATACCAGAACCAGGTATTCGAGGATCAGTAGCGAATAAAGCTCAAGCGGCCGGTATTCGGTGACCACCAATTCGTTTGCGCGGCGGGTCAGTTCTTGCATCCCGATAACGCTGGCAAAGGCCGACATTTTGACAATGTAAATGAACTGGTTGGCTAGCGGCGGCAGAATTCGTCGGATCGCTTGCGGCAGAATGACGTATCGCATCGTCTGCACATAGTTCAGCCCGATTGTTTGCGCGGCTTCGCTCTGGCCCTTGGCGATCGATTGGATGCCGGCGCGATAGATCTCGGCCGTGAACGCGCTGTCAGAGATTGCAAGCGTGATGATCGCTCCCCAAAAGGGGTCGATCGGGATATTCAGCCCCATCGACTTGAATATGATCGGCAACCCATAAAACACCCAAAACAGCATCGGCAGAAGCGGGATCGATCGAATGATTTCGACGTAAACGCGATTGAAAGCGCGTAAATACCAACGGTCAGCTAAACCCGGCAATGCGACAACCAATCCCAGGAAGATCGATATCGCCGCCGCGATCAGCGAAATCGCGATCGTTGCGCCCATACCGCCAATAAGGAATTTGATATTTGTCCAGCCCGCGTCCTTGGTCGGGTCGATGACATACCAGCCCCATGTGCTGGACGACGCACAGCCCGCCAACAGCAAGAGCGATGAGATGACGACGAGTTTGCGCATTAGTGGCTCAATATCTGGCTAAGGAAGTTCTGGCAGCGTCGCGATTTCGGCGCTTCGAAAAACTGCGCCGGTGGCCCGGTTTCCACAATCTCGCCCGCGTCCATGAAAACCATCTGGTCGGCAACTTTCCGGGCAAAGCCCATTTCGTGCGTAACCACGACCATGGTCATGCCGTCCTCGGCCAGTTCGACCATCACGTCCAGGACTTCAGAGATCATCTCGGGGTCCAGCGCCGAGGTTGGCTCGTCAAATAACAACACTTTTGGCTCCATGCAGAGCGAGCGCGCAATCGCAACGCGCTGTTGCTGACCACCCGACAATTGTGCCGGTCGCTTGTCGGCCTGCTCGGGGATCCGGACCCGCTCAAGATAGACCCGAGCGCGCTCCTCGGCTTCGTCTTTGCTTAACCCACGCGCCTTCATCGGACCCAGAGAAAGGTTTTGTAAAACAGTTAGATGTGGGAACAAGTTGAACTGTTGAAACACCATTCCGACTTCTGAACGGATCGCGGACACTGACGATGGATCGTTGGTTAGTTCAATTCCATCGACGCGGATGATGCCTTCTTGATGAATTTCAAGGCGATTTATGCACCGAACGACTGTCGACTTTCCTGATCCCGATGGTCCGCACACAACCACGCGTTCGCCTTGCCCGACGCGAAGATTGATATCCTGCAGGACATGGAAATCGCCGAACCATTTATTAACGCCGATCATCTCGATCGCGGTTTCGGCCATTGTGATCCCCCGGCGGCTATTCCCCAACGGGAACATTTCACTTGAGGTTATCGGTGGAATCCTAGTTAGTTCAAGGCACGAATGATAATGGCGGCCCGTTGCAGGCGGCCAATCCAACGGGAGGAACCAATGAGAAAATATGTGACCGCCTTGGCGGCGGGTGCAATTGCGCTAAGCCTTGGTGCCGCTGCGCAGGCGCAATCCGCACTGAATGAAATTCTGGATACCGGAATCCTGAAGGTCGGCACGACCGGCGACTGGAACCCGATGACCGTGCGCGACCCGGCTACGAACGCTTACAAGGGTTTCGACATCGATGTCATGACAGAGCTTGCGACCGATCTCGGTGTTGAGGTCGAATTCGTGCCTACCGACTGGAAAACTTTGGTCAACGGCGTTGTCGCAGGCAAATACCACATGACCGGCTCGGCCTCGATTTCGCCACCGCGAATGAAGGTTGCCGGTTTTTCGTCAAGCTATATTGCCGTTGAAATCTTCCCGTTCACTCATACCGACAAAGTGGACAACTTTGACGGCTACGATTCGATCAACCAACCGGGCGTAAATGTTGCCACCACACTAGGCACCACGTTCGAGGCGCTGGTGCGGGAATGGTTTCCGAATGCCGATATCAAGGTCGTCGAAGCGCCAGCTCGTGGTTTCCAAGAGGTTATCGCCGGTCGCGCCGATGTCTTCATCACATCAAATATCGAAGGATCGACTTTGGTCACAAAATTCCCGGTTACACGCGTGAAAAACACTGGGCCTCGGGCACCGACGCCAATCGCGATGTTGTTGCCGCAAGATGATCAGGTTTGGATCAACTACGTGAATAACTGGGTGCAGGTGAAGCAGGCCAAGGGCTTCTTCGATAGCACAAAGGCAAAGTGGGGGCTCTGATTGCCGCCATCCAAATGCGAAGAACAGATCGGGGCCGCGACGCTGCGCGGCCCTTTTTTATTGGCTCGTGAGGTATTGTGAATGAGGCTTGATCACGCGACTTGGCTAGAGGTTGAAGAGTATCTCGAGCAAAACCAGGGCGTCCTCCTGCCGGTTGGCTCAACCGAGCAACATGGCCCGATGGGTATGGTCGGCACCGACGCCCTTTGCGCCGAAGCGATCGCAGGCGCTGCGGCTGACAAGGCAGGCGCATACGTTGCGCCGACAATTTGCTACACACCGGCACATTTCAACACCGGATTCCCGGGTACAGTGTCGATTTCCGAGCCGACATTTAAAGTGCTATTCGCTGAGCTTGTAACGGGATTGCGCAACCAAGGGTTCAATCGCGTGTTCGTTCTGAATGCACATGGTGCCAATCTGGCGCCGATGCGTGCCGTCGTCGATGAAGGCAACTCCGGCTCGGTCCGAATTCGAAGTTGGTGGGACTATGCGTCAGTGAACGACATTCGTCGCGAATATTACGGCGATTGGGAGGGGATGCACGCAACGCCGTCAGAGATTTCGGTCACGCAAGCGCTTCACCGAATTATTCCAATCGGCAACGCGAGCGATCCGCCGCGTCAACTAACGGCGGAGGAAATCGAAGAACGCGCCGGTGACCGCCACGGATCCCCGGAGCGGCACCGCGAAGAATTCCCTGACGGCCGTGTCGGATCACATTCCGCACTTGCACGGCCGGAACATGGTGTCCGCTTGATTGCTGCTGCTGTTGAGGCTGTCGCCACCGACTTTGTTGAATTTGCGGAATCCTGAGACTGCGAGTAGGGAATTACGGTCGTCTCGCCGAGCGAAAGATTCGGCGGCAAGATAGTGAACAAGGATGTTGCAATGTCCGGTGATATAGTGATCGAGGAACGCGAGGGCACGGTGGCCAGGCTGACCCTGAACCGGCCCGACGCGCGCAACAGCTTGTCGCTCGACCTGATCGAACGTCTTAATGGCGCGATCACGACATTGGGCAAAAACAAAGATGTGCACGTCATTGTCATAGCAGCCGCCGGACCCGGTTACTGCGCGGGCCACGACCTGAAAGAGCTAACCGCGGCCCGCGCGCAAACCGACAAGGGGCGTGCATTTTTCGAAGAAACGATGAACAAATGCGCGGAATTGATGCTCGGCATCGTTCGATGCCCCAAACCCGTCATCGCCGAAGTGCACGGTGTCGCCACTGCCGCGGGTTGCCAGCTTGTCGCGAGCTGCGACCTCGCCGTTGCCTCGGTCGAGTCGCAATTTGCAACGCCCGGTGTCAATATCGGACTCTTTTGTTCGACGCCAATGGTGGCGCTCTCGCGAAACGTTGGTCGCAAATTCGCTATGAAGATGCTGTTGACTGGCGACTTGATAGGCGCGGACGAGGCGGCGCAGATCGGCTTAGTGAACGATGTCGTTGCGGCTGCCGACCTGCGAACCGCCACAGACACGCTAGCTCGCCAGATCGCGTCGAAGTCCCCTGCAACACTGCAAATAGGCAAGGAAGCCTTTTATCAGCAAATTGAATTGCCCTTGCCGGATGCGTATCGCCACGCTTCTGAAGTAATGGTTTTAAATATGCTGGAACCCGACGCCGAAGAAGGAATTGGTGCCTTCATCGACAAGCGCGCGCCGGCTTGGCGTTCATTGAAAGAAGAAGACTGACGTCGACGGAAAAGTCGGTGGCTAACGGGAAAGGTCGCTTCGGCGCGCGTTACCAGCTATGCTTTAGTTGTCAGACAGATAAATGACGCATCCATCGCGGGCGATTGCGCCGTGACGGATAGCAAATTGAAACGACCGTAGGGTCGTAAATTTGACTGGGAGGAAAGATATGAAAACCATCAAAACTGTCGTTGGCGTGTCGGCCATAGCAATGATCTCAGCTTCGGGCGTGGCTTACGCTGAAGACCTGACTCTGTACTGCAGCACTGAGGAAGACTGGTGCCAGGTTATGGCGCGTGGCTTCGAGGAAGCTACCGGAATTGACGTCAATATGACCCGAAAATCTTCGGGCGAAACGTTCGCACAGATCAAAGCCGAGTCGGCGAACCCAAGGGGCGATATATGGTGGGGCGGCACCGGTGACCCGCATCTTCAGGCTGCAGAAGAAGGCCTGACGGTGGCCTATGTGTCGTCGATGCGTGGTGAGTTGCACGATTGGGCAATCCGCCAGGCGGATTCCGCTGCTGACAAGACCATCGGCATATATTCCGGCGCACTAGGTTTTGGCTATAACAAGGAAGTTCTCGAGGCCAATAACTTGCCGGCGCCCGCTTGCTGGAAGGATCTGTTGAAGCCGGAATATAAGGGCCACGTGCAAATGGCGAACCCGAACTCTTCAGGGACAGCCTATACAACTCTCGCAACGATGGTTCAGCTATTCGGCGAGGACGATGGTTTTGAATTCATGAAGTCGCTGCACGTGAACATTAACAACTACACCAAGTCAGGATCGGCTCCGATCAAGGCGGCGGGCCGGGGCGAAAACACCATTGGCATCGTGTTCCTGCATGACGCCGTCAAGCAAGCGGCGTCCGGGTTTCCTGTTGTCCCCGTTGCGCCTTGCGAAGGCACCGGCTACGAGATCGGCTCAATGAGCATCATCGAAGGTGCCCGTAATCCCGAAAGCGCGCAGAAGTTCTACGATTGGGCGTTAACGGCGGACGTGCAGTCCGAGGCCTGGAAAGTGAAGTCATATCAAGTGCCGTCGAATGTGGCTGCGGAAACTTCGCCCGACGCTCCTGATCTCTCATCGATCAAGCTGATCGACTACGATTTCAAGAAATACGGGTCCAGCGATGAACGAAAGCGCCTGCTTCAGAAATGGGACGAAGAAGTTTCGGTTCTGCCGCAGTAGCACGTGAACGCACTCACGGCTAAGAACACAACCCACCCGGTTCTCCTTTTTTGGATCATCGCCGGGTGGGTCGGGTTTTTCCTCATCCCCTGGTACGGGATCGAGGATTTTTGGACATTTGAATGGTTGATCGACGGTTATCCGC
>JBPCWO010000394.1:0-20920 GCA_051009475.1 Boseongicola sp.
CCTATATGGACGGTTGGTGGACTTCAGACGCATTAGATGAAACTATGTGCCGCCTAGTTGACAATCGAGATGCAATTCAGGGAAAATTTAAATTCGATTTTTCGCTGATTTCTTTAGTTGTATCTGCTAAATTTCGGAATAGGCAATCCAAACGGCGTGCAATTAAGGTTGCCGAAAAACACTACGATATTGGCAACGACTTATATGAAGCTATGTTGGATTCCAATATGCAGTATTCATGCGGGTACTGGCATCGTGGAGCAAAGGATCTCGAACAAGCACAGCTCCACAAGCTAGAGTTAATTGCTGAAAAACTGAAGCTTGCACCTGGAATGACTGTGCTTGATATAGGTTGCGGATGGGGTGGATTGGCCGCGCATTTGGCAAAAAATCGTGGCGCGAACGTCGTTGGTTTAACTATATCGAATGAGCAGATAACGTTTGCAAAAGAGCGTTATGGCAAGCTTGGGATCGATTTTGTTTTGGAAGATTATCGGACTTTCACGGGGCAGCAATTTGATCGTATTGTTTCTGTTGGAATGCTTGAACATGTTGGGCACAAAAATCTTAGAACCTACATGGAATGCATATATCGGTATTTGAAGGATGATGGTATCTGCCTAATTCACTCTATTGGCGATACAGATTCGAGCACGGTAGCTGATCCGTGGATAGATAAATATATTTTTCCGAATGGGATGTTGCCTTCAGTAAGACAGATTGGAAACGCGATTGTCGAGCCAATGGTACTAGAAGATTGGCATAATTTTGGCGTGAGTTATGAAAAAACTTTGCTGGCATGGCATGAACGTTTCGTAGAGGCTTGGCCGACGCTAAATCGAGCTGGAAAATACGATGATAGATTCTTTAAGATGTGGGAATATTATCTACTTGCCTCTGCTGGAAATTTTCGTTCGCGACGTAGCGCGCAACTTTGGCAAATTGTTCTTTCGAAATCTGGCGTCAATGGCGGATACGACGCCGTTAGATAATAAATTGATCGACTAAATCGCTGATCCGGCAATCTTGGAAATCACGCGACACTCAAGGGTCGTTCGCGTCAATTGTCGGCATAGCGTGGCGCGACTGCTTTGCTCCGCAGCTCGGACTTGCAGCGCGTCCGCGGCGGATAGCCGGTTCTAGTAAATGTTAATTAACCCGGAATGAACGTCTGCTTTCGGGAAGTTGCGTTGCAAAGCGGCGGGCGGCATCTAAGGGCGCCTTCGCCAGAGGGCAGTCGTCCTGCAGGCGCGAGGCGCGGACCAAATGCAGGTCCGCTTCGGGCTCATAGCCGCAATCTAGTAGTTAAAAAAAATTCACGCATTAGTTGAGCGTGCAGCCTGGTCTGCGTTTCTGAAACGGTCGTTTCTGACGATCACATTGATTTGGGAATTGTCCGGAAATCCCCAAAGCCGACCGATCGACAAGAAGAAGCGCATACAAGCCGGAGAAAGCTGGCCAAGCGAACAATTCGGTCTGGTGCGATTGCACCGATCTTCCGATATCTGGGCCGGCTTAGGTAGGGTCGAATGGCGCGGGAGGCATCTGCCGAGACTTTGACCGCTTTCGCTATTTGAACTTGGATTTTCCTGCCAAGGCGCAGTTGTCGGCATAGTCCCTGTTCAGACGGCTAATCAAGGCAATTGCCTCGTAAAAAGGGCCTGAACTAACATGCTATGTTCCTTGCGCACGATATTACTGAAATTTTGTACGAATTTAGTGCCGCAGACCCAATTGACACCTGCGACTGAAGTTGTGATCGTTTGTCGGCTGACCAGGGACGACCCCAGACAGGACTGTGGAGATTCTCGATATCTATTTGATATTCATGCGGTTTATTTGGCAGGGCGACCTTTGAGATGAACGATATTCTGGAAGGCCTGCTGGCTGCGTTCTGGTTGGTCGTTCGATTCGACCCCGAACTCGTTGATATTAGCCTGAGATCGCTTCGGGTAAGCCTGACGGCGCTGGTGATTGCTTCGGCCATCGCAATTCCGCTTGGGACGTGGCTTGCGGTTAAGAGATTTCGGTATCGCCGCATGACAATTGGAATACTCAATGCGTTGATGGGCCTGCCTCCGGTGGTGGTCGGGCTTTTGGTCTATATCCTGTTTTCGAGATCTGGCCCTTTTGGCGTGTTCGGTCTTCTGTTCACACCCACTGCAATGATCATCGCGCAAGTAATTATTATCACGCCGTTAATCGCTTCGATCACGCATCAGGCGATGCGCGATCTCTGGGCGGAATATCATGATTTGCTGGTGTCCTTGAACACAAGCAAACGGCAGCGGATCAGAACCCTGATCTGGGACGGTCGACGGATGCTGCTGACAGCCTCGTTGGCTGGCTTTGGCCGCGCAATTGGTGAAGTCGGCGCGATCATGATTGTTGGCGGCAACATCGACAATGCGACCCGGGTTTTGACGACCGCGATCGCGCTAGAAACCAGTAAGGGTGATTTCGCACTTGCGCTTGGACTTGGGTTCGTGCTGATCGCGCTGGCAATTGCTGTCAACGTTCTGATTCACTGGATGTCGCACACAGAGAGAGACCGTCGATGGTAGCGCGTTTTATCCTCGTCCTAATTGCTCTTTTTTGGGCGTCCTCAGGAGCTGCGCAGGAAATGCGGCTTGCCGTGACAACGTCGTTTCACAACTCCGGCCTTTCGGATGTCCTGCTGCCTCAGATCAAGACAGACCTTGGAATTGACGTGCAGCTGTTGGTTGTGGGAACTGGCCAGGCGTTACGGTTGGGCGCAGGTGGTGATGTGGACGCGATCCTTGTCCACTCAAAGAGCGCAGAGCAGGCTTTTGTCGAGGAAGGTTATGCAACGCATCGACGGGAGATAATGTATAACGACTTCGTGCTTGTTGGGCCACGAAACGATCCCGCAGGAATTGGCGGGGCGGACACAGCTGTCGGTGCATTGCAAGCGATCTTCGCGGCAAAAGCCGCCTTCGTGAGCCGCGGCGATGACAGCGGCACGCATCGGCGGGAACTCTTGCTCTGGAGTAATGCCGGGCGCGACCCTGAGAATTTCGCGCCCTGGTACCGCTCTGTCGGTGCGGGCATGGGCGCTTGCCTGAACACGGCGTCCGGAATGGGCGCTTATTTGATATCCGATCGCGCAAGCTGGTTGAACTTCGCCAACAAGGGCGATCTTGCGCTTCTCTTTGCCGGTGACCCTTTGCTTTTCAATCAGTATTCTTACTTGCCGATAAACCCAGAGAAACACCCGCATGCGAAATCTGATCTGGCACAGAAGCTGGAGGATTGGCTGACCAGTGGCACAGCGCAAGTGCTGATCGACGGCTACGAGATCGATGGAGAAAAACTGTTTGTGTTCAACGCGATAAACGGCTGAGCGGCTTAATGCGAGTGCGGCTCTTCGTCCAGTGAGCCGTGGATCGCGAATTGATCTAGCCCGGCGTCCTGAGCCTCGATCACCCGAAAAATCTCTTTCACGCCAGCCTCCGTCAGTTCGCGAGCGACGGTCAAAAGAGTGTTTGGCCTGTGCTCTTCACAGAGTTCCACCGTATGGGCGATTTCCTCGTGTGCTGCGCCTGATGCGGCGTTGCTCGCGGCTTCGATGATTTAATCCTCATCAGACCTTTTTATCTTTCGTTGCAAACAGGTCCTTGCGCAAAGTGCTCAGGGCATCGGGGTCTATCTTGACGTGGATTACAGCTGGCCTGCGGGCGGCGAGCGCTTCGGTCATCACCGCACCAATGTCTTCTGGCTGATGGGCACTAAACCCGAGTGCGCCGCAAAGTCGCGCGACCTCGTCATAAGGAGGAGAAGCTATCTCGGCCCCAAGAATGCGCCCGTCGAAAAATTCCATCTGATAGGCTTTCTCGGCGCCCCAAGCCCCGTTGTCCAGAACCACCGCGACGACCGGCAGATTGGCCGCGACGGCGCTGGTAATCTCGGCCATGGTAAATCCGAACCCGCCGTCGCCGATGATCGAGATCACTGGACGGCCGGGTGCCGCGGCTTGCGCGCCGAGGGCGGCGGC
This sequence comes from Boseongicola sp., assembly GCA_051009475.1. Taxonomy (GTDB): domain Bacteria; phylum Pseudomonadota; class Alphaproteobacteria; order Rhodobacterales; family Rhodobacteraceae; genus CAXMNX01. Next base: position 4,016 of record JBPCWO010000394.1, read on the forward strand.
ATAACCAAAACCGACGAGGCCAAAATCCAAGGGCGTGATCAGGCTGGGACATTGATAGTGCGCAAGTCTGTCCGCGGCCTGCAAACAGGCATTTCCGGTGTCCAGCGTGACAATGGCGTCCTCGGGCAGCGCTTTTCGGATCTCAGCCAGTGCCCGTCGCGGGTGCATCGGGCGGCCCTCCATCTCGGCCTCGGCTTGGCGCTCCAACGCCAGTGATTGCCTGTCAGACCGAAAAGTTTCCAACCATTGTGACGTGTTTCCAGTTTCCGCTCCGATCAAGGCGCGCGCGGTTTCTGCGGCATCCGCCTGAACGGGGATCGCCGTTGGAAAATACCGCCCGGCGCTGGCGCCATCGATGTCGACCTGAACGATGTCGGCGGTCGGTGAAATGTAGTCGTGGCTCAGGAAGGTTGAGTTGAAGGCCAGCCGCGCGCCCAGGGCGAGGATCAGATCGGCCTCGCGCGTGAGCCCTGCCGCGACCCGATTGCCGCGCGGTCCGCCCTGACCGGCAAAAAAGGGGTGGCCGTGCGGCATAACGTCGGCGTGGCCGGTGGAAGCCACGACGGGCATGTTCAGGCTCTCTACCAGGTCGCGCAAGACACCCGTGTCGCCACCCCATTTGAAGCCGCCACCCGCCACGATCACCGGGCGGTGGGCCTTTGCGATCAGCGATTTGATGTCGGTCACGTCATCTGCCGAAGGCCCGCCTGCGCGGGCAATCTTTATGGCCCCGGCCGCGGGCGGTGTAACCCGCGCCGCCATAAGGTCACGCGGCACATGCAATACCACCGGCCCGCGCCGCCCAGACATCGCTAACCGGATCGCGTCACGCAGCATTGGCGCCAGCCGTTCAGGTTCGCTCACCATCACGGATTTCTTGGCAATCGGCGCAAAAAGCGCCACCTGATCAATCTCTTGAAACGTGTCTTTGCCGAGATCAGAGCGGCTTATCGCACCGCAGATCGCGACAAGCGGCGAATAGGCGAGGTGCGCTTCGGCTACGGCTGTCGCCAGATTAACGGCTCCAGGACCGGCTTGCGCGCCAAGCACGATGCCCGGACCGCCCGTCATCCTCGCATATGCGTCGGCCATGTGCCCCGCAGCACGCTCGTCGCGCGCACCGACATAGGCAACATCTCCGCCCTGCAAAATGGCGTCATACAACTCCAGCATCGACCCGCCCAACAGCCCGAAAACTGTGCCGACGCCCTGATCGCGCAACACGCGATAGACGGCCTCGCCGCCGGTGACGGTGTCACTCAAATCGCCCATGCTGTTGTCAGCCCTTCATAAACCGCCTCTTCCGCTGTGCGCGCGGCCAGCGCATCACCGATCAAGTGCACATCGAAAGGCGCCTTCTTTAACTCGTGCGCCAGAGCATCGCATGGCTGGTGCCCTAGCGACAGCACCAGAGTATCGCAATTTTCTTCGATCACCGCTTCGCCGGTTAGAACGTTCTGGAAATAGGCGGTATCCGCATCGGCCCCATGGAGCCGCATGTGCGCAGACATGTCCACGCCAAGTCGGTAGAGCTGCCGAAGATAGTGGTTGCGAGTGTAAATCTGCAGCGTTTCACCCGGCATCGTGGCGTTGACTCGCAGCCGAACGGACACGCCGTCGCGCGCGAGCTTTTCGGCGAGTCCAATGCCGATCCAATCCGCCTTCCAGTCGGCAATAACGACCCGTGCGCCGGTCTTTGCGCCCTCAAGGACCTGCCAAGCAGTCAGGGTTCTGGTGTCATCCGATACTTCCACCAACGGCGGCACGTAAGGCTCCGCACCTGTGGCCATGATCACGGCGTCCGGCTTGGCTTCCAGAAGGTTTTCAGCGGTGGCGCGGTGCCCGATTTTCACTTCGACATTGGGGTCAATTTCGCGACTGAGATTGTCGACGATGCCACCGAATTCTGCGCGACCCGGCAATAACTGCGCCAGATTGGCCTGACCGCCAAGACGCGGGGCGGCTTCCCAAAGCTCGGTTTCATGTCCGCGCACGGCGCAGATGGAAGCGGCTTTCAGCCCGCCGGGACCGCCACCGACTACAATGACGCGTTTTCGGCGTTGAGCCGGGCGCGGCTTTGAAAAGCGAGTTTCGCGGCCACTTTCGGGGCGTTGGATGCAGGAAATGCCCAGATCCTTGTGTGCGCGGCCAATGCACGACTGATTACACCCAATACATGCGCGAATATCGTCCACCTGGCCTTCGCGCGCTTTTCTAGGCATCTCGGGATCGGTGATCAGTGCCCGTGTCATACCGCATAGGTCCGCGTCACCATCTGCAAGAATGCGTTCCGCAATCTGCGGCTGGTTAATCCGGCCTGTGACGATCACCGGAATGTCCACCCGACAACGGATTGCATTGGCCAATGGGGCTGTATAGCCGTGCGCAACACCCATTGGCGGGGTGATATGCACCGATCCCCCAAGATTTGCGGAAGTGCCCGCTGTGACGGACAGATAATCAAGATCCGGCGCAAGCGCCGCCGCGATGTCTGCCACCCCGTCGGGATCCAATCCGCCGCCGTCCATTTCGTCCCCCGACAATCGCAGACCTACCGGATCCGGGGCGGCTTCGCGGATGGCTTGGACAACGCGGCGCGCAAACCTGATCCGATTTTCAAGGCTTCCCCCCCACTTATCGTCGCGCCGATTTACGTTTGGATTGAAAAACTGCGCCAAAAGATAGCCGTGGCTGGCAACGATTTCGACTCCGTCATACCCTGCCTCTGACATGATCCCCGCTGCATTCCCGAACCCTGCGATTACCTCCTCGATCATCTTAGCCGGCATGGCACGCGGCATTATGTGAAACCGTTCGTTCGGCGACGCCGATGGCGCGAAAGCAACCGCGCCCATACCGTCAGCGGTAAACATCACTTCGCGGCCAGGGTGGAAAAGCTGTGCAAAGATGCGGGTGCCATGGGCCTTCACGGTGCGAGCAAGATCAGAGAAACCCGGCAGATTGTCCGGGTGCGCGCGTAGGAGGCTTGAAAAGACCTCGGCACTTCGGTGCACCGATACAATTTCGGTCACGATTAACCCGGCACCGCCTCGTGCCCGCGCCTCTTGGTAGGCGATCAGTTCGGGTGATGGAGTGTTTGCCGCAAGATGGGTGTGGTGTCCGGTCGAAACGATCCGATTGGCAATCTCAACCGGGCCAATGCGGATGGGGGAAAACAAGTTGTGAAAGGCACTCATTGTCGGCCCATGTCGGTTGCCGGCAAAAGGATGGGAAACTGCGCGCGTAAGCGGGAGTCGATGTCGTCGTCGATTGGACGCGGGTGGTGCGTGGCAAGGATTTCCTGCACGCGCACCTTTGCCCTTTCATAGATATCCAGCCCGCCTTCGACCTGCCAGTCGGCGGGGCTTTGGCGGTCGGCAATCTCTGGATAGGTATAATCGGCCTTCATCCGGTTAAGTGTATCCGTGTGACCAAGATAATGCCCTTCGCCCAGGCTAGCGTCGGCGATCACCTGAGCCGAAAGGTTGTCCGGCGTGACCTCGACCCCCCGGATCGAGCGCATGATTGCGCCCAGCATGTCGTTGTCGATCAAATAGGCCTCCAGAGAGGCGCCCAGCAAACTCGCCTGCATACCGCAAGCTTGGGTTACGAGGTTTGATCCAGCCTGGGCAGCCAGTGTTACGGCAAGACTCTTTTCGTAACCGTGTTGCGCATCCGGCAGCTTGGCATCGGTTATCCCGGCGATTGAACTGGTTGGCAGATCATAAAACCTACCCATCTGGGCGGCAGCGGCCATCAAAATGGCTTGCTCTCCGCCGCCGCCGCACATGGCGCCGGTTCTGAGATCAGCAACCAGCGGCTTGGGTGCGAAGATCGCCCTTGCATCGGGGTCAACCAGTTGCACAAAAACCAGCCCTGCCAGAGTTTCGGCCACTGCCTGCACCAGCGAGCCGGCAATGGATGCAGGCGACGTCGCGCCCGCCTGTCCCGCAGAAATTATCTGGACTGGAAATCCCGCGCGCACTGCGGCTTCCAGAGTTTCGCAGGCCTCGGTCGCAAACCGCATTGGCGGAACGACATGGCACACCATGACAGTTAAGAAGGGTCGGTCGCGGAACGCTTCTTTGCCGCCGGCGATCATGTGGCACATCTCGGCGATGTCCTTCACGTGAGCGGTGTCGGTGATGCTGATCGATACGTGTTTGCGGGTGCCGCTGAGACAAGCGTAGGCCGTGTTGATGTCGAGGCGGAACGGGTCCGGCGCATCGCGGGCCACAAGCGAGCGGCTGAAGTGGTGGATGTGGGGCTGTGTGTCGACAATACGTGCGGCGTCGTAAAGATCGCGCATCGTTGTGTCGCGGTAGCTCCCATCAGGAGTCAATATTGACGGCGCTGCGCCGCCCGAGCTGAAATGCACAGAACTCCCTGAAAGGTCGAGGTCCATGCCCGCGCCGCGCGCATGCAACACCACGTCCCGGCGCGCGTGGGCGATCGTATTTTCAACCAGCGTGCGCGGGAAGAGCAGCCTGCCGTCCGCAGTTAGGCTTCCGCCATTCGCCGTCACGAGTTCAACCATGGACGCCGGGGCCTGTGAAATCCCCAGCGTTTCCAGAAGATCCAGAACCGTGTCGTGAACCTGGCGTTCGTCGCTTTGGGTTAGGGGCCGAAATCGCCCCCCGGCGTGGCCGAAGCTGCCCAGCACAAAATCGACCCGCGCCGATGCCTTGGAACGGGCTGCGCGACCTCTGCGTGACCGTTCGGCCTGAGACATCGGCACGCCTAACAAGTAAATTTCATCCAAATCAATGTTGTTGCCTTAATTTCAACGGTGCAAATGAAAAATCGCTTCTAGTGAAGTGAGATTTTCTCATCTAATATTACACCAAATGTCGCCAGTCCCGCCCTATACCGCCATTCGCGCGTTTGACGCCGCCAGTCGGCACCTGAGCTTTAAGCACGCGGCCGAAGAGCTGGCGGTAACGCCAACCGCTATCAGCCATCAGATCCGCCAACTTGAAAAGCTTTGTCGGGTCAAGCTGTTCAAGCGCGGCGCCAAGGGGGTTTCCCTGACAAGCCGGGGCCGTGCTTTCGCCACCGATCTGCGGCCCGCGATCGCCCAGATAGAACGCGCATATCGGTCGCTAACACTTTCAGAGCAGCGGAGTACCGTTGTCCTTGGCGCTGGGCCGATCATAGCCTCGCGCTGGTTGGCGCCGCGCCTTCCGTTGTTCGCCGCCAGCCACCCGGAAATCGATCTGCAATTGCTTAACTCGCCCACGGAAATCTGGCGCCGTGCGCCGGATTTTGACGTGGCAATCGTCTGGGGCCATGGGCATTGGCCAGGTCTGTCAGCGGAAAAATTGCTAGAGGTCAGCCTAGCGCCAGTGCTAACGCCCGAACTTGCGAAAGTCCTAGGCCCCCTGGAGGAACCCGGCGATCTGTTGCGAGCGCCGCTTTTGCACCACAGGAACAACAGTGAATGGACCGACTGGTTTCAACGCGCGAATGTCCTTGAGCCGGTGTCCAAAGGCACAATTATCGAAGACACGAATGTGTTGGTTCAAGCCGCGCTTTCGGGAGGGGGCGTGATGCTTGGCGTGCTTGATTTCCTTTCCGACGACATCGCGACCGGCAGACTGGTATGCCCGTTCCATATCGTGCTTGAGCCCGCCGCGGCATATTATCTTGTGACGTCAGGTGGGATTGAGAATCGGGCAAGCGCGACGCTGCGGCAGTGGCTGAGTGCAAATGCCTCAGCGAGCCAGTGAGGCCCAGCGGGCATTCGAATCCTGACGGATTTCTCGATCCTATTCGGCCGTCCGATTTAAAGCCTCAGATGCCAGTTCAAAGCCTAAAGTAAATGTTCCACAAGCGCGCTGCGAAATTCTGACTGGCCTGGGTTATTTGCTACTGTGCCACACCCGCCAGTCACGACGTGCTCTCTGCCAAAAAGGACTTCATCCTCGAAAGGGCCTCGCGAATGTTGCCCTGACTGTTGGCATAGCTAAGACGAATGTAACCTTCGCCGAGAATGCCGAAGTCGGGGCCTCCAATTGTAGCGACTCCCTTCACTTCCAATAGCTCTGACGCCAGCGCCTTTGCCTTGTGGCCCGTGTTCGAGATATTGGGAAAGGCGTAGAAAGCGCCCTTGGGGGTGATGCAGCTAATGCCGGGTATGTCGTTAAGCAGGTCCACGACCAGTTTCCGCCGCGTGTCGAATTCCGACATCATCGCGGCGACCGCATCCTGTGGACCAGTTAACGCCTCAAGAGCTGCAAACTGCGCTGGAGCATTGACGCATGACCACGCGTTGACGGCAAGCTTCCGGGCCTTCTCGAACAATCCGTCGGGCCAGATTGAGTAGCCAAGCCGCCAACCTGTCATCGCATAAGTCTTGGACCAGCCATTTAGCAGGATCAGCCGGTCGCGGATTTCGGGATAAGAAAGAAGTGAAACATGTTCCTGACCGTCATAAAGCATCTGGTCGTAGATCTCGTCGCTCAGGATCGCGATATCAGGATTGTCGGCAAGCCCTTCCACTAGTTTGTCGATTTCCGCACGTGGTGTGACGCCGCCGCAAGGATTAGCCGGGGAATTGAGGATTATCAGCCTTGTGTCACGTGTAACCAGAGAAAGAGTTTCGTCGGCCAAGAATGCAAAACCGTTCTTTTCGCGGATCGGCACGGGGATAGGACGGGCACCGGTAAATTCGATCATAGAGCGGTATATCGGAAAACCCGGATCGGGATAAAGGATATCCACGCCGGGTTCACCGAACATCAGGATTGCAGCGAACATTGTGACCTTGCCACCCGGGACGATCAGCACGCGCTCGGGGCTGACATCGGCGCCCAAGCGACGATGCAGATCAGCGGCAACAGCCTCTCGCAGCGGAGGGATGCCGACAGCCGGGGTATAGCCGTGCTGGCCATCGTGCAGGGCTCTTACTGCGGCCTCGACGATATTTGGGGGGGTCGGAAAATCAGGCTGACCGATTCCTAAGTTGATGATGCTTTTGCCTTCAGACGCAAGGGCACCCGCCCGAGCTAGTACGGCAAACGCATTTTCCTCTCCGATTCTGTCGAATCCGGCAGTCGTTCGTAACATAACTCCCCCCGTCGTCATTGAAAATTTCGGTGACAATGACCTGCCGATCAAAACGCCACTACTAAATAGATCGGCAAATGCCTGACTGCTCGACGCTGAAAATCATTTGATCACAACCCGTACCGCCCGTAAACAATTGCGGACTTAATTAGTGAATAATGATGATTTGGGCGGTCGGATCGAACACTCGTTTTGTCCGAAAACCAACCAATCGCTTCAGTCAATACATCCGGCGGCCAGGGATTCAGTGCAGACATTCGAGGCGCCCTGAGCCATTTTTGCCATCTGCCCTATCCGCGCTTTCAGCCGCAGGGCACTTCCCGGTCGAAAGAAAGCATCGCTACTTCAGATTTCATTTTCTGATGATCGATGGTTTGTGCGGTGGGTTTGCCGCAATCAAACACTATTTTTTTGGTATTTACAGTATGTTACCTGATTGGATGGTAGCCCGTAGGGGAATCGAACCCCTCTTTCCAGGTTGAAAACCTGGCGTCCTAACCGATAGACGAACGGGCCAGCGCCGTGGACGGCTAATTAGGCAAACTCAATCGAGAGAGCAAGAGGATTCTTATTGGGAACCCCAAAGCGCGCGCCAGAGGTTATCACGCCACCGGTGCGGCATCCTCGAGCCGCAACTGCGGCGTTTGGCGCCCACCCCAATGGTTGATTTCCAGCCGCCCTGCAATGTGAAACCGCGCGCCGCCGTGTTCGCGTAGCGCCGTTCCCAGTGGGCTGTCAAATGCACCGAATGCGATGGCATCAAGTCGGGCGCCAAGCCCGTCGCCGATTGTCAACTTCAGGTGGCCTGAGCCGACTTGCCGGGCATGTAAAACCACGGCCTCGGGCATAGCAAATCGTGGCGCGGGGGCGCCCTGACCAAATGGCCCTGCCGCTTCGATCTGAGAGATCAATTCAACTGATGCGGCGCCGGGCATAAGCGCTGTGTCAATGTGAAGATCGCGAGGGCCACCGGCAGCGGCCCCCTGTTTTTCTAATAACTCTGAAAGTCGATCCATTGCTGGCTCAAGCTGGTCCTCCGCAACCGTTAGCCCCGCCGCCATCCGGTGGCCGCCTCCCTTGATAAGCAACCCCTCTGCCGCGATCCGTTGAACAGCATGGCCAAGATCAATTCCAGCAATTGATCGCCCCGAACCTTTGCCTTCGCCGCCTTCCAGTCCGATGACGACTGCCGGTCGGTTGGTTGCTTCTTTCAGGCGCGCTGCGACGATGCCGACGACGCCGGGATGCCAGCCTTTGTCCGCGGCCCAAATCAGCGGCTTGTCGAGGCCTCGGGATTCTGCTTGTGCAAGTGCCGCTTCGCGAACGGCGAATTCAATTTCGCGGCGGTCCTTATTCCATTCGTCAAGCCGCTCGGCCAACGACCGGGCTTCATCCGGGTTGCGTGTCGCCAAACATCGCGCACCGATATCTGCGCGCCCCACGCGACCGCCAGCATTGACGCGAGGCCCCAAAATGTATCCCAAGTGATAGGCTGAAGGCGGTGCGTCAAACCCGGCGACGTCTGCCAGCGCTGCAATCCCGGGCCTTGCGCGCTGCGCCATCACTTTCAGCCCTTGCCGCACAAGTGCGCGGTTGACGCCCGAAAGCGGGGCCACATCTGCCACCGTGGCCAAGGCGACCAAATCCAACATGGCCAGCAAATCAGGCCCGCTGTGTCCAGCCGACTTCAGACGCCGATTTGCTTCGACGAGAACCAAAAACACGACAGCGGCGGCACATAGGTGCGCCAGATCGCCGTTTTCGTCCTGTCGATTGGGGTTCACCACCGCGACTGCTGCAGGCAAATCCTCGGCGGCGAGGTGATGATCAATGATCATGACTTCCGCGCCTTCCGCCGCGGCAATTGCCTCGTGCGACAACGTTCCGCAATCAACACAAATAATCAGGTCATGGCGCGCGGCCAGTTCCGCCATCGCCGGGGAATTGGGGCCGTACCCCTCATCGATCCGGTCCGGCACGTAAAGCGTTGCATCGTGGTTTTGCTGTCGAAGCCAATCCAGCAGCAAAGCCGCGGACGCGCCGCCATCGACGTCGTAATCCGCAAAAACGGCGATCCTCTCGGTCTTTTCGAGCGCTGCGATCAAACGTTCGGCCGCTGGTTCCATGTCTCGCAAGGACATCGGATCGGGTAAAAGATCGCGCAGCGAAGGATTCAGATATTTTTCGGCGTCATCGGAGTTAACCCCGCGGGCAACCAACAGCCGGCAAAGCGCGGGCGGCAAACCGGTTTGCTGCTCAATCGCCTCGGATTGTCGTAATGCTTCGGCGGTCGGGCCGACCCAGCGACGCCCGGTCAGGGACGAGTCGACGCCCAGAAACGAAGTCATCGGGCGATCAGGTCGGTGCTGTGCACGACTTGGGCAAATTCCCCGTGAAGGTGTGAAAGAGCCGCAACATGGATCGCTTCAGGATCGACGGCCGGCGCCGCCGGCTGCCAGGAAGTATCGGCGTTGACCGAAAACGCAGCGCAGGCGTCATGCGCTACAGATACTCGAAAGCCCAAATTTGCGGCCATCCGGGTGGTCGTTGAAACGCAGTGGGGTGTGGTCAGGCCGCAGATGACCACGTCTTCAATTTCCGCCGCGCGAAGCAGTGACTCCAGGTCAGTGCCGATGAAAGCGGAGTTTACGTGCTTTTCCAGCACCGGCTCACTTGGCAAAGGCGCCACCTCGACCTTGAATTCAATCCCCGGTCCAACCAAGGGGCTTCCCGGTTCTGTCGATACATGGCGGACATGAAAGATCGGTGCGCCGCGCACGCGCCAAGCGTTCGCTAAGTTCCCTGCCGCAGTTTCGGCATCTGGATTGTTCCGCTCACCCCAAATGGGCGCGTCGAACCCAGTTTGTATGTCGATCAGGACCAGAGCGGTCATACCGCTCAGCTATTAACGGGGTGGCGGTAATTCATTCGCCGTACCGACCCGGTTTTTGAACGCATGAGGATTGTTTCGGCTGTGAGCCATCCCGGTTCGCGACGGATCCCGGGCAAAATCGACCCATCTGTAACGCCCGTCGCCGCAAATATGACGTCTCCGGTCACCATGTCATCGCGGGTATAGACCCGATCGAGATTGGTGATCCCGGCACTATGCGCGCGGCCCCGTTCGTCGTCGTTGCGAAAGGTGAGCCGCCCGAACATCTGCCCGCCCATGCATTTCAGGGCTGCGGCGGCCAACACGCCCTCAGGCGCACCGCCTTGGCCCATATACATGTCAATTCCAGTCATCGGTTCGGCGCAATGGATCACACCGGCCACGTCGCCATCGGTGATCAGACGGATCGCGGCCCCGGTAGTGCGAAGCTCGGCGATAATCTCTTCGTGGCGCGGACGTTCCAGAACGCAAACGGTGATGTCCTCGGTCGAGCAGCCCTTGGCGGCCGCTAGCGTCGAGACGCGCTCGGCCGGCGACATGTCCATCGTTACGACGCCTGGTCGAAAGCCAGGCCCGACTGCCAATTTGTCCATATAGACGTCAGGGGCATGAAGCATGGTGCCGCGTGGCCCCATTGCAATGACGGCCAGAGCGTTAGGCATATCTTTCGCCGTCAAGGTTGTACCTTCCAGCGGATCGAGCGCAATATCAACGTCTGGCCCGGTGCCAGTTCCGACTTCTTCGCCAATATACAGCATTGGCGCTTCGTCGCGTTCGCCTTCGCCGATGACAACCACGCCTTGAATCTCAAGCTGATTAAGTTGTGTCCGCATCGCATCGACTGCCGCCTGGTCCGCGGCCTTTTCATCACCGCGTCCAATCAGCCGAGCTGAAGCCAATGCCGCCGCTTCGGACACCCGCGCTAGACCAAGCGAAAGCATTCTGTCGTAAAATTCGGGGGTGTCGCGCATTGATGGCTCCTTTTAACGAATTTAGCTTGTCCTATCGACCGGCCGCGAGCGGAGCAAGACTGCGAGTGCGATGATAGGGGACATAGTATGGCACACGACCGTATTTTCTGTTTCGCCGCCTGCTTCGGCCCGTTATACGGCCACCGGTCAGACCAACGCAGGGAATAGTGAATGGCGAACGTTGTGGTCGTTGGCGCTCAGTGGGGCGACGAAGGCAAGGGAAAGATCGTTGACTGGCTGAGCGAGCGGGCGAATGTGATCGCGCGCTTTCAAGGCGGCCATAACGCCGGGCATACGCTGGTCATCGATGGCGAAGTTTACAAACTGCACGCGCTGCCATCGGGCGTCGTTCGCGGCGGCAAGCTAAGCGTCATCGGCAACGGTGTTGTGCTCGATCCCTGGCATTTGATGGAAGAGATCGCGACCGTCCGCGAACAAGGTGTTGAGATCACGCCAGAGACTCTGATGATTGCCGAAAACACGTCGTTGATATTGCCGGTGCACGGCGAGTTGGACCGTGCGCGCGAGGCGCAGAACTCGGTTGCCAAAATCGGCACAACCGGGCGCGGCATCGGCCCGGCATATGAAGACAAGGTTGGCCGGCGGGCGGTTCGCGTTGCCGATTTGGCGGACGAAGCAACACTTGAGAGCCGGGTGGGTCGACTACTGGTTCACCACGATGCGCTGCGACGCGGTTTGGGATTGCCGGAAGTAGATCGCGCTAAGCTATTGGCCTCACTGAAAGAAATTGCACCGAAGATTCTTCCATTTGCGGCACCGGTTTGGAAAGTCCTGAATGATCGACGGCGTGCGGGGCAGCGGATTCTGTTCGAAGGCGCACAGGGCGCTTTGTTGGACGTCGATTTCGGCACCTATCCCTTCGTGACCTCTTCGAATGTGATCTCCGGTCAGGCGGCGACAGGAACTGGTATTGGGCCTGGTTCGATCGACTTTGTGCTGGGAATTGTTAAGGCCTACACCACTCGTGTCGGCGAAGGGCCGTTTCCAACCGAGCTGTTTGACGACGATGGTCAGCGGTTGGGCGAACGCGGGCACGAATTTGGCACCACTACCGGGCGCAAGCGTCGCTGCGGGTGGTTTGATGCAGTATTGGTGCGGCAAACCTGCGCCACGAGCGGCGTTAACGGCATCGCTCTGACCAAGCTTGATGTGCTCGACGGCTTTGACGAGCTGACAATTTGCACCGGCTATGATCTGGACGGAGAGCAGCTCGACTATCTGCCGACGGCGGCGAACAAACAGGCCCGCGTGACGCCGATTTACGAAACGATGAAAGGCTGGTCGGACAGCACGGCAGGCGCACGCAGTTGGGCCGACTTGCCGGGTGAGGCGATCAAATATGTGCGCCGGATCGAAGAGCTGATCCAGTGCCCCGTCGCGCTTTTGTCCACCTCGCCGGAACGCGAAGACACAATCCTTGTCACCGACCCATTTGCGGACTGAGCCCATGGCGCTTTCGTGGAAGTCGCGTCGACGCCTGTCGCTTTTGATCCTGCTGGTCGCGCTACCGCTTTATATCGTCGTCGCAGTCACCGTCATCAGTTGGTTCGATCGGCCGCCGCTTTGGCTGGAGTTGGTAATTTACGTCGTGTTGGGGGTCGTGTGGGTGCTTCCTTTCAAGCGAGTTTTTCGCGGTGTCGGCAAATCGGATCCGGATGCGGCAGCTGGTGGAGATGACTAGGCTCCGGGCCAGTTGCATTGGCCGACGGCGACCGGAGCCGTTGCATTCACCGCCATTTGGTCACAGGAAAACCACGAATTCGGCAGATTTTTTTTGTGTGCTGCGCGCGAGGGCGCAAACACCACGGTGAAAACATGCCAAAAATTCTCTTCATTCTTTCACTTACTGCTTTAACTGCCTGCGGGTATGCCACCGACCAGGTAAACTCAGCCGTGACTCAGGCAAGACTGCAGAACGACACCGCGAAGTACTTTGCAACCACCCCGAGCAACGTAAGTGTAAGTAGCTTCAAGCAAAGTGTTGTTGGAACTTCCTATAAAGCGCGCGTTTCCGGAACTCTTTACAATTGCAGCTACTTTCGGTCAGCGCTCACCTGCTCCAGGGCAATCAGACCAGTCTAAATCAAGTCAGCGCACTTATCGGTTATCTCTGAGCGAACAGACTCTGGCGCGCGAATGTATGCCGCAATACTCTATGGTGGCGGTCTTATCTCGCGTGCCTGAGGCGCACATTTCGATCTTCATGACAAGATGATCAAAGGCTTTGCTAGGCCGGTTTGGTCCGCTAGGCGGATGTTCGGCGCGATACAATTGAGTTGTCCTGGCAGCGTAATTCCTACTGACACAAATACTTGATCAGGCGATCCATGAAAGCTTCACCTGCTTCGAATTGCTCAATGGTGATAAACTCGTCTTGCTGGTGGGCCTGGGCGATGTCGCCAGGTCCGCAAACGACTGCGGAATAGCCACCGTTCTGGAAGTGCCCGGCTTCGGTGCCGTAACTGACGACGTGGGTGCCGTTGTCGCCGGTAAGATTTCGGGTCAGCGCTTCGGCCGCACCATCATCTTCGGGCTTTAGCCCGGGGACGCCAAAAAATGGCTCGATATCAATGCCTGCATCTGCGCTGATGGATTGCATGCTTGCCTGAACTTGCGCCACTTGCTCCAGAAAGAGTGCTTTCCATTCTTTGGGGTCGTCGTCTGGAACAAATCGGAAGTCCACACCAAACTTGCAGTCCTTGGCCGTTATATTGTGCGCCGTACCACCCGAGATCATGCCGACATGAAGGGTCGTCCAGGGCGGTTCAAAAATCGCGGCCAGCGGGGTGGGGGTTTCGGCCCGGTTCTGATCGTTCATACCGTTCGCCCACTCAATCAGCTTCGCGCCCTCCATGATGGCGTTCACCCCGGTGTGCATGATTGACGAATGCACTTCGAAGCCGCGCATGTGAACATGAAACCCGGCACCGCCTTTGTGCCCGGTAACGACCTTCATCATTGACGGCTCGCCGATGATCGCGACATCGGCCTTTGGAACAACACCTTGCATCGCTTGGATCAGCGGTGGCGCACCTTCGCAACCAATCTCCTCGTCATAGCTGAGCGCAATCTGTAGCGGGCGTTTCAAATCTGCGGCGCGTGCTTTTGCCATGCCGGCAAGGGCGATGGCGTCAAATCCTTTCATGTCGCATGTGCCGCGACCAAACAATTTGCCGTCACGTTCGACAACTTCCCAGGGGTTGGTGCTCCAATCCTGTCCGTCAACCGGAACGACGTCGGTGTGACCAGACAGCACGATGCCGCCCGGCACGTCCGGGCCAACGCTGGCAAAAACCGCGGCTTTGGTACCGTCGTCGTTCGGCATCCGATGCGGCTCGATATCCGCAGAGCGCAGGAAATCCTCCACCCAATCCGCAAGTTCCAGGTTGCTGTCCCTACTGACAGTCGGAAATGATACAAGACTTTCAAGGATTTGGCGCGCAGAGAACGGCATCAAGATTTCAAAACCAAATGTCCTGGCGCAACTTCATCATAAACAGACGGGCCCGGTTCGTGGCCGACCGGAAATATCGGTGACGGAATGGGTTTGAAGTTCAAATCACGCTCGGATTTTCGCTTCCGCGGGTCCGCGACAGGCACGGCTTTCAAAAGCGCCTTGGTGTATTCATGGCGGGGATCCTCGAAAATAGCTTGCCGTGGCCCCAGTTCAACGATCCTGCCAAGATACATCACGCCGACAGTGTGGCTGACGCGTTCGACGACTGCCATGTCGTGGCTGATGAACAGCATGGAGATTCCCAGTTCGGACTGCAATTCCATCAAAAGGTTCAGGACTTGTGCCTGTACCGATACATCGAGCGCGGACACCGCTTCGTCGGCAATGATCAGTTTTGGATTCAGCGCCAGCGCGCGAGCTATCGCAATCCGTTGACGCTGTCCGCCCGAAAGCTCGTGCGGGTATCGACGCAAGTAGCTCCTTGGTAATTCGACTCTGTCAAACAAGCTTTCCACTCGTTCGTTTCGGTCATCGGGCGAACCTATACCGTAATTCCTAAGCGGCTCGGCGACCTGGTCCGACAGTTTCATCTGAGGATTTAGAGACGCGAAGGGGTCCTGAAACACCATTTGCATATCCCGGCGCGCACGCCGAAGTTCGTTCTGTCCGAATTCGATAATGTTTTGATCGCCAAGCCACACTTCCCCTGACTGCGGCTCGACAAGACGCAATACAGAGCGCCCGCACGAAGATTTTCCGCAACCAGATTCTCCGACAAGACTAAGCGTCTCGCCGGCTTTTATCTGAAAGGAAACGTCTTCAACCGCGTGGACATATGCAACGGTCCGACGGAAGAACCCGCCCTTTACCGGAAATCGCGTCACCAGGTTTTTGACGTCCAACAGAACCTTGTCTTCCGTGGCGATGATTGGACCGGGGTGTTTGACTTCGGTGCCCATCAGCCGCATCGGTTCGGGCGCGCTTTTCCCAGTCATTTCCCCTAGTTTCGGCACGGCAGCCAAAAGAGATTTTGTATAAGCGTGCTGCGGGTTCTCGAATATTTGCTCGACCGGACCTTCTTCGACTTTCTTGCCGCGGAACATAACCACCACGCGGTCTGCCATTTGCGCCACAACCGCCATATCGTGGGTGATGAACATCACTGCTGTTCCGGTTTCGCGCTTGAGGCGGTCGATCAAGGCGAGAATTTCGGCCTGAATTGTTACATCAAGTGCGGTTGTCGGCTCGTCGGCGATCAAAAGGCGCGGTTCGCAGGCAAGCGCCATGGCGATCACGACGCGCTGTCGCATGCCTCCGGACAATTCGTGCGGGTATTGCAGCAGGCGTCTTTCGGGCTCTGGAATGCGCACCTGACGCAATAGATCGAGCGCTCGCTCGGTTGCTTTTTCTTTAGAAAGGCCGAGGTGGACGCGCAGACCTTCGGTTAGTTGACGTTCAACAGTGAACACCGGATTCAGCGACGTCATCGGCTCTTGAAATATCATGCCGATTTCGTTGCCGCGAATGGTTCTCATCAATCCGTCGCCGGCATCAACCACATCCATAATGCCGCCGTTTTCGCCACGGTCGAACAGCAATTGTCCGCCCGCAATTTCGCCGCCGCCAAACTCAACCAACCTCATCAGGCTGAGCGAGGAAACGGATTTTCCGGACCCCGATTCGCCGACGATACAGACCGTTTCACCGGCGCTGACTTCAAAACTGACGTCTTCGACCCCTACGACGGGGCCATCCTTGGTTTGAAATTCGACGCGTAAGTTTCGAAACTGGGCAAGCGGTTGGTCAAGCATCAGGTATCCAATGTGAGTAGCTATTGCACGCTATGCAGAGTGCGAAACCGGTGTCAAATAGTTGGAGCTAAACCGGTTTTGGAAAAAAAATTGGAAATTTACCCGGCGGCAGAGCTTGCAATTGATTAAAAAATGAGACGAAACTCTGAAGGTCCGCGCCGCTTGCCGGGCGATCAACGATAAAAGCTGGACCGTGGTGAAAATCACCCCTAACCGCAGATCATTCAGACAATTGTCCTCCGATTTTCGGAGCGACAGCGGCGCGACCTTATCAAAAAATGGGAGTGAAGTTATGAAACTCAAAACCGCCTTAATCGGGGCAGTGGCAACTTTTGCGCTGGCACCGATGGCGATCGCTGATGGGCACGAAGGCCCACGCGCAAGAGATGGACATGTAAACCTGATCTACTGGCAAGCACCGTCCATCATGAACCCTTACCTGTCTGGCGGGACCAAGGATCTCGAGGCTGCAAGCCTCGTGATCGAACCACTGGTTCGCTACGACAACGACGGCAATATGGTGCCCTGGCTTGTTGACGAGATTCCGACCGTCGCGAACGGCGGTGTCAGCGAAGACCTGACGTCGATCACCTGGAAGCTGACAGAAGGTCTTCTTTGGTCTGACGGCACGCCGGTTACATCAGAGGACGTCAAATTCACCTGGCAGTACTGCACTGCCGAAGG
>JBPCWO010000395.1:0-5286 GCA_051009475.1 Boseongicola sp.
TCGGTTGGAGCGTGATCTGGCGCGCGCGGTGCAAGACCAACTGACCATGTGCATCAGGCGTGGTCAGATTGGCGATGACGATGTGCATTCGATAGAACGGCTGGGGGCGACTGTCGATGTTCTTGGCTCTCAGGGTTTGAACCTCATTGATGAGGTGAAACTTGAGGATGGCACCATCGGGATCAAGCTTGATGCAGACAAGATCGCAGATGCGCTGGAGGTGACAAAGGATAGCATCTCGTCGGAAGCGTTGACGTTGCAGCTGCCATTCTCGCACCGCCATCGTGGCGTCGAGACCCGGCTGATCATTGGTGCATCGCAGCCTGCCAGAGACGATATACTGATCGCGAATGTTGCCAGGGCGAACGAATGGCGCGAGGCATTGTGCAAAGGCGATGACCTCGTCACCATCGCGGCCCGCAACGGTATCACCACAAAATACCTGGGCGAAATGCTACCTTTTGCCTTCCTGTCGCCGAAGGTTGTTCGCGCGATCTTAGAGGGTCGCCAACCGACTGCATTGACCACGAATTGGCTCCGTCGCCATGGCTTGCCCGCCTCCTGGGCCGCACAGGACCGCATCCTCGCACAACTCTGAGCATCCAAAACAGCGCTAAGTCCACTCTGGAAATGGGTCTCTGAGACTTTTGGTGGAAATGGCTCACACGAAGTGCCAATAGACAGTCTCTGGATGCAGGTTCACCTGATAGTCCACGGAAATACGGGAGAAAATTGCCTCATATGGAAATGGGCGGCTGAGACAGGACTGGGTGGCGGAGAGACAGGGATTCGAACCCTGGGTGGGCTTGCACCCACAACGGTTTTCGAGACCGCCCCGTTCGACCACTCCGGCACCTCTCCGCGAAGGGTCTGGATGCGCGATTTAGGCGAATAGATGTTCCCGCGCAACCCGATTTCCCGAATTTGCAGCAACTGCTATTGGAGCGACGGAGCCGCGAGACTAGATTGTGGGTAATCGGAGGTCTCGATCATGTTTCAGGCAAAAGTCTTTATTCCGCTGGCACTGTTCGTGGCCGCAGCATCCATGCCCGCGTCTGCTGCGACTGACGCTGAAATCGACGCACTTTACAAGATCATCGGCACACCGCAGCTGATTGAAATCATGCGCATCGAAGGTCTCGACCAGGCTGAAGAACTGCACGCAAGCATGTTTCCCGGACGAGGCGGCTGGGACGCGATCGCGTCTTCGATCTATGACACCGACCGAATGGCCGCCACGTTCCGCACCGAATTCGGCGCCGTTCTTGCGCCTGCGGACGTCGAAACTCTACTTGCGTTTTTCGCCTCGGACCCGGGGACACGGATTGTCGGCCTTGAACTTTCAGCCCGCGAAGCGCTTCTGGACGAGGACGTCAAAAAAGCGGCACAAGAAGCGTTTGAAGCACTGCCCGGTGATGATCCGGAGCGCGCCGCGCTGCTTGAGGAGTTTGTTTCAGCAAACGATCTTATCGAGCTTAATGTTATGGGCGCGCTGAATGCCTCGCTGGCATTTTACACCGGGCTTTCCGACGGCGGCGGCTTCGAAATGACCGAAAGCGACATGCTGCGCGAAGTCTGGAGTCAGGTACCTGGCGTGCGGGCGGAAACCGAAAGCTGGATCTATTCCTATGCCGCACTCGCGTATCAGCCTTTGACCGACGACGAAATTGAAGACTATACCGCGCTTTCCAGAACGCCCCCAGGCCGAGACTTGAACCGCGCGCTATTCGCTGGATTTGATGCTGTATTCAACGAGATTTCGCTCTCGCTTGGTCTGGCCGCGTCGCAATTTGCGCAAGGCGACGATATCTAGCGTCCGGGCTCAATATCTGACCCGCAAATTCGGATAGCCGGATTGTGCTCAATGTGGCGATGCACGGATTGGCCTGCCCAACACTACAGTTGCGCGTGCCATCAACACGTATTAGCCGCAACAGCCGCCCCCATAAGCTTTTGCCAGTTTGACCGGCGCCTCGTTGAAGTTGGCCCCACGGCCTAGCCATGTCCGATTGGCAAGATAGAATACCTCAAATTTTTGATCGAAATCGTCTGAAACAGATTTCTGCGGAATTCCGGTCGCGAGCATTGCTTTCTGCCATGCTTTGATCTTGGGATAAGCGGCAAGCATGTCGTAGCCGCTGTGATTCTCAACGAGTGCCGCGCGGTGGAGCATGGGCAGCCACGCAATATCGACATTCCCAAAGGTGCCCCCAGAGAAAAACGGGCCTTCGCCCAGTTTCGTTTCAGCCCTTTCGAATGACGCGTTCAATTTTTTCATGCGCTCGTCCAAGGTGCCCTTGTCGGCGCTTTGCATCGTGCTGCACTGAACAAGATAGTGTTTTGAGGCCTGATAGCTCCAGGCGCGGTTGGTAGCGCGCTCTTCGGGCGTCAGCCCTTCTTGCAGTGGCGCGGTTATTTCATCGATGTACTCGACGATGGCATCAGATTCGAAAAGTACAGTGCCACCTTGGGTCACAAGCAACGGAACTTGGCTTGTCGGGGAAAGCTTAAGAAACCAGTCCGGTTTGTCACTCAGGCTGATGTATTCGATCTCATATTGCAGGTTCTTGGCCTCAAGCATCGCGGTCACGCGTTGCACAAACGGGCAGATCTTGAAGCTCACAATCTTGATCATTGGTTCGTCCTTCATCTCGATGCGTTTGCTTGTAAGACGAGCGCGTGTTCAAAAAGACGACGCTCAGATCAACATTTTTTGCAAACGCCTGATCTAGAATGATAATCAGAGATGTTGCCACGCGAATCCACGGACATTTTGCAGCAGCCTTCAAAAACCTCGCGCAGTGCTGATCGACCTTTTTGGACGCGTGATTTCAGAGTTGAATAGGACAGTCCATTTGCTGCCGCATAGTCCCGTTGTGACACGCCTTCAAGGTCGATAGCGGTCAGCATTTTGGCAGTTTCGGCAGGTAGCGCTTTGATGAACGGTTCGACGCAGCGCTCAAGGTCTTGGCGCGTATTCGGGTCATCCTTGGAATACCACAGATCGTCGGGGTGAATGGCCCTTGCATTGGCGTTTTTTCTATAGAAATCAATGATTGTTCGATGGGCAGTCCGAAACAACCAGGGCTGTAACTTGGAACGGTCTTCCAGCGATGGTAGGCCCGCAAACACCTTGACCGATATGTCCTGCAAAAGGTCTTCGACATCCGCGGGATTTGAAACCCGTGAATGGAGAAACGCTTTGATCCCGGCGCGGTATTCCGACCAAATGTCTTCGAGTTTCATATTTTGCTCACCAAGAGTGTTATGGGTATTCGCTGAGTTTTTTCAATGGCAGCTTTGTACGTAAGGAAGACGTTTCCCTAACAATCTTCTATGAGTTCTGTTGCATTTGACATCGCCCTGCGCAGGCCTTGACTTGCACACCACTTCGGTCAATAAGCCAGCCCTTGGCGAGCAGCGCTCGCTGACAGGAATATGATGACCGCTCCGAACCGGGGCGCGCAGTCCGAGGCGGGTAAGACCCGAAACACCCAATATGGGGGGCCGCAGGGCGCGAAAACATGAAAAGGAAGACCAGATGTTTGCGGTCCTAAAGACCGGTGGCAAGCAATATAAAGTTCAGGCCGGAGATGTCCTTCGTGTCGAGAAACTTGCAGCCGCCGCCGGAGAAAAAGTTCAATTTAACGACATTTTGATGGTTGGGGCCAATGTTGGCACGCCGATGATCGCTGATGCCGGTGTTCAGGCTGACGTGATCGATCAGATCAAGGGCGACAAAGTGATCCACTTTGTTAAACGCCGCCGCAAGCACGGTTCAAAGCGCACCAAAGGGCATCGTCAGCAACTCACGCTGTTGCGTGTCACTGACATCCTCGAAAAGGGTGCCAAAAAGTCAGGGGTTAAGGCTGCCGTCGGTGCCGCCTCGGTTGGCAATGTAGAGATTGCCGAGAAACCAGCTAAGAAAACCGCGCCAAAGAAAGAGGCGGCAAAAGCTGAAGCGAAAGCGCCTGCACCGAAGAAAGAAGCCGCGCCCAAGGCCGAGGCCAAAAAGGCTGCGCCAAAGGCAACGGCGAGTGAGAAGGATGATCTCAAGCAGCTTTCCGGCGTTGGTCCAGCGATTGAGAAAAAGCTGCATGATCTGGGCGTCACAACGTTTGCGCAGATCGCAAAGTGGGGTAAAGCCGAAATCGCCGATTTTGACGACAAACTGTCGTTCAAGGGTCGGATCGAACGCGATGGCTGGGTCGATCAGGCCAAAGCAATCGTCAAAGAGTCGGAGTAACGAGACATGGCACACAAAAAAGCAGGTGGCTCCAGCCGCAACGGTCGCGATTCAGCCGGCCGACGCCTTGGCGTCAAGAAATATGGTGGCCAGGCCGTAATTCCAGGGAACATTATTGTTCGTCAACGCGGCACTAAATGGTGGCCGGGCGAAGGCGTTGGAATGGGTCGCGATCACACAATCTTTGCAACGGTCGAAGGCAGTGTGACGTTCCAAAAAGGACTCAAGGGCCGAACATTTATTTCAGTACTTCCGATGGCGGAGGCAGCTGAGTAAGCCGATCCTTAAGGCAAATGAATTAGGGGGATCGGCGCCGCCGGTCCCCCTTTCAACTTTCAGGGATCAGCTTGCAGCCACTGGCAACAGTTCCCATTTGAAGTTCTGATGCGCTGATTGAGGGGCGGCGCGTCCCAGCGATGGCAAAGGAGGAGCCACCGTGAAAATAGATACAATAGTTAATCAGCCTGTCATTGAGACGGAACGGTTGATCCTTCGCGCGCCCCGCCGGTCGGACACTGGCAATCTGGAACTATTCGGCGCCGATGAACGCGTTGCGCGTATGACCCGGAACATCCCGCATCCCCTTCCGCCGGGCGCAGTCGATACGTTCATTGCGAACGCCTTGTCTAACGACAGAGCCGAAGACATCTGGATCATGGACGGCTCGGCCACGGGACTCGGCGAGTTTCTGGGTCTTATCGGACTGGAACAAATGGATCGCAATCAGTCCGAAGTCGGTTATTGGGTGGTGCCGGCGTTCTGGAATTCGGGGCTTGCATCCGAAGCAGTGCGCGGCCTGATCGAGGCTAATCCGCACGCAGATAATACTATGTTTGCCAGCGTATTTCAGGATAATCCAGCATCAGCTCGTGTGCTGACGAACGCCGGGTTTGAATACCTCGGCGACGCCGAGACGTTTTCCGTTGCACGCGAGGTACCAGTGCCGACATGGACTTATCTAAAGCGCCTGGAGTGATCTGATGACTCCCGCGGCGCTGCCTACGCTCAGGACGCCGCGGCTCACGCTCCGGCCTCTGGAA
>JBPCWO010000396.1:0-7350 GCA_051009475.1 Boseongicola sp.
GCGTCAAATCGATGATGTGGATTCCGTTTCGGTCGCCATAGATGAATTCACCCATTTTGGGATTCCATCGTTGCGTTTGGTGACCAAAGTGAACACCAGCTTCAAGAAGCTGGCGCAACGTAAATTCTGGGAGCGCCATGTCCAAGTTCCTTTCCGGTTTCGCGCCTCGGCAGGGCCAAAAAGGGATTTCTCCCAACCGGCGGACCAGACGGGGATGTCTCCCCCGAAGGCCCAAACCCTGCCTGTGAAGTCCGCGCGATGTAGTCGGGATTGAATATTATTGCAAGAGGTGTTGCGCCTGCGTTTCAGCCGTATTGTGCGAGGAGCTCCGCCCCTCGCGCTCTCCGGAGTATTTTTGCGAGGAAGAAAGGGGTGACGCCCGCACCACAAGACGTTAAGAGACCGCGCAATCCAAAGGACGCTCAATATGGCGCGACTACTGATCACTTCGGCGATTCCCTATATCAACGGGATCAAACACTTGGGAAACCTTGTCGGGTCCCAGTTGCCAGCCGATTTGTTTGCACGATACATGCGCGCCCGCGGCAACGAAGTGCTGTTTTTGTGTGCAACGGACGAGCATGGCACGCCCGCAGAACTGGCCGCTGCCAAAGCGGGCAAGCCGGTTGCCGAGTATTGCGCCGAGATGTGGGAAGTTCAAAAGCTGCTTAGTGACGGATTCCGATTGTCGTTTGACCAATTTGGACGATCTTCATCGCCGCAGAACCATGCGTTGACTCAGCATTTTGCCGGCCGGCTTGCTGATGCCGGTCTGATCGAGGAGGTGGTTGAAAGCCAAGTCTACTCGAACGAGGACGGCAGGTTTCTTCCTGACCGGTATATTGAAGGCACCTGCCCCAATTGCGGATATGATCGTGCGCGCGGCGATCAATGCGAAAACTGCACCAAGCAACTTGACCCCATAGACTTGATCGAGCCGCGTTCGGCTATCTCGGGTTCGACGGATCTTGAGGTGCGCGAAACCAAGCATCTTTATCTTAAGCAGCGCACGTTGCGTCAGGAGCTTTCGGATTGGATCGAAAGCAAAACTGACTGGCCCGTTCTGACGACCTCGATTGCAAAGAAGTGGCTGAATGACGGCGACGGCCTTCAAGATAGAGGCATAACGCGCGATCTTGACTGGGGCGTTCCTGTCAGAAAAGGCGAAGATGATTGGCCCGGCATGGAGGACAAAGTTTTCTATGTCTGGTTCGATGCGCCGATCGAATACATCGCATGCGCGAAGGAGTGGTCCGATGCAGCCGGTCGCCCAGATGCTGATTGGGAACGCTGGTGGCGAACCGATAAAGGTGCAGACGATGTTCGCTATGTTCAGTTCATGGGCAAAGACAACGTGCCGTTTCACACGCTTAGTTTCCCCGCAACAATCATCGGTTCGGGTGAACCCTGGAAGTTGGTCGACTACATTAAGTCGTTCAATTTTCTGAATTATGACGGCGGCCAATTTTCGACGTCCCAGGGGCGTGGCGTCTTTATGGATCAGGCCTTGGAGATCCTTCCTGCCGACTATTGGCGATGGTGGCTTTTAAGCCATGCGCCGGAAAGCTCGGACAGCGAATTCACCTGGGAAAACTTCCAGGCGTCCGTCAACAAAGATCTCGCGGACGTTCTGGGCAATTTCGTTAGTCGCGTCACCAAATTCTGCCGTTCGAAGTGGGGGGAAGTCGTTCCGGGCGGCGGCGAATGGGGTGCGGAAGAAAATGCCCTGATTGAGAAACTTGAAGCCGGTCTCGCAGCCTATTCTGCGCAGATGGAAGCTATGGAAGTGCGCAAATCGGCAATCGAGTTGCGCGCAATTTGGGTTTTAGGCAATGAGTATCTGCAGTCCGCGGCTCCTTGGGTGGTAATCAAAGATGACCCGGAAAAAGCAGCGACAATTGTCCGACTGGCACTCAACCTTATCCGGATCTATGCGGTAATCTCGGCGCCGTTTATCCCGGATGCAGCAGCGCGGATGCTGTCGTCGATGAATACGCTTGATACCAACTGGCCAGACAATTTGCACGAGGCGTTATCGGCATTGCCGGAAGGGCATTCGTTTACGGTGCCGGATGTCTTGTTTCGCAAAATCAGCGATGAAGAGCGTGAGGAGTGGCAGGAAAAGTTTGCAGGGCAACGCGGATAACCGCCCTGCCCTGCAGACATGCCTGAGATTGAAAGTTCAGCAATAATTTCAGATTGCTAGCTTTGTCGTGCTCAGGCGGCTTTGGCCGGTGCGAGAATAACATGACGCGCAGCGCAGCCTACATGCCGGTCGTCTGTGCCGCAGCAGCCACCGATCACGCGGAGATTCGGAAGACGGCTCGCGAACTCGCCGTGCAAACTGCCAAACTCTTCAGGGTCGCCATCGTCAAGCTCTTCGGCCTCGTCAAGTTCGGCATGGCTCATGCGCGACGCATTTGCCCGAATGCCACTGACGCGTTCAATCCAATCACCGGCTAACTTGGCTGAAAAGTGATCAGGATGCGCGCAATTGACCATGTAATAGATCGGCGCATTGTCGGTCGCAGCGTCCGTTTCGGCGATGGCTTCGCCCAACGGTTGACCCGTCGGTAGATGGCCGTCGGTTTCAACGGTGAAGCTGATGACAACCGGAAGCCCCGCAGCCTTTGCAGATCGCACAACGCCAATTGCTTCGCCCGCATGCGTCATTGTCACTGCGGTGACGACATCTGCACCAGCGCTGGCCATCCATCGTGCCTGTTTGAGGTGGATAGCTTCTGCTTCGGCGGCAGATAGTAGCTTGTCAGGCGAATAACCATCACCGGCCGGACCGATGACACCGTTCAGGATTATCGGTGTATCGGGAGTTTCGCGGGATGCACGAAATGCATCGGCAAAACTGACGGCGGAACGCACAGAGCTTTCCATCTGAGCTTCGGTCCGACCAAGAGGCTCTGCCCAAGCTGCTCCGGAACGCCAGGTTGCAGTATCCAGCACAAAGCCGGTTCCAGCCTCGCGTGCGATGGACAGATAGCGGTCGAAGTATTTGGTCAGTGCGGACAATCCTTCGTCATTCTCTAAAAGATGCAGAGACGCAAACAGAGGCAGATCAAGGCCGTCATGAAAAATCATGGTTGTTTCCAGACCACCGTCGGTCAGCCAGGGTTGTTGGGTCGACATAATTCGGTCGATACGTGAAATGGGTGTCATTGATATCTCCTGTTTCTGATGCCGCGAGCTATGCCGAAACGGAGAATTCTTAGATAGTTGTCTTACGGTTTAGTGCGGTAAGCACATTTTATGCAATAATTTCAAGTATCTATATGGGATTACATTCCAATAACTGAATGTCCTTAGCGCCATAACTGTACCTTTGGTAAAGTCAACGACATGGTCAAACAGGGATCAGCAAAAGATCGGATGCTCGATATTGCCGAGCGCGCCGTCCTAACGAAGGGGTTCGGCGCAACATCTATCGAAGAAATTGTCGCCGAAGCAGGCGTTACGAAAGGCGGATTTTTCTACCATTTTGCGGACAAGAATGCGCTGGCGCGCGCGCTGCTCGATCGATCAATTGCTCAGTTCTCGGCCCGCGCGGATGAAATGGAAGCGCGCGCTCAGGAGCTCACTGACGATCCATTGCAAGTCGTTTTGATTATTCTGAAGCTGTTGGCGGAATCTGTGGCCGCAGAAGATGACTTTGAAAGCGGTAGCTTGATGTCCGCAATTGTTTATCAGGAGCGATTGTTTGACCGAGAAATCGTCGAAAGTATGCGAAAAGTAGTGCTGGATTGGGAGGGCCGGCGATTGAGGTTTTTTGAGCGAATTGCAGACCAGTATGAAATGGCTGACGATGTTCCATTGGAAAGCGTTTCAGCAATGTTCAATACCGTGTTCGAAGGCGCAATCGTTCATGCCCGATCAACTGGTCGGCCCAAAGCGCGGTCACAACAGATTTTGATGTATCGATCTTACTTGAAATTGCTTTTTGCCCGGCGCAAGCCAGAGAAGTCGTGAAGACCGCGAGACATAGGGGGATTCACGATGTGCCGGCGTTGAGCCACCGGATTAAGGGCATCAATGCTTTGGTGGTTTGAAGAACCCAGCTTTTGCCATCAGGCCCGAGAATAACGTCTTTCGATACGGGATCACCGTAGGTTCGTGCAACAAACGATTTGTGTCGCAAGAGATCTGCGCGCGGGCCTTCGGCGGTATATCCCTTTGGGAGACACGCAAGTTCCGGATCGCCCATCGAACAGTCAACTGTTGCGGCCCTTTTGACAGCGGACTGGAGCGCATTGCCGTCTGCTTTGTCCAGGATCCGTGCACGAAGACCCGACAACGTTTTCGGATCAATGCCAAACTGGCCGGCGCCATTTCCAACACCGCCCGATTGAAGAACAATGTGCATTCCGGGCGAGCGATTTGGATGAACCCCTGCCCAAAATATCATGTGCAGACTCGGGTTATAGGGCGACTTATCTTTTGAAAATCGGACATCGCGATTGATCCGTCGAAGAGATCCGTTCAGCCGCGCCTCGGCTTTCAACGGCGGATCTTGGTTTGCCATGTCCTCTGCGATGTCAGAGATGAAATCGAGTGCTGCGGACTTCCATGATACTTCGTAACGATGCCGGTTGGCTTCAAACCATTCTTTCGTGTTGTTTCTTTCCAAGTCGCGAAGAAATGCGAATGCCTCGTTGGAGAAGCTCATTGAATCTGCCTTTCGATGGCCGACATCAAAATACGCTTCATCCGCCCTTTGATGGTTCGTAGGGTTGTAGATTTGGTATCCACCTAGGCACCGATGCTTTGTATTGCACGTAAGAATCTCCAAAGCGGCGTTCTAATCCCGGCTCTTCCGAGAATGCAAAATAGACGGTGTTGAGAAGAAAGAATAAAACTGCCCAACCCAATAGCGCCACACTGCTTAGCGCAATCGCCTCTGCAATGATCAGCAGAATAGCGGCGGTCAGCATAGGATTGCGCATGTAAAGGTATGGTCCGCTCACCACAAATTTTTGAGGTGGATCCCACGGCGCAGGAGTTCCATCACCCTCGTGAGCGAATAGCCTGACTGTACTGACTGCCAGAAGGACTGAAGGAACCGCCAGTATTGCGGCCAATACCAAATTCAGGGTGCTGCCAATTGGGCCGCCAAACGGCCAACCTTTGCTGAACCAATGGATCAGCAGCGGGATGTAAATCAGAGCGGTTCCCGGAAGAACCAGCACAGCTTTCGCTACTCGCCAGAACATATCGACAATGTATCACAGGCCTTCGATTCTCACAGCGCTGGTTTTGCAGGATCAACTTTTGGCGCACTGCCACGAAATGAATTGGCCTCGGTGACGATGCGCGGTTAGCTTTCCCCAAGAGCGGGTCCAGTGAAAGGAATTGCCATGGAAGATGGCGTCAAACTGAGCAGCGACGATATTCACGTCGATCCCGTTGCATTCACGCTGCGGACGGCAACTTCAGGTATCCCCGAGGCCACCCGTCGCCGTGCGGCATTTCTGTTTCTGGATACAATTGGCGTCTGTATTGCGGCCACAAAAATTGAGGCCGGCCAAATTGCCCGCGAGACCGCCGTAAGGTTCTATTCAACTTCGACGCCGGATGACGCTGCCACGTTGCTGTTCGATGGCAGAAAGGCCAGTATCCCGGGTGCGGCTTTTGGTGCAGCAAGCCAGATTGACAATCTGGATGCTCACGACGGTTTCAATCCGGTCAAAGGGCACATCGGCGTGGCCCTGGTACCTTCATTGGCGGCGATCGCGGAAAACATTCCGAACCTA
Organism: Boseongicola sp.; assembly: GCA_051009475.1. GTDB lineage: Bacteria > Pseudomonadota > Alphaproteobacteria > Rhodobacterales > Rhodobacteraceae > CAXMNX01. The sequence continues at coordinate 5,763 of JBPCWO010000396.1, forward strand.
AGAGGCGACGATGCGCTCGCCGCGCTTGTCATCGGATACGAAGTTGCGGGGCGCTCAGGCCTCGCTTTGCATGCCACGGTCAGTGATTATCACACTTCAGGTTCATGGAATGCGCTCGGCGCCGCCGCCATGGCCGCGCGGCTTCGTGGTGTGCCCGACACGACGCTAAGGCATGCTTTGGGAATTGCCGAATACCACGGTCCGCGAAGCCAGATGATGCGCGAGATTGCCAATCCGACCATGCTTCATGACGGATCAGGAATGGGGGCGTTCGTTGGGTTGTCGTCGTTGCTGATGGCGGAAATGGGGTTCATCGGGGCACCAGCGATCACTGTCGAGGCAGATGAGGCGTCCGAGTATTGGGCAGATTTGGGCGATGTCTGGCAAACCGACGTTCAGTATATAAAGCCGTATCCAATTTGCCGCTGGGCCCATGCACCAATCGATGCCGCACGAGAGCTTTGTCAAAGCCACGGCGTTACGGCAGAGGATGTTATCGGCATCCGCATCGCGAGTTTTCAGAATGCCGTGCAGCTTTTTCCCGGCATGCCCGACACCACGTCTGAGGCGCAGTATTCATTGCCCTATGCAGTTGCCAAAATGATCATAAACGGTCGGATTGGCGTCGAAGACATCACAGGTGACGCGCTGAGCGATCCTGTAACTGCGAGGCTGGTTGCAGCGACCGAAATGGTGACTTCGGCGGAACACGAAGCGAATTTTCCGGCAGGGAGAAGCGCAGATGTGACTTTGACGCTGAAGTCCGGAGAAGTGCTGGCGTCGGGATTTGTCGAAGCGCGAGGTGGGCCGGACCGACCTTACTCCGAAGCCGATATCGTCGAGAAATACATGGATTATGCAGTACCCGTCATCGGCAATGAACGCGCCACATCGATTTTTCAAGCGACGCTTGCGCTTTGCGACGAAAACGGTTGCTTTGCAGACTTGGCAGCACTTATGTCGGCGCCGGCGGAGCAAAAATGAACAAACCCCAAGAAGTCCTTTGCATTGGATCCGTGCTATGGGACGTTATTGGTCGCTCCGGCGCGGTAATGCGTGTCGGCTCTGATGTTCCGGGGCGCATCACGCGTTTGCCGGGCGGTGTCGCAATGATCATTGCCATGACGCTCAGACGCTTCTCTATAACACCTGTGCTACTTACAGCTGTTGGGCGAGATCCCGAAGGCGATGAATTGGTTGCGGCAGCCGCTGACCTGGGGATCAATACTGAACTTATTTACCGGTCAACTGATCTTCCAACGGACCGGTATATGGCGATCGAAGGTGCCAACGGGTTGATCGCTGCAATTGCTGATGCGCATTCACTCGAGGCAGCTGATGATAAGATTCTGAAGCCACTGTCCGACGGTCGTCTGGGATCAGCAGATGCGCCTTATAGCGGCACTATTGCGCTTGACGGAAATTTGACAGAGCGGCTGCTTTCCCGAATTTCGGCGAACCCGCTTTTTGCTTCTTCCGATTTGCGTGTGGCGCCGGCTTCGCCCGGAAAGGCCGAACGTTTGTTGGCGCTCCTAGGCTGCGAAAACGCGACGATTTACGTCAACCTCGAAGAAGCCGGTATTCTCTG
>JBPCWO010000397.1:0-12149 GCA_051009475.1 Boseongicola sp.
GAATTGCGCCGTGCGGCGGATTGATCACTGCGTCAAAATTATCGATACCGAACATCCCCAGATTTGATATTGCAAAGGCTCCGCCCTGGTATTCTTCTGGAGCAAGCTTTCGATCGCGGGCGCGGGACGCAAGGTCTTTCATCTCGGATGAAAGCGTTGAGAGAGTTTTCTCGTGAGAGTCTTTCAGCACCGGCGTGAACAGTCCGCCTTCGACGGCAACGGCAACCGCCACATCGGATGGTTTCAGCTGCAGGATGCGGTCGCTGGCCCAGACCGCGTTTGCGGCTGGCACTTGCTGAAGAGCTATCGCGCAGGCCTTGATGATGAAGTCATTCACACTCAACTTCACGCCCCTTGTTTCGAGCTGTTTGTTCAGCTCACCGCGGAATTTGAGAAGTGCATCCAACTGGATGTCGCGGCGCAGGTAGAAATGCGGGATCGTTTGTTTGGCCTCGGTCAGACGAGATGCGATAATCTTCCGCATACCGTCGAGAGTAACTTCTTCAAATTCGCGGCCGTCGTACATCCTGAGTATTTGATCGACGCTTGAACCCGCGGGGGCCGCTATAGTTGCAGCCGCGCGAGTTGCCGAAGTGGGTCCTGAGGCTGATGGCTGGGCGTTTTCAACATCAGCTTTCACGATCCGTCCGTGCGGTCCCGATCCTTTGAGTTGACTAAGATCCAGGCCCTTGTCCTTGGCAATTCGCCGGGCCAGTGGCGAAGCAAAGATCCGGGTGCCATCGGCCGAAGCCGGAGCTGTCGGCACGGGTGCTATTGCCGCTGGCTGCGCAACAGGCGCACTTTCGACAGCGGTCGGGGTCTCCGACACCACCGCAGGTGCTGATGCGGGGCCGATGTCTTCAACACTTTCGCCGTCTTCCAAAAGTACGGCTATTGGTGTGTTCACTTTCACGCCTTCCGATCCTTCGGTGACAAGCAGTTTGCCGACCGTGCCTTCGTCGACGGCCTCGAACTCCATCGTTGCCTTATCGGTCTCAATCTCGGCCAGAAGATCGCCTGACGAAACGGTATCGCCTTCCTTGACCAGCCACTTGGCAAGCGTGCCTTCCTCCATCGTGGGAGAGAGTGCGGGCATCAAAACTTCGGTCGGCATCTCAGTGTTCCTTAACAAGCGTAATCTGGTCAAATGGCGATTTCATTCGCGTCGATCCGCGCGCAAGCGCAGAAATTGTGGCCTCGATTCTCGCCTTGTGAGCAGCGATCCAGACATAGGCGGTCTGATGCGATGGCCGAGATCCTATCACGCGAAAATCCGCAGCAAGCCTTTCTGGCACCAGCGCCGTCACATCGCGCCCGTCAACTTTGACCACAACACGATAGCTTTCTGTTGCTGGGTCGCGCCCTTTGATTTCCATTCTTCGCCTATCGATACGTCACGGCTTTTGCCGCGTCGATCACTTCCTTGGTGGATGTTAGCGCCAGTCTTTCCAAATTTGCCGCATAGGGCATTGGCACGTCCTTGCCAGTGCATTTCAGAACCGGAGCGTCAAGATAATCGAATGCCTCGCGCATGATTGCGGAACCGATGTGGTCCGACATCGAACAGACAGGCCACGCCTCTTCAATTGTGACGCATCGATTGGTTTTCTGGACCGAACGCACGACAGTTTCGATATCAAGTGGCCTTAGGGTTCGAAGATCAATCACGTCGGCGGCGATGCCTTCGCCGGCCAATTCATCAGCAGCTTCGAGCGCATATTTCATTCCAATGCCCCAACTGACGAGCGTGACGTCGTCGCCTTCGCGCCAGATACGAGCCTTGCCAAAGGGAACTGTGAAATCATCCAATTTCGGCACGTCGAACGACTGGCCGTAGAGAATTTCGTTTTCCAGAAAGACAACCGGATTGTTGTCGCGAATGGCAGTTTTTAAAAGCCCTTTGGCGTCAGCCGCTGAATAGGGCTGGCAAACATAAAGACCAGGAACAGCCGCATACCAGGCGGCATAATCCTGGCTGTGTTGCGCGCCGACGCGGGCGGCGGCCCCGTTTGGCCCGCGAAAAACGATGGGTGAACCCATTTGACCACCGGACATATAAAGAGTTTTTGCAGCCGAGTTGACGATCTGGTCGATACCTTGCATCGCGAAATTCCACGTCATGAATTCAACGATGGGTCGAAGACCGCCCCAGGACGCGCCTACGCCAACACCTGCGAAGCCGTGTTCTGTGATCGGAGTGTCAATGACGCGTTTATCGCCAAACTCATCCAGTAGGCCCTGTGATATTTTATATGCGCCCTGGTATTGGGCGACTTCTTCGCCCATCAGAAAGACCATATCGTCGCGTCGCATTTCCTCGGCCATTGCGTCGCGGAGAGCCTCGCGGACGGTCGTTGAAACCATCTCGTCGCGACGCATTTCTTCAGCCATCGCGTCCCGAAGTGCCTCGCGAACTGTTGTCGAGACCATCTCAGTGCCTTCGGGATAGTCGGGTGCTACCGAAGAAACGAGTTTCGGAGCCGCCGGAGCAGTTGCAAGAGCCGCAGTTGCTTCAGTCGGTTCGGCGGCGGCAGTCGGAGCAGGTGCTGAGACTTGAATGTCGTCGGCGCTTTCGCCATCTTCAACGATGACAGCAATTGGCACGTTAACTTTTACGCCCTCTGTGCCTTCCGCCACAAAAATCTTGCCAATGGTGCCCTCGTCGACCGCTTCGAATTCCATTGTGGCTTTGTCAGTCTCAATCTCGGCCAGTATGTCGCCCGACGAAACTGTGTCGCCCTCTTTGACCAGCCATTTCGCCAGTGTGCCTTCCTCCATCGTCGGGGAAAGCGCGGGCATAAGAATTTCGGTCGCCATGGTCAGGTTTCTCCCTCAGCGGGTGCTAAGAAGCCAACGACATTGCCCTGACCATCTTCAACATATGCGCATCGCCCGATCCCTGGATAATCTTCGGGGGGCAACGCTTCCGCACCGCCATTTTCCAACGCCCATGTGTACCGATCGTCGCAATCGGCAACATCAAAGGTCATCGTTCCGCCTCTGATCGGCGAGCCTGCACTGGGCGCTTCGCCCATACGGCGCATCAGTCCGCCGGACACGCCAGCTTCCATTCCAATCTGGCTGCCCTCGATTAGGTGATAGTCCACGTCCTCACCACCGGGCATCGGTGAGAATGACCAGCCAAATAACCCGCCATAGAATTTCTTGGCGCTGTCGATATCAGTCACATGAATTTCGAAATGCGGCATGGCGCTGTCCTGTTTAGGCGTAAATGTCAGTCCAAAGCTCGCTCAGAGTGGGCTCGGGACTTTCTTTTGAGTATTCGGCGGCGGCATTCACGATCTCTTTGATTTCTTTGTCGATCGCTTTCAACTCGTCCTCGGCCTTTGGGTCGGCATCGAGAACACGCTTGCGAACCGCCTCGATCGCGTCGCGTTCTTCGCGCATTTTCTGCACCTCGTCGCGAGTCCGGTATTTTGCCGGGTCGGACATGGAATGTCCGCGATAGCGATAGGTCATGACTTCGAGGATGTAGGGGCCCTTGCCGGCGCGGCAGTGTTTGGTCGCCTTCTGACCCGCGGCCTTGACCGCGAGTACGTCCATCCCATCAACTTCTTCGCCCGGTATGCCGTAAGCCGCACCGCGTTCCCACAGTGAACGTGACTTGGTCGCACGCTTCACTGCGGTGCCCATCGCATATTGGTTATTCTCGATTACGTAGACAACCGGCAGGTCCCATAGCTCGGCCATGTTGTATGCCTCGTAAACCTGCCCCTGGTTGGCAGCGCCGTCGCCAAAGTAGGTGAACGTCACGCGGTCGTTGCCCAAATACTTGTCGGCAAAAGCAAGGCCGGTACCAAGTGGTACGTTGGCGCCGACGATTCCGTGGCCGCCGTAGAAACGCGCATCCTTCGAAAACATGTGCATCGAGCCGCCTTTGCCCTTTGAATACCCGCCTTCGCGTCCTGTCAGCTCGGCCATGACGCCCTTCGGATCCATGCCACAAGCAAGCATGTGTCCGTGATCGCGATAAGTGGTTATGCGGCGATCGCCTTCTTCGGTAACGGCTTCCAGACCGACAACGACGGCCTCTTGTCCAATGTAGAGGTGGCAAAAACCGCCGATCAGGCCCATTCCGTAAAGCTGGCCGGCCTTTTCCTCAAAGCGGCGGATGAGCAGCATCTCACGGTAATACTTAAGTAATTCCTCTTTCGAGGCATTCGTTTTTCGTGTGGCGCGCTTTGCCGCCATGGTCAGCGTCCTCCCTGGCCGGATCAAACTAGTTCACCGTTAAACTATTCCATACACCATGGATCTGCGGAACGCACGTGCAAAGTCAGCAATGGGCCGCAAATCCGCCATGCTGTGCCTGCAACCCTAGAATATTTGTTAGTTTAGCGCGATTTCGTCTGATCGAATAAGGCCCAAGATATCGCGCGCCTGCTGGTCGAGCAGATCAAGATCGAGATAATCATCACTCAGACGTCGGGTCTTGTTTTCCAGGCTTTTGACTTCTGTGGCAAGCCTTGCCTTTTCAACGCTCAGTGCTTCGGCTTCGGCGTCGATTTGCACGCGGCGGAACAAACCAAAATCACCTTGCACACTGGCAAAAGTAAAATAAAGGCCCAATGAAAACATCAAGGCAAAGTAGAAGATCAACCCAAGCGCTGGCCGTTTTAAATTGCTGCTCATTTACTCGCCCGTCGAACTCTCTAGCGGAGTTTGTTTTACAATCATGCCACAGCCAATCCGCATTGGGAATCCAATTTTTTGGCGTTCGGCGGATTAGTGTTTCAGTTCAGGTGATCGATGCTTCGTAGATCGACTGAATGGTGCTGCCGATCATTTCATTGAATTCGTCGTCTGACTGCTGCGCGCGCAACCCTTCCGTCAACGCGCGGCTGAAACTCGCGATCATACCGGAGTTTCGGCCAAGAAGGTCATTTGCCTCGGCTCGGGAATACCCACCTGAAAGTGCCACCACCCGCATTACTTTTGGATGGTCTATGATGGCTTCATAAAAGTTGTCTTCTGAAGGCAGCGTTAGTTTGAACATGATTTCGCCCGACACGCCGTCGAGTTGGTTCAGAATTTCGTTTCTGAGAATTGCTTCGGCTTCGGTTTTGTCCGGGATTGAAATCGTGACTTCTGGTTCGAGAATCGGCACCAGACCGCGACCGAGGATTTGTTCGCCGATTTCGATTTGTTGCGCCACATTGGATGCGATCCCGGCTGAATTGGCGCTTCCGATGACAGAACGCATTTTTGTGCCGAAAACGCCTTTCTGAGTGGCTCTGGTCAAAAGCCCGTCAAGGTCACCCATGGGTTTCATAAGTTGCACGCCGTTTGCTTCAGCTTCGAGACCTTTGTCACACTTCAGGAACGGCACAACCCCTCGGTCTTCCCATAGATAGTTCGCCGCTGGCTTGCCAAAGAAATCGCGATCCATGGTCATTTCAAACAGGATAGCTCCGACCACATTGTCGCCAATGAATGACGGTGCAGCAACGATTCGCGAGCGCATTTCGTGGATCAGATCGAACATCTCCGCTTCTGATGAATACGCATTTTCGTCGATCCCGTAGAGTCCCAGTGCCTTTGGAGTGGAACCACCGCTTTGGTCGAGCGCGGCTACAAAACCTTTGCCGCTCCGCATTTGATCTGCTTGTTGTTCGCGTGCCATCTGACCCTCGTTCCTAAATGAGCTTGCGCCTGTATTAGAGAACCTCTGGAAGGGGTGCAATCATGGTGCCGCTAACGGTGTGTCACTACTGTTCAAGCGCTGCAACGCCTGGCAAAGATTTGCCTTCCATCCATTCGAGAAATGCACCGCCGGCGGTCGAAATATAGCTGAAGTCCTGTGCGACACCTGCGCGGTTCAGAGCCGCGACGGTGTCACCTCCGCCAGCGACCGAAATGAGATTACCGGCCCTTGTCAGATCCGCCGCATGTCGAGCAGCCGCGTTCGTGGCTGCATCAAATGGCGCGATTTCGAACGCTCCCAATGGGCCGTTCCATATTAGCGTTCTTGCTGTGTCAAAAGCCTTGGCGATCGTTTTTACAGAATTTGGTCCGGCGTCCAAAATCATTCGATCTGGCGGACACGCATCTGCCGGTACTGTCATGTTGTCAGCGTGCTCGGCAAACTCCGTCGCGCAAACAATGTCGGTCGGCAATAGAATTTCGCATTTGGCTACTTCGGCTTTGGCGATAATTTCGCGGGCGGTGCTCGCCAGATCGTGTTCGGCAAGTGATTTGCCGACATCGAAGCCCTTCGCGGCCAAAAATGTGTTTGCCATCCCACCACCAATCACAAGCGTATCAACCTTGCGAACAAGATTTCCAAGGAGTTCTAACTTGGTGGACACCTTCGCACCGCCAACGACTGCCACTACAGGGCGCGCCGGTTCACCAAGCGCGGTTTCCAAAGCCTGTAATTCAGCGTTCATCAACCGCCCTGCGCAGGCCGGAAGCAGGTGTGCTACGCCCTCAGTCGACGCATGAGCGCGGTGGGAAGCGGAAAAAGCGTCGTTACAATAGATGTCACCAAGCGAGGCCAAAAACTGAGCCATTCGCGGGTCATTAGCCTCTTCCATCGCCGTGAAACGCGTGTTTTCGACCAACACAACCGCCCCGGCGGGAAGCGCGTCGATTGTGGCACGGTCAGGCTTTTCGATGAATGTTATTTCGGTGCCTAAAGTTGCTTTTAATGAGGGCAGAGTGATGCGCAGGCTAAATTCTTGCACCGGTTGGCCTTTTGGACGACCAAAGTGCGCTAGCATTACAGGTTTACCGCCGCCTGCGAGAATGTCTCGAATCGTTGGAACAATGCGTTCGATTCGAGTGGTGTCTGCCACCCGCCCATCTTGAACAGGCACATTCAGATCGACGCGGGTCAGGACGGTCTTTCCGGCGAGGTCCATATCATCGAGGGTTTTCCAGGCCATTCTCGCCTCCGTAATGCACACACACTTCCGTAACCGCATGGTGACTGCCGTCAACAGGCGCTTTGTCGCCTTTCGGCTTTTCCTTGACGCCATTGCTGAATAGTGTCCCGAAAAACTGATCCAGAGGAGCCGACATGGCCGACCACAAAGACCCCGAAAATACGATCATCATCGAGCTTAAGGATGGGAGCGTCACGATTGAGCTTTTGCCGGACGTGGCGCCCGCGCATTGCGAGCGGATCAAAGATCTGGCCCGTGCCGGCGAGTATGACAACGTCGTCTTTCACCGGGTGATCGATGGGTTTATGGCCCAGACGGGCGACGTCGAGCACGGCGATTTTGAAGATGGGTTCAATCTGCGCCGAGCGGGCACAGGTAGTTCAGACCGGCCCGATGTCGTAGCCGAGTTCGGCAGCATTCCACATGATCGCGGCACGATCGGCGCGGCAAGATCTCAGAACCCAAATTCGGCCAATAGCCAGTTTTTCATCAATTTTTCGGACAACCACTTTCTAAATGGTCAGTACACGGTTTATGGCCGCGTTACTTCGGGAATGGAACATGTTGACGCAATCGCACGTGGAGAGCCGCCAATGAATCCCGACCGGATGCTTAGCATGAAGGTAGCTGCTGATGCGTAAATTGGCTCTTGCTCTCGCAATTGGTGCGGCGCCGGCGATGGCGCAGGACGGTGATGGGCCCAATCTGGTAATAGACGTTTCTGGCGAAGCAAATGGGCGCATTGTCATTGACCTGTTAGAAGATGTCGCACCTAAGCACGTCGCCCAAATCGCGGCTTTGGCAGAAGAAGGCGCGTATGATGGAGTTGTCTTTCACCGGGTAATCGAAGGATTCATGGCGCAAACGGGTGATGTGCAATGCGGCCGCGCAAATGCAGATTGCCCGGCGGGCGTTGGCGGTTCGGATCGGCCAGATATTACGGCTGAGTTCTCTGACGTACCTTATGATCGTGGTATCGTCGGAATGGCACGATCACAAAGTCCGAATTCGGCTAATTCACAGTTCTTCATTATGTTTGACGCCGGGCATTTCCTGAACGGACAATACACAGTCGTTGGCCGCGTGATCGAAGGAATGGAAATCGTGGACGCCATCAAACGCGGGACCGGCCGAAACGGCGCCGTCGTCGGCGCGCCGGATATCATGGAAAGCGTATCTGTCGAGCGTTAGTGCTGCATACTTCCGATCAACCCCGCGTGAAGTGGGGTATTCCAGAAGACTGCGACCTGCCACATTCATAAAGAACAACCGGTAGGAGGGATTCCCATGGGCTTTAATCATTTCGCTGCGATTTCGGCGTTAGTGGTCGGGCTGGGTTTGTCGGCTGTACAAGCAGATCCTTCATTTTGGCGTAATGAATGGCCTAATACCGATTTCGAACAGACAACGATTGAGAACTGGGCCGAAATCATGTCCGGCGGTCCGCCAAAAGATGGAATTCCGGCCTTGGATGACGTCAGTTTCATTCCCGTCGCAGATGAAACTCGACTTGGCGAGAATGAGCCGGTTATCACTATTGAGATCGACGGTGCCGAACCACGGACCTATCCAGTCCGTTATCTGACCTGGCACGAGATCGTTAATGACACGGTGGGCGGAGTTCCGGTGACCGTTACATTTTGCCCGCTTTGCAATTCCGGGATAACTTTTGATAGGCGCGTGGACGGACGGGTTCTGAGCTTTGGCGTTTCAGGCAAACTCAGAAACTCGGACATGGTCATGTACGACCGCCAAACCGAAAGCTGGTGGCAGCAAGCGATCGGCACCGGAATCGTTGGCGAAATGACCGGTGTCGAACTAACCCAATTGCCGACATGGATGGAGAGCTGGTCAGAGTTCAATGCGAGAAATCCTGACGGTCTGGTCATGGACGAGCCTGACTGGCCACGGCAATACGGGCGCAATCCATACGTTGGATATGACAGTTCGACGCGCCCCTTCCTTTACAGTGGTGAAATGCCGCCGCACGAAATCCCCGCGCTCATGCGCGTTGTTCGCGTTGGTGATAAGGCCTGGACGTTTGACCGGCTGCGCCAAGAAGAAACGATCAGTGAGGCCGGCCTTACACTAAGCTGGACCAGCGGTCAGTCATCGGCACTTGATCACTATCGGGTTTCAGAGGGCAAAAATGTCGGCACAGTGCGGGTGCGTGACGCTGGTGGAAACGATTTGCCGCACGACGTCATGTTTGCCTTCGCGTTTCATGCCTTTTTCCCGGACGGAGATTGGATGCTGAACTAGAGTGCAGCGCTAGGAAATTCGCGCGCATCGGAAATGCTAAGTTCGTCTAGTTTCCAAGCGTCACTAACGCGTGGCGTTTTTTACCGGCCGACAATTTGACGGGCGATGAAAGCGCGGCCGCGTCAAGCATCAGGCTCGCGTCAGTCAACGGTTGATCATCGAGCTTCGCGCCGTTGTCGGCAATCAATCTTTTGGCCTCTTTGCCGGATTTAGCCAATCCAGTTCGCACTATCAATTGCACAATGGAAATTCCGTCACCCACATCAGCAGAAGTCAGCGAAAGCGTCGGGAGATCGTCACCGACCCCACCTTTCTCAAAAACCTCGTGCGCGGTGGCCTCAGCGGCGGCAGCGGCATCTTCTCCGTGCAGAAGTGCCGTCACTTCATTTGCCAGCCGGACTTTTGCCTCGTTGATCTCGGACCCTTCCAGCTCGCCCAGCTTTTCACACTCGTCGATCGGCATCTCGGTGAACATCTTCAGAAATTTGCCGACGTCTGCGTCCACGATGTTGCGCCACCATTGCCAGAACTGGTAGCTGGTCATCTTGTCTTCGTTCAACCAGATCGCACCTTCGGCGGATTTTCCCATTTTCTGGCCATCGGCACGGGTCACGAGCGGCGTAGTCAATCCGAATGCGTCTTTGCCTTCGACGCGGCGGATCAGATCGGCGCCCGAGACAATGTTCCCCCATTGATCCGAGCCACCCATCTGGAGGATGCAGCCATATTGCCGATAGAGCTGGAGAAAGTCATAGGCCTGTAGCAGCATGTAGTTGAACTCTATGAATGAAAGAGCCTGCTCTCTGTCGAGCCGCGATTTTATGCTTTCGAAGGCCAGTAACCGATTGATGGTGAAGTGCTTACCGATGTCGCGTAGGAAATCGATATAGCCAAGTTGATCCAGCCATTCCGCGTTGTTCACCAAAGGCGAATCCGTTGGCCCGTCACCATACGAGATGTAATTGGAAAAGACTTTGCGGATGCCGTTTGCGTTTTCGTTTATCTGCTCGACCGACAGGATTTTGCGCATTTCGTCTTTGCCAGACGGATCGCCAACTTTGGTTGTCCCGCCGCCCATTAAAGTGATGGGCCGGTGGCCGGTTTTTTGCATCCAGCGCAGCAGCATTATCTGAACGAGATTTCCGATATGGAGACTGGTGGCGGTAAGATCGAAACCGATGTACCCCGTGACCGTCCCGGTACAGAAAGCGTCGTCTAACTCTTGCAGATTTGTGCAATCGGCAAGAAATCCACGCTCAGTTATCGCTGCGATGAAATCGGATTTCGGGTGGTAGGTCATGGGCCTTCGTCTATGCTTTGCCCGAAGGCAGTGATGGGTGCGGGGCCTTCTATACTTGCCCGCAAGCTGGAGGGAAAGGGATGACTAAGGCAGAGCCGATCTGGGCACTTGGCGCCATGTCAGGGACATCGCTTGACGGTGTGGATGCCGCAATGATCCTGACGGACGGCGTCAATGTTTTTGAGTTTGGCGAAAGTGCCTATCGCGCCTATTCCGATGCCGAACGGGATGTCCTGCGCGCGGCACTAGGTAAATGGGATGGACCCGAAGTTGACAGAGCCGCAGAGGTTGTCGAATTGGCACATGCGGAACTATTGGCAGGGTTCAGTGACGTGGATCTTGTTGGGATTCATGGGCAAACCACTTCACACAGACCGCATGCAGGCGAGACTTATCAAGCCGGCAACGGCGCGCTTTTGGCTGAAGTGCTGGGTCTGCCGGTCGTTTGGGATTTTCGATCAAGCGATATGAATTTCGGCGGGCAGGGTGCTCCGCTGGCGCCATTTTATCATTTCACATTGGCGAATTGGATTGGCATCACAGACCCGGTGGCGTTCCTGAATATCGGGGGCGTGGCGAATTTGACCTGGCTTGATCCGCAGAAACAATCTGCAGAGACCCCAGGAGCCTGCCTCGCCTTTGATACTGGACCCGGCAACGCAAAAATAGATGATCTCGTGCAGCAAAGGCTTGGTCTTAGGATGGACAATGGCGGTGCGCTAGCGGCGAGCGGTCAAGTAAACGATGCGGTGCTGACGGAATTGATGTCGCACGAGGCTTACTTCCATCGTGTGCCACCGAAGTCGCTTGACCGAGACGATTTTGATCATTGGACTTCGGCAGTATCGGATCTGTCGGATGCCGACGCTGTGGCAACCTTAACGGCAGCGTCGGCGGGCGCGATTGCCAACGCGCTTGAACATTGCCCGATGCCGCCGACGCGGATTTTGGTCACCGGAGGCGGCCGAAAAAATCCGGTGATGATGGAAATGATAGGGGCTCTTGTCGAGTGTTCGGTAGACCCGGTCGAGGAGGTTGATCTGGACGGCGACATGTTGGAAGCGCAAGCATTTGCATATCTTGCCGTTCGTGTATTTAGGGGGTTTCCGACATCAGCACCCGGAACAACGGGGGTCGCAGCACCAGTCGGCGGCGGGCAGATCAGTCGACCGGGAGAGTTGCCGCAACTTGCTAAGATCGAGGGTATCGAGGATTAGCAGATCGATTGATATACGATGCGGCTACCTGATGTGCTAAATCCAGAAAATCTTCCGCTAGCACATCCCATTGGTGTTCCGGTGCCAAGTCAGTTGTTTGATCGGGGCCGTGTTCCGTCCTGCGCGGTACGAAAGCCGTTCGCATTCCAACGCTACGCGCCGCAACCAAATCATCGTTATGGGCGGCAACCATGAGGACATCTTGCGGCTCCAATCGTAACGCACGCGCCGAAGCCAGGTAAACATCCGGGCTTGGCTTGTAATTGCGGGCAATGTCGGCGCCAAGGATGCAGTCCCAAGGCAGCCGGCAATATTTGGCAAGCCGGGTCATCAACGCAATTGAGCCATTCGAGCAGGGGGCGATGATTGCCAGTTCTTTGAGCGCGTTGAGTCCCCTGCAGACATCTGGCCAGGGATCTAATTTTTCCCAAGCGCGGTTCAGGGCAATTGGATCAGCGGATT
>JBPCWO010000398.1:0-6150 GCA_051009475.1 Boseongicola sp.
GCGCCTGCGTTGGGATGGTCATTTCAGATATCCTTCAAACAATATCGTGGCCCGCAGATTTGAGCTGACGGGCGATTTCTTGGATGTGCGCGGGGCCAATTTCACAGCAACCGCCGACAATGGTCGCGCCCTGATCGATCCATTCGAGCGCAAATCTGGCGTAGGCTTCTGGTCCCAAATCCCGACGTGCGCTGAGCTTGTCGACAGCAGACAGCGGCTCCAAGAACGCCTTGGTAATCTCTTCAAAACCATTTGCGTAAGCGCCGAACGGCCGATCCCATGTTGCGAATACATCCAAGGCCGCACCCATTGCTTCGGGGGCCGAACAATTGGAAAGCCAGGCGTCGGGCGACAGGTCTGCCAGGTCGGCAACTGGCTCTCCAGACCGCAAAAGACTACCATCTTCGTCATCGATGGTAACGGATAGCCAGACCGGCCTGTCAGTCGTGCGGGCGCCGTCCAGTGCAGCACGGGCATGTTCGATGGAGGCTACGGTCTCGCACAGGATCAGATCAACGCGCGGTGCCAGAAGATTGGCAACTTCGGCGTAAAGCGGTTTGGCCGTTTCATAATCCGGGTGCGCGTCAGGCTTATAAGACCAGATCAACGGGCCAATTGAGCCAGCGATACGACCGGAACCCGTCGCAGAACGCGCGGCTTCAGCCTCACTCAGCGCAAGATCGATCAGCGCACTTTGGCGACCTTCCTGTGAGGTGCCGAGAAAGCGGTCATGGTGGATCGCATAGCTGTTGGTCGTGCCGATGCTGGCACCGGCATTGAAGTAGTCGCGGTGAACCTCCGCGACCATTCCGGGATAGTCGATCATAACCTGCGTGCCGAACTGCCCCGTCGGCGGTTCCGGTGAACGTTGGATCAATTCCTGGCCCATGCCACCGTCGAGTAAAGTAATCTCGGTCATGCACCGGTCCTGGGGTAAATGGCATCGTATTTGTCGCGATAAAGCGCAATCATCTCGTCTTCGGTCACGCCGTCGTCATAGGGCGGTGTCGCAAGCGGTAAGACGCGGTCGACCTCGACTATCACTAGTGAAGAAATCCGCTCGGCCAGTGCGCCCCAGGTGTCGTGCCACCGGCCGATCAGCTTTTGAAACCGTTCGGTTCCGTGCGCCTGGATCCTCGCACGCCCGCGAAGGCGTACGCCCTTGCGCCGAAACGGGTCGACAAAAACCACCTCGCATCTGCTGTCGTGCGCCAGATTTGCACCTGTTCCCGGCGACCGGATGTCGCCGTACGCGATGGTTGTGTCATCAATGACAAGAAACGTGCCTTTGGGAGACGCGGCCGGGGTGCCGTCGGGCGTCACGCTGGCGATAACCCCCAACGAGAAGTCACGGATGATCCGCCGGGCCTTTTCGTCGATCACGCCCTGAGCCTTTCATTTTCCGGATCCCAAAGAGGCCGATCTTCCTCGACGGTCGCCGAAAAACGTTCGCCATAGATTTCGACCTCGATGGAGGTTCCAGCGACGGCTAGATCAGTGCGCAACATTCCAAGGGCAATCGACTTTCCAACGCGATATCCCCAGGCGCCGGACGTCGTTTCGCCCACGACCTGACCATCGTGCCAAATCGTTGACATGTAAGGCGCATCGGCAGCTCCGGCGTCGACCGTCAAGGTTACGAACCGCTTGGCCGAGCCCTGCTGGTGTTCGTTCAAAAGCGCTGCTTTGCCGGGGAAATCCTGCGGTTTGTCCAGCTTGATGAATCGGTCAAGCCCACCTTCAAGCAGCGAGTAATCCGTCGAGAGATCGCCCTTCCAGGCGCGGTATCCCTTTTCCATTCGAAGCGAGTTCAACGCCCACATCCCGAAAGGTTTGGCGCCAGCACCGGTCACCGCATCCCAGATCGCAGGTGCGTCGGAGACTGCGCAATGGATCTCCCACCCAAGTTCCCCCGCGAAGGAAACGCGGACCAGCGCGCATTCTTTGCCTGCGATTTTTCCTGAAAAGCTGACAGTCAGCCAAGGCGCCGCGAGATCGTGACCTTCATTCAGACCCGAGAGAATGGCGCGGGACTTCGGACCGGTTACGAGCAGACACTCGACTTCCTTGGTATGGTCCGTGACCGTGACGCCCTTGGGCGCCTGTCGCGAAAGCAATTCGCCATCATGCCATTGCGCGGTCGCGGCAGTAATGAAACCGACGTCATCATCTCCATGCACCATAACCGACATTTCCGTGACGATGCGGCCGCGGCTGTCGGCAAAATAGGCAAGGCTGATCCGCCCCGGCTTGGGCAGGCGGCTGGCCGTCAGGCTGTTCACATAATCCCGCGCGCCCGGACCTTCGACTTTCAGCCGCGAAAAGCCGGAGATCGCAAGGATGCCGCAATGGTCGCGGACGGCCTCACATTCCTCGCGAATCCGCGGCTCCCACGGGCCCGCCCGATCCCAGGTCTGGGTCGCCTCTTCCGAGGTGTCGTCGCCGGGTTTCGCGAAGTAGTTCGCCCGCTCCCAGCCGTTGTAGGCCCCGAAAACAGCCCCCGCGGCTTCAAGCCGGTCGTGGACAGTCGCAAGCTTTTTGTTTCGCCCCGCCGGCCATTCGTGCCACGGGAAATGCATGGCGTATTCGTGGCCGTAAACCTCCATCCCGGTGGCAGTGCAATAGTCGGAGTCGGCGTAATCGGTGTAGCGGCGTGGATCGACCGACCACATGTCCCATTCGGTCTCGCCCTCAGTGATCCATTCGGCAAGGATCTTGCCTGCACCTCCTGCTTGCGCAATGCCGAATGTGAATACACAGGCCTCAAAGGCATTCGGAACGCCTGGCATCGGGCCGATCAGCGGCAGGCCATCGGGCGCATATGGTATCGGGCCATTGATGACTTTTGAAACACCAGAGGTGCCCAAAAGCGGCACTCGAGCCATTGCGTCTTCGATGTAAAACTCCAGTCGTTCCAGATCGTCGGGGTAAAGCTGGAAGCTGAAATCTTCTGGCATTGGATCTTCCGGCGTGACCCAATGCGCTTTGCAGTTACGTTCGTAAGGCCCCAGATTGAAACCATTTTTTTCTTGTCGAAGGTAATAAGAAATGTCGACGTCGCGCAGCAGCGGCAGCTTCGCCCCACTTTCCTTCGACCACTCTTCGATCTCGGGCACTTCTTCGGACAGCATATATTGATGGCTCATCACCATCATGGGCACGGTGCGCCCACCATAAGGTTTAAACCATTCACCGACGCGTTGGGCGTAGTAACCAGCAGCGTTGACCACGTATTCGCAACGGATCTCGCCCTTTTCGGTCTCGACCACCCACTCGCCGTTCTCGCGGCGCACACCGGTTGCCGGAGTGAACCTAAGGATCCTCGCCCCAAGGTCCCGCGCACCCTTCGCCAGCGCCTGGGTCAGCTGTGCCGGGTCGATGTCGCCGTCTGTTGGATCATAGAGCGATCCTGTTAGATCGTGGGTTTCAAGAAACGGATAACGCGCCTGGGTCTCGGCCGGGTCGATGATCTCGATATCGATCCCCTGGTATCGGCCCATGCCGGCGGCGCGTTCGAATTCCTGCATCCGCTCTTTGGAATGCGCCAGCCGGATCGATCCGGTGACGTGGTAATTCATTGGATAATCGACGGCCTCGCCCAGCCCGCGATAAAGCTCGGTCGAGTACCGTTGCAGGTTCATAATCGACCAAGAGGTCGAAAACGTCGGAACGTTGCCGGCAGCGTGCCATGTCGAACCAGCCGTCAGTTCGTTCTTTTCCAGCAGGACGCAATCGGTCCAACCAGCTTTCGCCATGTGATACAACGACGATGCCCCGACGGCGCCACCACCGATGACGACAACGCGTGCCGTTGTTGGAAAGTCTGCCATTTCGGTCGCTCCCTAATAGACCGGCGGCGCGATCACCCAGATCGCAACGCACGGTTTGTCTGTTCTGTTGGCCCATCTGAACGGTTCGCCACGAACGCGAAAGCTGTCACCGGGTCCAAGTGTTGAGGTTGAATTGCTGATCGTAAGTTCAAGCTCGCCCGAGACGATGTAGCCAACTTCTTGCGTAGGCCGGACAACGTTGCTCTGTCGTTCAGCTCCGGCCGCAAAGGTCGAATGAACGACTTCGAAATCGTCGGTCAGATCCGGCGACAAAAGTTCCTCGATCAGACCCTCCGCGCGTTTGCCAACGGGTCGCCGGGCGTCGGCGCGCACAATGCGCCCCTCTTCACCAGCGCGCGCAGGCGCGCGGCCAAAGAACGTCGATACCGAGACGCCTAGTACACTTGCCAAAGCCTTAATCTCACTCATCGTGGGCTCAGAAAGATCGCGTTCGACCTGACTCATCCAGCCAACCGAGCGATCAAGCGCCGTGGCAACGTCGACCAACGTCATTCCTCGCGCTTTTCGTAACGCACGAAGATCGCGGCCAAGACTGTCCGGTGGCGGGGCAACGGTCACGGGCACATCCCATGGTGAAAAATCTGCCACAATTTTCACGAAATTTCGGTGAAATTGTCAATCAAAATTTCACGAGTATAGCTGCCTACCGACCCCGAATGCGGGGGTCGAGCGCATCGCGGAGCCCGTCACCAAAGTAATTGACACTGAGAACCGTCAACGAAATTGCCAATCCAGGCCAGAACACCCGCTCGGGATACTGCTGAAGATAATCGGTCGCATCAAACAGAAGCCGTCCCCAGGTCGGGAAATCCGGAGGGAACCCTAGGCCAAGAAAACTCAGGGCCGATTCCGTGATGATTGCATTGGCGATGCCGAGCGTGGCCGAGACCATGATCGGCGACAGAACGTTCGGCAGTATATGCCGCATGACCATCTTCGAATTTGACGTGCCTATGGATCGCGCCGCGAGGATAAACTCGCGCTCTTTCAGCGCAAGCACATCGCCACGTACAATCCGGGCTGTCGGCATCCACGACGTAATGCCAATCGCGGTCACCATTAGAATGAATATTCCGGTTTCCGGACCAAAAGCGCTGGAAAGCGGTTGTCGAAACAGCATCACCATCACCAGCAATAATGGCAGCAACGGAAGCGCCAGGAAGAGATCAGTAAGGCGCATCAAGATATTGTCCAGACGGCGAAAATAACCGGCTGTAACACCGATGAATGTGCCCAAAAACAACGCCAATAGCATCGCCGTTAGCCCCACTGCCATGGACACCTGTCCACCCGCCAGCATTCTTGCCAGCGTGTCGCGACCTAGCTGATCAGTACCAAAGGGATGCGCCCAGCTGGGGCCCTGATTTCGCGCGCGGATATCGATGAACGTGGCTTCGATTGTCCAAAAGAATGGTCCGATAAACACCGCCAAAACGACAAACAGGAAAAATCCACCGCCGATCAACGCACCTTTGTGGTGCTTGAACTGATCCCAGACATCCAGCCATTGGCTGCGCGGTGGGGTCGCCAATTCCGCTGTATCTGCAACAACGATGACGGCTTCGCTCTCGGAGGTATCAGTCATAGCGAATCCTCGGATCGAGCACGCCGTAAAGAACGTCGGCAATCAAATTAAAAACAACGATCAGAAACGCGAAGATGAACGTCAGGGTCTGGACCATTGGCAAATCATTGGCCTGGATCGCTGTAATCAAAAGCTGGCCAATTCCGTTCACCTTGAAGACTTGCTCGGTGATAATCGCGCCGCCAAACACTGCGGGCACCCCAAGCGCAATCACGGTTACAACAGGGATCAGCGAGTTTCTAAGTACATGGACCATCACAACGACCCACTCTGTGAGGCCCTTGGCGCGCGCGGTACGAACGAAATCCTGGTTCAAATTGTCAAGCATGGAGGCCCGCATAAAGCGGCTGATCTGCGCGGTGGTTTGCAGTGCGAGGACCATGACCGGCATGATCATCTGCCTAAGTTGGATTACGAATGTGTCCCAATCCACGACCCGGAGCGTGGTGTCATAGATCGATGGGAACCAGCCAAGATTGACTGAGAAGATGACGATGACCAGCACGCCGGAGAAAAATGGCGGCACCGAATAGCCGACCATCGAAACAAAAGTGCCAACCTGATCGAAAACCGAATACTGCCGGTAAGCCGAATAGATGCCGATTGGCAGCGCAATCAAGACGCCGACAATGTAGGACATGCCGACAACCCAAAGCGTTTGCGGGATGCGCTGGACGACGATGTCCATCACCGGGCTGCGGGTCTGCCATGAAA
>JBPCWO010000399.1:0-2659 GCA_051009475.1 Boseongicola sp.
AGAATGGGCCAACGTCGAGGAGATTCAACATGGCGAAACCGATGACTAAAACTCAGCTTGTGTCTGCGCTCGCTGAAAAGATGGATACGGACAAGAAATCAGCCGCTAGCGCGCTTGAAGCAGTGACCGGAATTATCACTGACGAAGTTTCAGGTGGTGGTGCTGTAACTCTGCCAGGCGTCGGCAAGATCTATTGCCGCGAACGTCCGCCACGCTGGGTTCGCAACCCCGCAACGGGCGAGCAAATCCACAAGGATGCAGACAAAGTGGTCAAGATGACCATTGCGAAGGCGCTGAAAGACAGCGTTAACGACTAAACTCACCCGATTACTAGTGCCAAAGGCCGCCTTTTGAGGCGGTCTTTTGTTATGGGTGGACGGCGTGTTCCATGACGCGCTGATTGTAACGACTGGCGCCCCAAAGGCGAAGCTGTTACCGGCCAGATTGGCAGTAGGGCAGTAACATGGATTTCCGCGCGATAGGCATGGGATTGGCGTTCGCTCTGATGTGGTCGTCTGCTTTCACATCGGCGCGGATAATCGTGACCAACGCACCGCCTTTAACAGTGTCGGCGGGGCGGTTTTTCATTGCCGGCCTAGTCACAATCGCCATTGCGCGCATGCTTGGCCAAAGCCTTCGCCTAACACCCGGACAGTGGCGGCTTACGATTCTGTTCGGGATTTGCCAGAACGCGCTTTATCTGGGGCTGAATTTCGTTGCGATGCAGACGATCGAGGCGTCGCTTGCGGCAATTATAGCGTCCTCACTGCCGCTTTTGGTGGCGCTGGTCGGCTGGTTGGTTTGGCGCGAAACTCTTTCTCCGGTAGCGATGGCCGGTCTGTTCGGGGGGTTTGCAGGTGTCGCATTGATTATGGGAACGCGTCTGAATGCGGGCGTCGATCCGTTGGGCGTATCACTGTGCGGTATTGGCGTCTTGGCACTGACGTTCGCAACGCTTGCGGTACGTGGCGCATCGGCGGGCGGCAACCTGTTAACAGTTGTCGGAATGCAGATGTTGGTGGGTGGAGTTGCCTTGACGATTCCTGCGCTAACTGAACCCTGGAATTTCAACTGGTCATGGACGCTGGTTTTGGCGGTGCTCTACACGATTGTTGTGCCGGGCGTCATTGCGACAATTGTCTGGTTCAAGCTTGTTAATCGAATTGGCACTGTTCGTGCCGCGACATTTCATTTTCTAAATCCGTTCCTGGGCGTTGCCGTTGCTTCGTTGTTTCTTGGCGAAACCCTTGGACCGCTTGATATAATTGGCGTGGTAATCATCACAATTTCGATATTTGCAGTACAAACGTCCCGAGTTGCGGCCACCTGACGCGCTTGTGATCCATTGTCACGTCGTTTTGCGCGACAATGTGTGTCGAAAGCGCAAGAAGGGACGAATGGACCTGATCCTTGGATATATAGCGGGATTGCTGACGCTGATTAATCCCTGCGTTTTGCCAATCCTGCCGATTGTGTTGGCAACGGCGCTTCAGGCGGGTCGGTTTGGCCCTGTCGTGCTGGCTGCGGGCATGAGCATCAGTTTTGTGCTGCTGGGAATGCTGGTGTCGGTATTTGGTCCGGCATTCGGGATCGATGACCAGACTATTTCAAATGCGGCGGCGGTGCTGATGATTGGTTTTGGTCTTGTCCTGCTGGTGCCGCAATTTTCCGAGCGATTTGCAACGGCTGCTGCGGGGTTTTCTGCGCAGGCAGACGACAGCATGAATCAAATCGACCAACAGGGTTATTCGGGTCAGTTTGTTGGCGGTGTCCTTTTGGGCGCTGTCTGGAGCCCTTGCATCGGTCCAACCCTTGGTGGTGCCATTTCTCTTGCCAGTCAGGGCGAAAGTCTTGTGCAAGCGGCTGCAATTATGCTCACGTTTGCCTTAGGCGTTTCAACCACGATCCTTGCGCTCGGATATGGCGCTCAGTCTGTTATCCGGCGCCGTCAGGCGCTAATGCGAAAAATTGCCAATGTCGCGCGTCCAGTGATGGGAGTGGTATTTGTTGCCGTTGGCTTGGCCATTTTATTCAAACTTCACCATTTCGCTGAGTTCTGGGCGCTGGAGAATCTCCCCGCCTGGCTCACCGATCTATCCGTATCAATCTAAAGACAAGGAACTGCATCATGTATCGACGCACATTTCTCGCCACATCGGCTGCCTTTTTGACGGCAGGCCCAGCACTGGCTGGGCCAGGCAAAGCCTACAAGCCGGGGCTTGTTAAAAACCAGCTAGCAGCAGGCAAGACGGTATTTCTCGATTTCTACACCGACTGGTGTACGACCTGTCGAAGTCAGCAACGAACCATTGAAGCGCTGAAGGCGGAGAATCCCGCGTACGAAGAAAACATCAGCTTCGTTGCTGTCGATTGGGACCAGTACGCTCGTTCGAAACTTGCAAGAAACTTAAAGATTCCGCGTCGTTCAACGCTTGTTGTGCTGAAGGGTAAAGAGGAAATCGGGCGCATTGTTGCGGGCACCGGAAAAGCCGAAATAAAAGCCTTGATGGATGCGGCGTTATCCGTCGCTGTGGCGTGACGGCGTTTACCCAGGGAAGAAGAATTTCCAGATTTCCCTAGTTGCAGAGATGTCGCGATTAACCGGGCCGACAACCCGCACTGGCAAATACTGCTGACCGCCGGGCCATGTATGGCCGCC
>JBPCWO010000400.1:0-2709 GCA_051009475.1 Boseongicola sp.
GACCGCCAGCAATTTCGCCGCCGCCAAATTCGACCAATCGCATCAGGCTAAGCGAGGAGACGGATTTTCCGGACCCCGATTCGCCGACGATGCAGACCGTTTCGCCCGCGCTTACTTCGAAACTGACGTCTTCAACCCCTACGACAGGGCCATCCTTGGTTTGAAATTCAACGCGCAAGTTTCGAAACTGGGCAAGCGGTTTGTCAAGCATCAGGTATCCAATGTGAGTAGCTATAGCACGCTATGCAGAGTGCGAAACCAGTGTCAAATAGTTGGAGCTAAACCGGTTTTAGACAAAAAATTGAATATTTACCCGGCGGCAGTGCTTGCAATTGATTATTAAATGAGACGAAACTCTGAAGGTCCGCGCCGCTTGCCGGGCGATCAACGATAAAAGCTGGACCGTGGTGAAAATCACCCCTAACCGCAGATCATTCAGACAATTGTCCTCCGGTTTTCGGAGCGACAGCGGCGCGACCTTATCAAAAAATGGGAGTGAAGTTATGAAACTCAAAACCGCCTTGATCGGGGCAGTGGCAACACTTGCGCTGGCACCGATGGCGATCGCTGACGGGCACGAAGGCCCGCGCGCAAGAGATGGACATGTAAACCTGATCTACTGGCAAGCACCGTCCATCATGAATCCATACCTGTCCGGCGGGACCAAAGACCTCGAGGCTGCAAGCCTCGTGATCGAACCACTGGTTCGCTATGACAATGACGGCAATATGGTGCCATGGCTTGTTGACGAAATTCCGACCGTTGCGAACGGCGGTGTCAGCGAAGACCTGACATCGATCACCTGGAAGCTGACAGAAGGCCTTCTTTGGTCTGACGGCACGCCAGTTACATCTGCTGACGTCAAATTCACCTGGCAGTACTGCACCGCTGAAGGCGGCGGGTGTGCTCAGTCCGAAAAATATCAGGACGTCGCGGATGTTGAGACGCCTGATGCGTTGACGGCCGTTGTTCGCTTTAGCGTTCCCAAGCCGTTCCCGTATAGGCCATTTGTCAGTCACGAAGCGCCAATCATTCAGGCCGCGCAATTCGCCGATTGTCTTGGTCCGAAGGCTCCTGAATGCACCGAGGCGAACTTCAATCCAGTTGGAACCGGCCCGTTTACGGTGACGGATTTCCGTCCGAATGACGTGATTTCCTATGCCGCGAACGAGCACTACCGTGATCCTAACAAACCTGCGTTTGCGACACTGACGCTCAAGGGTGGTGGCGATGCTACTGCTGCTGGTCGTTCGGTATTGGAAACGGGCGAATTCGATTACGCTTGGAACCTTCAACTCGCGCCTGATGTGATTGCGAATATGCAAGCCGCTGGCAAAGGCACTGTGGTTGCTGCATTCGGCACACTTGTCGAACGCATAATGGTCAACTTCAGCAACCCCGATCCTGCATTGGGTGACGAGCGTTCAACGGTCGCGCATCCGCATCCGTTCCTTTCGGATATCAGTGTTCGCAAGGCCCTGAGCATGGCAATCGATCGCGAGCTACTGGTCGAGATTGGCTATGGCGCTGCTGGTAAAGTGACCTGCAACGTTCTTCCGGCACCGGCCATCTATGCATCGACCGCGAACGACAGCTGCATGAGCCAAGATATTGCCGCTGCAAATGCGCTTCTCGATAGCGCCGGCGTCATGGACACCGATGGTGATGGCATCCGCGAAAAGGATGGCGTGCCGTTGAAGATCCTTTACCAGACTTCAACCAACGCTGTTCGTCAGGACTTCCAAGCCCTGATCAAGCAGTGGTGGAGCGAGATTGGTGTGGATACTGAGCTGCGCAACATCGACGCTTCGGTCTTCTTTGGCTCGGACCCTGGTTCGCCTGACACGTATCAGAAGCTGTTTGCCGATGTTGAAATGTATGCCAACAACTTCTCGGGTTCTGACCCAGAGGCATATATGGCCAGCTGGCATTCGGAGCAGATTCCGAACCCGGATACGCAGTGGCAAGGCAACAACATGCCGCGTTTCCAGTCCGCTGAGTACGACGCTTTGGTCGCCGAGATGTCGACCACTGGCGATCTGAACAAGAGAGCCGAATTGGCGAAGTCAATGAACGACATGCTGATGCAGGACTACGCCATGATCCCGCTTGTACACCGTGGCCGCGTCTCTGCGCATGCCAATTCGCTTGGTGGGGTGTTGCTGAACACCTGGGACGCCGAGCTTTGGAACGCTTCAGACTGGTATCGGATCGGCAACTAAGCTGATTTGATCAGCTGCCCCCGGGATCACTCCCGGGGGCGGCATAAATAGAGCCATGACCCAAAGCGCCGCGATATGCTGACATATACGATCCGACGCCTGTTTTTGTCGGTTCCGACGCTTTTGTTCATTTCTCTGGTAATTTTCCTACTATTGGAGCTGGCACCGGGCGATCCGATGGCTAACGTGCCGTTAACAGTGCCGCCCGAGGTCAAACAAGCCATGCGCGAGGCGCTGGGCCTCGGCGAACCGATGCACATACGATTTTGGAAATGGCTGGTACAGTTTTTCTGGATCGAACCGCTTAGCATCATCGACGGGACATTCGGCAGCACCTTCACCGAAGGGAAACAGCGGATAATTTCATGGCAGACCCGCAGCCCGGTGATGGACATCGTCGTCCAGCGCATCCCGCAAACGCTTTGGGTTGTCGGCATGTCCTACATTGTCGGCGTCTTGATTGCGCTGCCAATCGGCATCTATTCGG
>JBPCWO010000401.1:0-9777 GCA_051009475.1 Boseongicola sp.
GTGATCGGCTCGGATGGTTTCAGTTTTGTGACGCCGGAAACAAGCCGTGCCGAAGAAGCACGCGCGTCGCTTGGGTCTGACACAATCGCGACAAATGCCGAGTGGACACGAATTCATTCGCTTGGAACGGTTGTCATAGGCGATAATGTAGAGATTGGTGCAAACACCTGCATCGACCGCGGTACAATTCGTGCCACAACGATTGGTAACCGCACCAAGCTCGATAACCTTGTTCACATCGGTCACAATGTCGAAATTGGCGAAGACACCTTGCTGTGTGGACAGGTTGGCATTGCGGGATCGACGCGGATCGGAAATCGCGTTGTCATGGGGGGGCAATGCGGTGTTTCGGACAATATTTTTGTCGGCGACGACGTTGTGGCCGGCGGTGCAACGAAAATGATGACAAAAGTCCCAGCAGGCCGCATCGTTCTTGGTTACCCAGCTATGAAAATGGACCAGTTTTTGGAGGCCAGTAGAAATTGGCGACGCCTTCCGCGGATAATCGAAGATTTGAAGAAACTGAAAAAACCAGATTCTACGAATAAGTGAATATCCAACGACGCCAAAACACGGCGAAGGATCAGACAGATGATGACAGAAACTATCAGCTCGCGCGTGATCCGAATTATCGCGGAGCAGGCCGTACTGGAACCGGACGATGTTACGATGGGGCGATCGCTTAATGAACTTGGCGTCGACAGCATGGGATTAGTTGAAGCAATATTTTCGATAGAAGAGGAATTTGATATTCAGGTTCCTTTCAATGCCAACGAGCCTGACAAATCAGAATTTGATATTTCTTCTGTGGCGGCGATCGTTGCCGCAGTCGAAAAACTGGTGGCTGAGCAGAGCTGATAGATGCATCGGGTTGTCATCACTGGCGCAGGTACGATCAATCCTCTTGGTCATTCGGTTCCCGAGACCTTCGACGCTATGCGCGAGGGACGTTGCGGCATCGGAGAGCTTAATATCCGTGATGCGAACCGACTTTCGATCAAAATTGGCGGGCAAGTCAAAGGTTATGACCCGGATGCTCAATTCAATCGGCAGCAACAGGCGCTTTACGATCGGTTTACGCAATTCACGCTGATCGCGGCACGCGAGGCGATAGATCAGTCAGGGCTTGATTTCGACGGCGCACTGGCGGCGGATGCTGGTGTTGTCCTTGGGACTTCAGGCGGTGGTCTAACGACGCAAGACGAAAACTACCGTGCTGTATATGAAGAAGGCAAAAACCGAGTTCACCCGTTTATCGTGCCGAAATTAATGAACAATTCGGCCGCAAGCCACGTTTCGATTACTTGGAACCTAAAAGGGCCTTCCTTTACAGTGGCAACGGCGTGCGCTTCGTCAAATCATGCAATGGGGCAGGCGTTTTGGCTGATCCGGAATGGCGCGGCGCGCGTGATTGTCACGGGTGGGTCGGAGTCGATGCTGGTGTTTGGAGGCGTCAAGGCGTGGGAAGGTCTTCGCGTAATGTCGAAAGACGCCTGTCGACCATTTTCTGCGAACCGAAACGGAATGGTTCAGGGCGAGGGCGCAGGAGTCTTCGTGTTCGAGGAATACGAAAACGCCCGCGCACGGGGTGCCAAAATCTTGGCCGAAGTTGTTGGTTTTTCCATGACTTCGGATGCTGAGGATATCGTGATGCCCAGCCAGCGCGGCGCGGCGCGGGCAATGTCAGGCGCATTGCGCGATGCCAAGATCGACGTGACCCGGGTGGCCTATATCAACGCCCATGGTACTGGAACAGCCGCCAACGACAAAACTGAATGTGCCGCGGTTGCAAATGTGTTCGGGCGTCATGCTGACAAAGTCATGATTTCTTCAACTAAATCCATGCACGGGCATCTGATCGGAGCTACGGGCGCTGTTGAGCTTTTGGCCGTCATAATGGCGCTGAAAGACGGGATCATAGCGCCGACCATCGGGTACGAAGAACCAGATCCTGAGTGTGCGTTAGATGTCGTTCCGAACGAGGCGCGTGAGGCGAAAGTGGAATTCGCACTGAGTAATGCGTTCGCCTTTGGAGGGCAGAACGCGGTTTTGGCGCTTGGAAAAATCTGATTTTTGAAACTACGAGCGTTTGTGTGGAACGCCGTACAGCTCCAACCGGTGACCTCTCAGATCGTAGCCAAGTTTTGTGGCGATTTTTTCCTGAAGAGCTTCGATCTCCTCATCAACAAATTCGATCACTTCGCCCGAGTGTAAGTCTATCAAGTGGTCATGATGATCGCGGTCAGCGTCTTCATAACGCGCCCGTCCATCTTTGAATTCGAGCTTTTCAAGAATGCCGGACTCCTCGAATAACTTCACAGTTCGATAGACTGTCGCTAACGAGATTCTAGGATCAACCGCGCTCGCACGTGCATAAAGCTCTTCGACATCCGGATGATCATCCGCCGACTCAAGAACACGTGCAATTACACGTCGCTGCTCTGTCAATCGCAGCCCGTTTGCCTCGCACCGCTCGATAATTGAATCGTTCATATCCCCTCCGGCTCCAAGGTCGAACCTCGTTCTTAGGCGATGTGCAACATTAGGAAAACCCCGTCACAGCGCCAGCGTCCCTTGCATGATTTTCACTGCGGACCCTGCGATCGTAACGCCTACTGGCTTGCCTTCCTCCACTTCAACAGAGGCATTGATGGTGCTTGGCCGTCCCATGTCTTCGCCTTGCGTGATAGCAAAGCTGTTTGAGGCGCCCTCCTGACGCCCCAACAAGGCAGCCAAGGCGGCTGCGGCGCTGCCGGTGGCGGGGTCTTCCGGAATGCCGTCAAGCGGAGCGAACATGCGCGCCTGGATGTTGTTTCCTTCGCGCACGTAAACCAACAGGTCATAGTGCGACTCTGCCGGCCAAACAGCTTCAAAGGATTTGAACGCGTGGATATTCGCCTCTGCGGCGGCAAGAGCTTCTCTGTCCCGCAACTCTGCGATGGCGAAAGGCAGTCCAACCGATGCGATAATTGGTGCGTGTCGGTCGGTGCGAACGCAGTCGACCGACTGGCCAATCGAAGATGCGACGATATCTGGCGTGATGCCGTCCCAAGTCTGCAACGGTACCCGAGTTTCAAATCTCGCCTGCCCCGCCTCTACATGGCAGGGAATCTGGCCAACACCCAGTTCCAGGATCATGTCAGGGCCGCCGAGCCCGAGAGCCGATAATGCGATTGCCGTCCCAATTGTTGGGTGACCCGCAAAGGGGATTTCCTGAGTCGGTGTAAAGATCCGCACCTTTGCGGTACTGGCTGCGTCCTCAGGCGGAAAGACAAACGTCGATTCCGAATAATTGAATTCGCGCGCAATACGCTGCAATGCATCCTCGGGAAGGGAGCGTGCATCAGGGACCACGGCCAATGGATTTCCGCCGAATTGTCGGTCTGAAAAGACATCGTAAACTACGTATTGGGTCATTGGCGGCTCAGACTAGATCGGGTTCGCGGCCGACCTTGTTTGCAAGTTGTGCAACGGTCAAACCCTGAATAACAATCGAGAATATCACGACAATGTAGGTTGCGGTCAGAATTAGTGGTTTCCACTCGCTTTCCGGAAGCGACAATGCCAGCGCTACTGAAATGCCGCCTTTCAATCCGCCCCAGGTCATGATCGGGATCACGCCGCGGGAAAACGTGCGAAATGGTTTTAGTATGAAGATCGGCACAGAAACGGCCACAAGTCGCGCGACAAGTGCCAATGCGATTGCAACAATGCCAGCGACTGCAGCATCCCATGAAAATGTCACGGCAAATACTTCGATGCCGATCAAAAGGAACAATACGGCATTCAGAATCTCGTCGATCAACATCCAGAAGGCATCGACATATTTGCGAGTCTCCGCGCTCATCCCTTTCGCTGTCCCGATGTCGCCAATCAAAAGCCCGGCACAGACCGCCATGATCGGGGCTGAAACGTGCAGCCACACCGCAAGTTGGTAGCCGCCAAACGCCAGACCAAGCGTCAGAAGCACCTCAAGTGAATAATCGTCGATGCGTCGCATGAGCCGGAAGGTCAGCCAGCCCAAAATCAAACCAAGAATGGCGCCGCCGAAAGCTTCCTGAAAAAACAACCTCGCAGCGCCCGAAAGGCCCGATTCATGATCATCACCATGGGGGAATGCAAGTCCGACCAACACTAGAAACACGACGTAACCAACACCATCATTAAACAGGCTTTCGCCGGCAATCTTGGTCTCAAGCGATTTGCGTAGGCTTGCCTCCCGCAATACGCCGAGCACTGCAACAGGATCCGTGGGTGAAATCAAAGCGCCGAACACAAGCGCAATCAGCAACGGCATCCCGGTCAGCCACGAAAACCCTACTCCGACGATCAAAGTTGACAGGGCAATGCCAATCGTCGCCATCAATGCCACTACGCGCCATTGCTCTTTTAAATCGCTTAGTTTGACGTGAAGAGCCCCTGCAAAGAGCAATAGCCCCAGCATGCCCTCCAAAAGCGCATCCGAAAACGCGATTCCACCTACCAAACTTCGAACGCCGTCATCAACGGTAAACCCCTGGAACAGCAGATCGAGGCCGAGGATCGTCAACGATGCCGCAAGCGAAACGACGAGAATGCCAATGGCAGTGGGTAAGCGTAAAAAAAGATAATTTATTGCTCCGAAAAGTCCGGCCAAAACGATTAATAGCGATGTGAGCTGCAAGAGATCCATACTTCTTCCCTAGCATGGCCGTGGTCAGGTTCCAGCGAGAAAACACATTGCAGAGTTGCCGAATTCAATGTGGCTACAAATCAGACCTTCAAGTGCCACAGAATGTTTGCGGCACAATTTCTTCTTCAAGGGGCGGTCGTGTGAGGTCGGCAAAGTCCCCGTCGTCGTTGAACGGCATAGCAAGCGCTAGGTTTAGTCTTTGAAAAGGCTCCAGATCGCCAGTGATTGCGGCCTGAATAGCCTGCTCGATGCGATGCGTCCGGGGGATCAATGCAGGATTCGCCCGTCGCATGTCGTCTACGCGAAGGGATGGAGCACTACCTTCGCGCGCTAACCGATTCACCCAGATGGCGGACCAATCGTCGAACTGGGCGGGATCGAGAAATTCGTCGCGCGCGGCATCGGTTCCAAGTGCGTGAAATGTATTGGTAAAGTCGGATCGCCCGTTAGCCATACAGTCCAGCAGCCCGTGAACAAGTTCAACGTCGCTGTCCTCCTCGGTTGCAAGTCCAAGCTTGGCTCGAAATACTGCAAGCCATTCGGTGCGGAACAAGTCAGGAAACCGGTCGACGGCGGCCTGAGCCGCCTCCAGATCGTTGATCACCGGCATCAGAGCCGACGCTAATTGCGCAAGGTTCCACATAGCGATGTCAGGTTGGCGGCCGAATGCGTAGCGACCATGCTCGTCGATAGATGAAAAGACCCGTAAGGGATGATATATATCCATGAAAGCGCAGGGTCCGTAGTCGATCGTTTCCCCCGAAATCGCCATATTGTCGGTATTCATCACGCCGTGAATGAAACCAATCCCCATCCAGAGCGCGATTAATTGTGCCTGTTTTTCAACCACGGAATTCAGCAAACCCAGAGCATCACCCGCATCAGGCGAATGGCGTTCGAGTGCGTGTGCTGTCAGCGATTCCAATGCCTCGTGGTCATTGCGTGCAGCAAAGAATTGAAACGTACCCACGCGAATGTGGCTGGCGGCAACGCGCGTTAACACCGCGCCGGGCAGGGGATCTTCCCTTACGACGATCTCGCCAGTCGCGACGGCCGCCAGCGAGCGCGTCGTTGGAATACCCAGCGCATGCATCGCCTCCGATACGATGTATTCCCGCAGTACGGGTCCAATCCAAGCCCGCCCATCACCCATTCGCGAATAAGGCGTGCGCCCTGAACCCTTCAGCTGAAGGTCAAATCGGGCACCGTCCGGAGCAACCACCTCACCTAGCAAAATTGCGCGACCGTCGCCGAGTTGTGGTGACCAACCGCCGAATTGATGACCCGCGTAGACCTGCGCCAGCGGTTCGGCACCAACAGGGATTTTGTTTCCGGCCAACGTGTTGACGCCGTCCTCTGACGCCAAATTCTTGGCGTCAAGCCCAAGCCTTTTTGCAAGTGGCTTGTTCAGCGCGATCAGTTGCGGGGCGGTAACCGGCGTCGGAGTCATTTTGGTGTAGAACCGCTCGGGCAGGCGTGCATAGCTGTTATCGAAGGGCAAATCGAGCATCTCAAGCCTGACATAGGTTATCGTTCGTCAGAATTCACCCTTCATCTTTTCCAACAAGCAGGTGCTCAGCAGGATCCAAAGAATTAATAACCTGACAATAGTCGAGTGCAGACAAGTTCTTCAATATAGGGGATTCTCAGGCCCGCCAGGTCATCAATTTGAATCGCCGGGGTGCAAAACCGGCGGCCTCGTAAATGCGCGTTGCCCGGTCGTTCTCGGCACTGACTTCAAGATGCAGTGCGTTGACGCCCGCTTCACGCAATATGGCTTGCAGTGCGTTCAATGCCTCGGTCCCCATTCCTCGGCCGCGAACTTTTTCTCGGATCCAGAATTCGTCGATGAACCCGTCTAGTCCGCCCATCTCGATGGACCAGCCAAAGCTTACGGCAACATAACCGACCGGTGCCATGCGCGGCCCGACCATCCAAATGGCACCGTGCGGCGCTCCATCGAGCATGGGCTCTATCGCGGCGCGCCTGTGTTTGTCGTCCGTCTCAATATCATCGAAGTCGTGGTATGCTGCCACCATCGGCAGAAGCCGGTCGATATCTGCGCTGGTCGCCAGGTGCAGAAGTTTTGTCATTCATAGAGCTCCAGTGCCCGTGCCTCGGCTTTGTTAATCCATCGAGACTTGCATTCTCCGTATGCGCGTCCACCTTCCGGGTGGCGCGCCGCACAGGCGGCTTTGATTGACGTATAGGCCGCCCGTAGGGCTGCGTTTTCGCGAAGCGCATCGCGAAATGCAAGATGACGCCGGATATCCGGATGGTTAACCGCATAGCAATGGGCATGAAATAAGTGGCGACCACTTTCTGGATCGGCTTTGCGCGCATAGGAGCGACCCACCAATCCATATTCGCCCAACCATTCGTACCCCATAGCCTCAACCGCCGGACGCGCTGCTATTTGCGATGCCGCAGTGTCAAACACGCACAAGAGATCGATTACCGGCTTCGCCGGAAGTCCGGGTATGGATGTCGAGCCGATATGATGAGTTTTCGCGAGTTTCTTTACCGCAGCGACCCACCGCGATTTCTCGGCTTCGGCTTCAGCTTGCCATGCCGGGTCAGGAGACGCGATAAGGCTCAAAGCTGCGCAAGCCTTTCTGACAGTATGGAAAAATATCGCTCGCGATCGATTGATCCCATGAACATAACGTTTGCGGGTCGATCCGTGACGCCCCACCAATCTGCGACTGTCATGCCCAGTGTCAGTTCTGATTGAGTCTCAATTTCTACATTGACCCTTCGGCCGGAAAACATGTCGGGATCAATTAGATAAGCAATCGTGCATGGGTCATGTAGCGGCGCGCCCTCCGTTTCGTATTTCCCTTTGTCAAACCTTTCAAAGAAATCGGTCCAGGCTCCAACCATCCGACCAACGTCGGTTCCCAGATTGCGCATCGTTTGGACCCAGTCGGCACTGGTGAGTGCCTTGTGCGTAACGTCGAGCGGCATCGCCGTTATTTTGGCGCCCGACCGAAAAACAATTTCTGCGGCCTCCGGGTCGACGTATATATTGAATTCCGCGGTTGGAGTAACGTTTCCAACCTCGAAATAGGCTCCACCCATTAGCACAATCTCTGCCACTTTTTCGACGACGTCCGGCGCGCGCTGAAATACCGTGGCGATATTCGTTAGCGGCCCGATCGGCACCAACGTCACGCTGCCTGCTGGCTCGCGCCGCAGGGTTTCGACGATGAAGTCAACCCCGTGCAAGTCCTGAAGCGGCATCGTCGGATCCGACAGTTCAGGACCGTCCAGACCAGTCTTGCCGTGCACATATTCGGCGGTGACCAGACTGCGTTTCAGCGGTTTGTCGCATCCCGCAAACACACGAATATCGGGCCGACCGGCCAGTTCGCACACAATTCTTGCATTTCTCTCGGTTAACGGAAGCGGTACGTTTCCCGCCACCGCGACAATGCCCAAAACCTCGATTTCTTCGGGCGAAGCAAGAGCCAAAAGAATCGCTACCGCGTCGTCCTGGCCGGGGTCGGTATCAATGATAACTTTTTGCGGTGTCGACATAGAATTCTCCGATAACAGATCAGAGACCTTGGCTCTAAGGCGCGACCTTGTCCAGTTGCTTTCGAATTAGCTGTCTGAATCTGGCGCCCCATCAAAGTCGACGCGCTCAACCATCTTCAGGGCATCGGCGCGGTGTGCGCCGATTGCAGAGAGGTCAGTTTGGTCAGGGTTGAATGTTCCCCAATCTGCCACTCTCTGCGAAGTCTCTGACGTAGGATCAGCTGGGTATTCGTTCACTACAGAAGCGTAGATGGATTGTGCCTCTGGTGATCCGAGGTACTCCATAAACTCTATTGCGCTCTCTCGGTTTGGTGCGTTTGCAGTCATAGACACTCCCGAAACATTCACGTGCGTTTTGCCATTGTCTTCAAATGTCGGGAACTCAATCCTTACCGAATTTGCCCAGTCCTGTTGCTCAGGATCATCCAGCATTGCACCCATGTAGTAGGTATTTCCAAGCGAAATGTCGCATTCTCCTGCCCAGATCGCCTTAACTTGTGCGCGATCATTACCTTTCGGTTTTTTTGCAAGGTTTGCTTTTACGCCAGCAAGCCATTCCTCTGCGGCCAATTCGCCAACATGCTCGATCACAGCGCTCAACAGACCCAATGTATAGATATGAGTGCCGGACCTTGTACAAATACGCCCCTTCCACTTTGGATCGGCAAGATCTTCGTAAGTCGTAACTTCGCCAGGGTGAACTCGATCCTTTGAGGCATAAACGATCCGTGCACGTGTCGTGAGTGCGAACCAGTGTCCTTCCGGGTCGCGCAGATATTCTGGGATAGCGGCATCCAGCATCGGACTTTGAACCGGCTGCGTTACACCAGCAACTTTGGCATCCGTCAGCCGGCTGATGTCGGTCGTGAGTATAACATCGGCTGGGGAGCGCTTGCCCTCTGCCTTGAGGCGTTCAATCAAGCCCTTATTCACAAAGGCGACGTTGGTTTGAATTCCAGTAGTTGCCTCGAACTCGTCCAGCAAAGGCTGTATTAGTTCGGGCTGGCGATACGAGTAAATATTGACTTCCGAAGCGAACACAGGCGCGGCGACGAAAATGGAAGTGGCGACCGACATTAAGGTTCGCATGACAAGCTCCACACGGCTGAATTGTGCCGCAGTGTAAATCTTTCAAAGTTAGTCAGGTCAATACCTGACGGAAACAATCAGAAAATAATTCTCCGGTCTATAGGCTCTTTTTCTCCTGAATCTTTGCGCGATCCCAAAGTGCATCCATTTCTTCAAGCGTGCTGTCCTCAGGGCGGCGATTGTCGTTGACGAGAGCGGCCTCGATCCACATGAATCTTCGGGTGAACTTTGTGTTCGCATCGCGGAGCGCAGCTTCCGGATCAATTTTTAGACGCCTGGCAAGGTTCGCCATTGCGAACAGCAGGTCTCCGAACTCTTCCATTTGTTCGTCGGGTGTTCCGGCGTCTCGCGCTTCAACAAGCTCTCGCGATTCTTCGGCGATTTTCTCCAGAACATTTTCGGCACTGGGCCAGTCAAAGCCAACACGGGCCGCACGCTTCTGGAGCTTTACGGCCCGCAATAGTGCGGGGAGTCCC
>JBPCWO010000402.1:0-20744 GCA_051009475.1 Boseongicola sp.
CAAGGATGCCACCTTGCGCCTCGTGTATTTGCGTGGCTTTTTGAGATTGCCGACAACCGTTGGCATCCGAAGCGGCTGAGCATAGACAAGGCAAATGAATCCCAGTCAGCATTCGGGTGGCAATATGCACGACACCGCAAAACCCAACACAATGTCAGGAGCCGAGGCGCTCGTTCGAATGCTAGAAGCACATGGTGTGCGGCACATTTTTGGATTGTGCGGTGACACCACACTGCCCTTTTATGATGCTCTCTATCGCTTAGATCACAAGATCGAGCACATCCTCACGCGCGACGAACGGTCGGCGGGCTATATGGCAGACGGGTATGCACGTGTGACCGGCAAAGTCGGTGTTTGCGAGGGGCCATCGGGCGGCGGTGCAACATATATTTTGCCCGGCTTGGTCGAGGCCAACGAAAGTTCGATCCCGATCCTGGCAATCACTTCTGATGTCGGCACACGGTCCAAGGGGCACTATCCGCTGACCGAGCTTGATCAGGAAGGGCTGATGCGCCCGCTAACCAAATTCAACGCGGTTATTCAACATGCCGATGCCCTGCCCGATATGGTGCGAACCGCATTTCGGAAAATGACAACGGGACGCCCAGGGTCTGCCCATCTTGGATTGCCCATCGATGTCCAGCGCGGCGAAGCTAATCCTGACGACATCTGGGCCGATCCCGCACATGCAACCTTTCCAGCGCATCCGTTCGGTCCCGACCCCGCCGCTATCGAGGCGGCACTGGACGCGATCCTGTCGGCGTCAAACCCAGTTGTGATTTGCGGCGGCGGCATTGTGCTCGCTGGCGGAGAGCCCGAGTTCACCAGCTTTGTCGAGACGCTCGATATCGCCGCGGCGACGACGATCAGCGGCCAAGGTTCGATCCCAGAAACCCATCCAAATTGCATCGGTGTCGTCGGTTCCAACGGCGGCGTCCCTGCAACCCGCGAACTCGTTCAGGCTGCAGATTTGGTCGTTTTCATCGGATGCCGTGCCGGGTCGGTGACGACCGAACTCTGGCGTTATCCGGCTAAGGGAACAAGGATCGTTCACATCGACAGTGATGCCGAGGTGATCGGCGCATCGTACCCGACCGAAGTGGCCGTGGTGTCTGATGCGAGGCTCGCGCTAGCCGCATTGAACAAGACCCTCGCCGAGCTCGGACCGCAGAAAGGCTGTGGAGGAGCAAAATCCGTTGCACCATTGAAATCAAAAAAATGGGAGGCGTTCCACAAACTGTCTGGCAGTGCCGACAGCCCGATAAAACCCGAACGCACGGTTGCCGCGCTGCGCAAAGTGCTTGACGACGACGCTATTGTCGTTGGCGACCCCGGCACGCCTTGCCCCTATATTTCCGCTTTCTACGAGCTTCGCACGACCGGGCGGCGGTTGTTTTCAAACCGAGCGCACGGTGCCCTGGGCTATTCAATGTCCGCTGCAATGGGCGCCGCCGTCGGTGCACCGGATAAGAAAGTTGTCGCGCTCATGGGCGATGGCAGCTTCGGGTTTACCTGCGGCGAGTTGGAAACCGTTGTTCGAAAGAACCTGCCAGTTACTTTCATCGTCTTTTCCAATGCCGTCTACGGGTGGATAAAGGCCGGACAGCGTTCGGCCTTTGACGAACGTTATTATTCCGTCGATTTCAATCGAACCGATCACGCCGCCGTTGCAGAAGCATTTGGTGTGAAAGCCTGGCGCGTCGAAAATCCGGAAGATTTGGAAAGTGTTCTTAGATCTGCCGTTGAGCATCCTGGGCCAACGCTGGTCGATGTCATAAGCCAACCGTTGCAAGAAGCGGCCGCGCCGGTCAGCGAGTGGATCGCGTGAATGTCTGATCATCGCATTCGTTCGATCCGAATTCATGTCGTGAAAATCCCGGCCCGCGCCGTTCACTCCCACGGGTCCGGCGACGTTAGCGGAATTAGTGCCGCCCTCCTTGAACTCATCACTGACACGGGTCTCACAGGCTGGGGCGAGGCGTCACCCTGGCCAGTATTTACTGGCACCGTCGAAGCGAGTGTGGGGGCATTGCATGTCCATCTTCGCCCACATATGGACGGAGCGGATCCGGTTCAGGTCGAGGCGATTATGGCGCAAGCTGAACAGGTTCTGGTGGGACATCCCGAAGCAAAGGCCGCGCTCGAATGCGCACTTCTGGATCTCGCCGGCCAAATTTCAAATCTGTCGATTGCTGAAATGGTCGGTGGCAGATGCCGGGACAGCGTTCCATTGAGTTTCTCAGTCGCCAACCCCGATTTCGATACCGATCTCGCCGACATCGCAGGAATTTGGGAAAGTGGTGTGCGCTTGCTCAAGCTCAAGACCGGCTTTGCCGATCACGCATTCGATTTGATGCGGCTAGAAAAACTGAGGGCGCTTTACGGTGACGCTTTGTCGCTGAGGATCGATTACAATCAGGGCTTACCAACAGCAGATGCAATCCGTCGTGTTCGTGATCTGGAGGTTTTTCGTCCGGATTTCGTCGAGCAACCGGTGAACATGCATCACCGCACCGCGATGGCCGCGATCACAAGCGCAGTTGATGTACCGATAATGGCTGACGAGAGCGTTTTTAATCTGCGCGAGGCCGTCCAAGGCGTGGCGGACGGAATTGCTGACATATACTCGTTAAAAGTCATGAAATCGGGTGGTATCCGGCGTTGTCTTGAAATCGCGGCCGTGGCGCGCACTGCGGGCATCGACGTCTATGGAGGCTGCATGTTCGAAACCTCGATCGCACATGCGGCGGGCGCACAACTCATGGCCGCCTTGCCCGAGCTACGCTTGGGGTGCGAGTTTTACATGTCCACATATTACGCCGAGGCCGACATCGCCACCGAGCCATTTCCAGTTAGCAACGGTATGGTGCAAGTTCCGAATAAACCGGGGCTTGGAATTGCTCCAGATCCGGATCGGTTGGCGCGGTACCGAACCGACCTCTTCGAGTGACGACGAGATTACCCCCTCAGCCGTGCGGCATCGGGATCGAATAGCGGCTTTGGCAAATAGGTTGCTCTATATCGATTGCCGAGAACCTCAATCTCGAAATTCGTGTCGGCAAGCGCCAGGTTGCGGGGAACCAACGCGAACGCCAGCGACTTCCCTAACCAGTGCGAAAAACCGCCTGACGTGCAAAAACCTACCACGTCATCGCCAACCCAGACCGGTTCATAGGCAACAACGTCACAATCTTCGGTCGCGACTTCGAATGCGACCAAGGTTCGATCCGGCGGTGTTGCGCGTTCAGCCTCGGCCACATCACGTCCAATAAATGCATCGTTTTTGTCAAACGAAATAAACCGATCAAGCCCGGTCTCGGCGGCAGTGTAATCGGGCGAAAATTCCCGCTGCCACGAGCCAAAGAACCGATCCAGCCGCAATGACATCATTGCCCGCATTCCAAAGGGTCGAATCCCGAATTCGGCGCCAGCGGCCCAAAGCACGTCCCAAAGGTGGCGCTGACTTTGCGTGTCGCAGAATATCTCAAAACCCAAATCGCCGGTAAAGCTGACTCTTTGAACAAAGCACTTGGCCATTCCGACAGTCATCTGGCGCACATCGAGAAACCGAAATGCCTCTGCAGAAACGTCACTTGCTGTCACGAGTTCCAAAAGGTCACGAGACCGGGGGCCTGCAATCTGAAATCCGGTTCGCCTGTCCGATATGTTTTCGACGCACACGTCGGGTTGCAGATGGGATTCAAACCATCTGAGATGGTAATCCTGACTGCCGTAACTTGCCGTTAGCTGGAATTCAGTCTCGCTGTGGCAGGACACAGTAAAATCGCCGATCACCCTGCCCTTTGGTGACAACATCGGCGTCAACGCGATCCTTCCCTGCTTCGGGATCCTGCCGGCCATGATCGTGTTAAGCCAGGACCTTGCACCGGTCCCAGTAATTCTAAATTTCCCAAAGTTGTGCACCTCATTGATGCCCACGCTTTCGCGGACCGCGCGCACTTCTGCTTGGGTGGCATTCCAGGCGTTCGAACGGCGGAAACTCGGTGTTTCAAAGCGCGGCTCGCCGGGAAGTGCGAAGTAATTGACGACCTCTAGCCCGAATTGTTCACCAAACACGGCGTTCATACTATCCCACACGTCATACATCGCCGTGCGGCGAAACGGACGGGCGGCTGGAAGTTCTTCGTTTGGATAAGACACCGAAAACCGGCGTTGATAATTCTCGATAACCTTCGGAACAGTGTAACCCGGCGTCGTCCAGCGGCCATAGCGCGCAACATCCATGGCGCGCGGATCGCGTGACGTTTCGCCCTCAATCATCCACTCAGCAAGGCTAAGGCCCACGCCGCCTCCCTGACTAAAGCCTGCCATGACGGCACATGCGGACCAGTAATTTTTGAGCCCCGGCACCGGGCCAACCAGCGGATTGCCGTCGGGTGCAAACGTGAACGGGCCGTGGATCACGCTTTTTACGCCGGCCTTTTCCAGAAGCGGAAAGCGTTTATAGGCGAAGTCGACGCTTTCTTCGATTTTCTCGAACTGGTCGTTCAGAAGTTCGTGACCAAAGTCCCAGGGTGTGCCGTCGACTGCCCAGGGTTCACAGGGCTGTTCGTAAAACCCGATGACCAACCCTTTGCCTTCTTGTCGCAAATAGCTTTCGCCGCCGGGGTCGATAACATGGGGAACTTCGGTTTCGCGGTTGTAGATCTCGGGAATGTCTTCGGTGACCAGATATTGGTGCGCCATGGGCAAAAGCGGCAGATAAACGCCCGCCATAGCCGCCACTTCCCGAGCCCAAAGGCCGCCGGCATTTACGACGTGTTCGGCAACTATCGTGCCTTTCTCGGTAACGACATCCCAACCGCCGTCCGGTCTTGGATTGGTTTCCAGCACCCGATTGTGCGTTTCAATTTCCGCTCCGCCGATCCGCGCTGCCTTGGCATAAGCGTGGGTGGTGCCGGACGGATCAAGATGCCCATCAAGAGGGTCATAAAGCGCGCCGAGCACGCCATCGGTGTTTACAAAATCCGCGTAACCAGAGATTTCATCAGGCGACAGGATGGTGGTTTCGAGACCCATGTACCGATGCTTGGCACGTTCGGCAGTAAGCATGTCCAGCCTTTCAGGCGTGTCGGCGAGCGTCAGACCGCCAACGTGGTGCAGACCGCAGGACATTCCGGTTATCTTCTCGAGTTCGTCATAAAGTCCGATGGTATATCCCTGAAGAGCCGCCATATTGGTGTCGCCATTCAGTGTGTGAAAACCCCCAGCCGCGTGCCAGGTCGAGCCCGAGGTCAATTCCGAACGCTCGATCAGCGTCACATCCGACCAGCCAAGCTTTGTCAGATGGTACAGCACCGAACATCCAACAACGCCGCCGCCGATCACCGCTACACGGACATTTGACTTCATTTTCTGTGTTCCCATTCAAATTCGAAATTTATCATACGCGCCCATATGCAGCGAGACGTGACCGGTATTCGTCCGCAGTCGGGTCGCCAGCTTCCAAGGCAAATACCCAAGCGTGCGTGAGAAAGAAACATGCGCGGTCAACATCGTCTTCCACTTCAGCTTGATCTGCGGCAAGCCCATAGTGATAGGCAATCTTCGCAAGGTTTGTCCCTGCGTGTGCATCCAACAATCGTGCATCAAGCTCTGAATTCAAATGTAGATGATCTCCCGACGTGGATGCTTCAGTCAGTTCACTCTGCCGCTAGTTTGGTTTTGGTCATTCGACTGGCCACCCACTGATGGAACAAATGGGTCGGCCCGTCCATCGCAGGAGAAGACCGGCCGCCATCAAATCCAGGCGCACCGCGCGCCGCCTGCATTCCTTCGATCACGCCAATGTCCTCGATAAACACTTCTTTCCACTGGGCTGCATTCTTAGCCCGCAATGTGCCTGGGGTATCCGCGGCCGAATAGTATAGATGGATATGCTCAAGCGTGCGCGTCGGACCTTTAGACTCAAGGATGATGACAAAGAAATGATCACGCTGGACACCAAGCATGACGTTCGGCGTTACAGTGATGTATTCCCCACCCGTATCCCATTTCTCGGACAATCCAGCGAAATCTGGAAACTTGACCCCGTCATCGTCCTCGATCTGGCGGTAAACAAGCGTTCCCTGACCCGAGAACTTACCAAGATTTTCAATGTGATAGTGGTCTTCAAGCCGAGAGTAGCTGTTCAGGCCCGGATGCACCCACGGTAGATGATAGCTTTCGCAGAAGTTTTCGACTGCGAGCTTCCAGTTTGTGCGACAGTCGAGCTGAAATTTGCTGTCTTCGCCACCGTGAAAGAGTGGTACGTCAAACTCAGCCCAGCGGTCCATCAGGTCGGCGTGAACATCGGCAAACTCCGGCGCGTCACCGGAAAGGTTCACATAGACGACATCCATCCAGACGTGGGATCGAACCTCGATAAGACTTAATTCGTCTGGCCTGATTTCAGGGTGCGTGTTGATGCCGGGGCCTCCGACATGCGGCGTTGCAAGCAGACGACCTTCGTGGCTGTAGCACCAGGAATGGTACGGGCAGCGGATCGCGCCTTCGATCTTACGCGGTTCGGACACCAGCATCATCCCACGATGCCGACAAACATTCTGAAAGACACGCACTACGTCATCACGACCACGCATGACGAAAAGCGGCACACCAAGAAAGTCGATTGGACGCGCGTCACCGGGATCGGGAACATCGGCGCCGACGCCAATTGCCGCCCAGGTGGTGAACCAAAGCGCCTCACGTTCTTCAGCGAAAATATCGGGCGAAGTATAGTGCTCGTTCGGCAGCCCGTTCGCGGCTTCAATTGGCTGCAAAACAGAGCTTAAATCACAATCTGCCATTACCGCATCCTGTCACAATCCGTAGTGAGTTTGTTGTTAACTCAATTTCCCAGCGCGCCTTCCTGCGACACCCCATGTCGCTCGCAGACACTGTTCCTCGTAATCAAAAATTCCTTGCACGGAACATCGAGTTTCTTAGTTTTATGCGGGAATGTCTTGCCGGTATGCATTCGTGATCTTATCGAGCGTACAGGCGCATTGCGAGACGCCACCAATGCCGGGAATGGCCGCACATCAATGTTCTCGCTTTACACTGTCGCGATCGCAAACGACGGTGAACGCGCGCGCCGGACGGAGGCTTCGAACACATGACGCAATTCGCTACCAATACAGCGACCGAGATTCAGTTTCGCGAAGCCCTTAGTCGATATGCCACCGGTGTCACTGTCGTCACCTGTCAATCCGAAGTGGGACCGTTGGGCATTACTGCCAATAGTTTTTCATCGCTGTCTCTCGATCCTCCGTTAATTCTCTGGGCACCGGCGCGCGCTTCAAAGCGGTTTGCGGCATTTGAAACCGCTCAGGAATTTGCGGTACACATTCTGGCGGAAGACCAACATTCGTTGTGTCAGGCATTTGCGCGAAACGGCACCCAATTCGATGGTATCGAGTGGCGTTCTGGTGACAACCAGGTTCCGATTGTCGATAGTTGTTTGGCCCGATTTGACTGTACTAGACACGCAGTCCACGAAGGCGGCGATCATGCGATCATCGTTGGAAAAGTTAAGTCCGTAACGGCCAGAGCCGGAAGCCCACTGGTTTTCGCAAATGGATCTTACGGCGGCGTTTCCACAATTGGATAGCAAGACTATACATCGGGCGTACACTGGGGACGTTTGATGCTTTTGTCCGTCAAAAACCTGACTAAACGCTTCGACGACTTGACGGTATTCGCGGATATATCCTTGTCGCTTGATGCTCGAGAATCTGTGGCGCTGTCAGGCGAATCCGGTTCCGGCAAATCTACATTGCTGCACACAATTGCCGGCCTTGAACCGGCTGATGCCGGAGATGTGGTCATCGACAGTCTTAGTATCACGGATTTGGACGATCGCGGTCGCGCGCAGCTTCGGCGTGAAAGCATCGGCATCGTCTTTCAGCAATTTAATTTGATACCGTCGCTAACGGTCGCGCAGAATCTTTCCTTTCAGGCGCGCCTATCAGGACGCTCTGTCCTTGAGACTGATCACCTTGCAAAAACGCTTGGCATTTCTGAACAGCTTGCCAAGTATCCCGAACAGCTTTCGGGCGGCCAACAGCAACGTGTCGCCATCGGTCGGGCGGTCGCAAATGGCCCAAAGCTTGTTCTTGCCGACGAACCAACTGGCAATCTTGATGAAGACACGAGTGATATGGTTTTTGATCTATTGCTGTCGATGGCCCGTGAAAGCGGCGCCGGCCTATTGGTTGTCACGCACTCGGAACGACTTGCCAGCCGGGCCGATCGCCGAATTCAGCTTTCTCACGGTCGGATAAGCGAATGAATCGAGTAGTACTCGGAACGCTCATCTCACATTGGAAGCGAAGGCCAATCCAGCTCTTTACGCTTATCGTCGGCTTGGCTCTTGCGACCGCTCTTTGGTCAGGCGTACAGGCGATCAACGCGGAGGCTCGGCAAAGTTATTCGCAGGCCGCCGGTATATTGGGTGGCAACAGCGCAATAGTTCTAAAGGGCAATGCACCAATATCTGAGGCTATTTATTCAAAGCTTCGCCGCTCCGGGTGGCTGGTCAGCCCGATAATTGAAGGCAGAATATTGAGTGATCGGGGCCGAGTTCGGGTCCTGGGGATCGATCCACTGACAATGCCGCCAAACAGTTTTGCAGGCGACACGATGAAAAACATCGAGATCACCGATTTTCTGGGGGCCGATGGAATACTCCTTGCTGCGCCTAATACAGCCTCCCGTCTTTCAGCTTACGCAAACCGAATACGGATCGTTGATGGCATGGTCCCGGGCACCGTCTTGGCAGATTTAGCAGCGGCAAAACTGCTTTTGAATTCATCTGGTTATACGCGGTTGTTACTGTCAAAAATCCAGCCTCTTCAGCAGCCAAAACTC
Source organism: Boseongicola sp. (assembly GCA_051009475.1). GTDB lineage: Bacteria > Pseudomonadota > Alphaproteobacteria > Rhodobacterales > Rhodobacteraceae > CAXMNX01. Next base: position 8,872 of record JBPCWO010000402.1, read on the forward strand.
GCGGAAATCTCGCCGGAGCTTGAGATTCAATCGCCAGAAACCGCGGCCGATCTTTCCCGCCTAACCGACAGTTTTCATTTGAACCTGACTGCCTTCGGGCTTCTTAGTTTTGTGGTCGGGCTTTTTATCGTGAACGGCGCGGTCGGTCTCGCCTTCGAACAACGGCGATACACGTTTCGGACGCTTCGAACTATCGGCGTCAGTTCGCGACAACTAATTCTAGTGCTGATCGTTGAACTGCTTGCTTTTGCACTAATCGCTGGCGCTCTGGGGATCGCACTTGGTTATGGAATTGCAGCCGCGTTACTGCCAGACGTCGCGGCAACATTGCGCGGGCTTTATGGGGCAAGCGTTGAGGGCACCCTGACCCTATCTCCGATCTGGTGGTTAAGCGGTTTTGCGATTGCCGTATTAGGAACCGGACTTGCTTCGGCAACCAGTCTGTTCAAAGTCGCCCGTCTGTCTCCCCTTGCGACAGCGCATCCTCGGGCCTGGGAGAGAGCTTCAGCTACCACCATGCGCAGACAATCGCTGATTGCCTTGATTTGTCTGGCCATCGCAACCGGGGTCTGGGGATTCGGTCAAGGTTTGGTCGCCGGCTTTGTCCTGCTTGGCGGGCTGCTTCTTGGTGCGGCACTTCTGCTTCCTGCTGTTCTAACAGTTTTTCTCAATCTGGCTCGTGAACGAGCAGTCGGTCCGATAGCTCAATGGTTCTGGGCCGATACTCAGCATCAGCTTCCAAGCCTTTCACTGGCAATGATGGCACTGCTCCTTGCGCTTTCCGCAAATATTGGCGTCAGCACAATGGTTGGCAGCTTTCGACATACGTTTACCGCCTATCTGGATCAAAGGTTGGTCAGCGAACTCTATGTATCTGTTGAGGACGAAACCGACATTCCAGCGTTTCTCAGCTTTGTCGAGCCTCGCGTCGACGCCGTTCTACCCATCTGGAAAACTGAGAGTGACGTGTTGGGGGCCCCGGCAGAAATCTATGGCGTTGTGGATCACAGCTCCTACCGCGAAAACTGGCCAATCCTCGACGCGTCGCCGGACGTTTGGGAAAACCTTGCCAACGGCGTTGGCGCACTGATTAACGAGCAACTGGCCCGGCGCGAAAGCATGTCAGTTGGTGACGATTTACCAATGCCAGGCGGCTGGACGACCCAAGTCGGCGGTATCTATAGCGATTACGGCAACCCGATCGGACAGGTTATTCTTCCGATCAGTGTTCTGACCGAGCAATATTCGAACGTCGATCGCAAGGATTTCGGGCTTCGGCTCGCCAAGTCCGAGGTCGGCACTTTGCGTATGGCGCTTATCGACGATTTTGGGCTGCCGCCAAATAATATGGTCGATCAGGCATCGCTGAAAGATTTTTCGCTTTCTGTTTTCGAACGCACGTTTTCCGTGACTGGCGCTCTGAATGTTTTGACTCTGGGCATTGCAGGCATTGCGATACTGACAAGTCTCCTCACCCTCGCTGCTATGCGTCTTCCGCAAGTTGCGCCAGTGTGGGCAATTGGGGTGACCCGCCGAACACTTTCACGCATCGAGCTTGCGCGGGCAATGATATTGGCAACACTGACATTTGTTTTGGCGCTGCCCGTCGGACTTGCGCTCGCGTGGGTTCTGCTTTCGGTGATAAACGTCGAGGCCTTTGGTTGGCGTTTGCCATTGCACATATTTCCACTCGAACTGGCGCGTTTGTTTCTGTTGTCGCTTCTCGCGGCCGGGCTGGCCGCAATTTGGCCTGCACACCGCCTGTCAAACCGACCGCCATCAGATTTGATCCGGGTCTTTGCCCATGAACGTTAATGCGATCACCCTTGCATTCCTACTATTGCTGTCGGCTGCTAGCGCCTCACCGCAGGGATTCGCAGGATTGGGTGAATCCGCTAACGGATACGCTGTCCCGGACCCCAATGCCCGACTTTCATTTCCCGAAGATCACGGGCCCCACACGGATTTTCGTATCGAGTGGTGGTATCTGACCGCCAATCTTTTGGGCACAGATGGCAAAGACTATGGCGTGCAATGGACGCTGTTTCGAAATGCTCTTACTCCAAGCGGTTTGCCAGACGATCAGGTTTGGATGGCACACGCAGCGATCGCAACTCCGGCAGGGCACTATTATGCACAACGACTTGCGCGGGGTGGGCTTGGCACTGCTGGCGTAACTGACGCGCATTTCGAAGCCTTTTTGGATGAATGGTATATGCGCGGACCAAATTTGAATAACCTCAGTTTATTCGCGCAAGGGGCTGATTTTGCCTATGATCTTGTGCTGGCTGCAGATGCGGAATCTATCGCGCAAGGCGCTAATGGTTATTCGGTCAAGTCCGACGCGGGACTTGCCAGTCATTACTATTCCCAGCCGCACTATCAGGTCAAAGGTGCGTTGGTTTTGCCCGAGGGCACCGTTGAAGTGACGGGTCAGGGCTGGCTTGACCGCGAATGGTCAAGTCAACCTCTGACGTCGACGCAATCCGGCTGGGACTGGGTTGCGCTACATTTCGACAGCGGCGACAAGTTGATGGGATACCGGCTGCGTGATGAAAACGAAGGAAACCACACCGTCGGCACATGGATCCCGGCTAAGGGTCGATCGACCCAACTCCGACCTGGCGACCTTACTATGTCGCCTATATCAACAACTGCTGTTGACGGTCGGAACATACCGACGAACTGGCAAATTTCATTTCCCGTGGAATCGCTGGAAATCGAAGTCACCGCGCTTTATCCGGACAGCTGGATGCCAACCTTCGTGCCATATTGGGAAGGTCCAGTGAGTATATCCGGCAGCCACACCGGACGAGGCTATCTTGAGATGACTGGCTACGAATAGCGGCCGCCACAGCTGGCATATTTCAAGTGATCGCGATAGGGCACCTGAGATGATCGAGGCGATCCCATACACGCGCGAAGTCGTGCTGATCGGCGGTGGGCATACACATGCGCTTTTGTTGCGCCGATGGGGAATGTCACCAGTGCCGGGCGCGCGGCTGACATTGATCAATCCGGGCCCCGTTGCGCCGTACACCGGAATGCTGCCGGGATACGTTGCGGGTCACTATGAGCGAAGCGAGCTGGACATCGATCTGGTTAAACTTGCGCGTTTTGCAGGTGCCAGACTTATCCTTGGGCGCGCGACAGGCCTTGATCGAGTGTTGAAGCGCGTCAGGATAGCAGGACGGCCCGACATTGCCTATGATATTGCGTCAATTGACGTTGGAATCACATCTAATCTGTCAGAAATTAGAGGTTTTTCCGACCACGGCATCGCCGCGAAACCGCTAGAAACTTTCGCAGATCGCTGGTCCGAATTCCTAGCAAAACCTGCCCCCGGCCCGGTCGCAGTTGTTGGCGGGGGTGTTGGCGGTGTCGAACTCGCGCTCGCAATACGTTACGCACAGACCACGCAGCCAATTGACGTGACTATCATAGAATCGGAGCGATTGCTAAACGGGTTAGCGCCGCGAGCCCGTTCTGGATTGATGAACGAGTTGTCAGTTGCAGGGATTACTGTCTTCGAATGTAAGTCCCTGGTCGATATTTCGCCGTCTTCGGTCAGGCTTAACGACGGCACCGAACTTGCCTCAAACTTCACGGTCAGCGCGGCCGGCGCCCGACCTTATGACTGGCTTTCGGAAACTGGCCTTCACCTGACTAACGGTTATATATCCGTAGACGCACAACTCCGCTCAATTACCGACCCGTCAATCTATGCAGTCGGTGACTGCGCGTTTTTTGAACATGCACCGCGACCCAAAGCTGGCGTTTTTGCAGTGCGTGCCGCGCCCGTTCTGACCGCAAATATCCGTGCTGATCTGACCGGCGGCACCCGGCGGGAATTCCGACCGCAAAAACACTACCTGAAACTCATCTCGCTCGGTCGGCGACGTGCCGTTTCCGAGAAATTCGGGCTGTCTTTGTCTGGCGGCTGGATCTGGCACTGGAAAGATCGTGTCGACCGGCGGTTTATGCATCGTCTCGGCTCTCTGCCCAAAATGGCAACCAAACACCCGCCACAGAATGCCGCAATGGGCGTCTCTGAGCTGTTGTCTGCAAAACCGCTGTGCGGCGGTTGCGGCGCCAAAGTCGGCGAGCAAATCCTTGTAAACGCGCTTGAAGGAGTCAGCACCGCAGAACGAAAAGATGTGATCACACCGATCGGGGAAGATGGTGCGGTTCTGAAGGTCGGGGACTGCCGTCAGGTCATAACCACGGATCATCTCCGTGCATTTTGGCCCGACCCGTATCTGATGACGCGAATTGCCGCGCTTCATGCGATGGGCGACATCTGGGCGATGGGTGCGTCGCCTCAGGCACTGCTGACTCAAATCACGTTACCTCGTATGTCCGAGCCACTTCAGAATGCCTGGCTGGATGAATGTCTGGCCGCCGCGGATTCCGTGGCACAAGACACTGGTGCCGCACTCGTTGGCGGGCACACCGCGCTCGGTTCGGAATTCACCATCGGATTTACGGTGACAGGCCTTCTAGGCAACGACAATTCACTGTCCGGTCGCGCGCAGATTGGCGACGCGCTGGTTCTCACGCGTCCCATCGGATCGGGCGTCTTGATGGCGGCCGAAATGTCAGGTGACGCTGATGGACGCGAAATTTCTGTGCTACTCGACCAGATGTCCAGGTCGCAAGCCGAAGCTGCGGCTGTTCTAGCTGCATGCGCAAATGCACTAACCGACGTTACGGGATTTGGGCTTGCTGGCCACGCCGCGCGACTAGCAATGAGTGCGGGGCTGACTGCGGAAATTCAACTTGAACGAGTGCCATTCTATCCTGGCGCCGTGCGGCTTTCCGGCCAAGGCGTCGAGTCCAGTCTGTTCTCCGCAAACTTGGCTGCGCACACTATCGAATTGCCCGATGATCCTTCGACCGCTTTGCTATTTGACCCGCAGACGGCCGGCGGTCTATTGGCGGCGATTCCGAAAGATGATGCTGAGAAGATTCTCGATGATCTTCCTAAAGGCAGCAGGATAATTGGCAAGATTGTTGCGAAGAGCAAAAGTTCTATTGCTGTGCGCTGACAATATCGGCGATTTCTTTTGCCAGCTGGTCAAGCCCTGACGCGTCGAGTTCATCCGCGTTGCATGTCGCAAGGATTCTTCCGCCATTGCGTGTCCGGGATTTTGCGTAACTCGGGTCGTAATGCTTTTCGATCAACTCGGACGCGACCTGATTGAAGTGCCCATGGCACAGTGCTGTTTGCCATGCTTCTACTTGCGCCCTGCCTTGCAATCGAATTAACCCGTTAAGCCTAGCGGCAAAGTTTTCGTATTCGGAAATTTCTTCCGAATAGGTGCGGACAAGAAAATCTGCGCGTGATGCCAATGGTGCCTTGATCTCGACCCGCCACGCGGCCTTCATCGCCGCAAACAGTTGCGGCGGTAGAAAAACCTGACCGATCCGACTTGATTCCGCTTCGATTACGACCGGTCGTGTTGAATCTAATTCACGGACCAGTTTGGCCAGGTCCGATTCAAAAGCTTTCTGCGAAGGCTGTTGACCCGTTGCTCCCAATGCTGATCCGCGGTGGTTGGCCAAACTCTCCAAGTCGATAATCTGAACACCGAACGCCGGAAGACGCTGAATTACATCCGTTTTCCCTGTTCCGGTGTTTCCATCAAGCAGGATGATCGGAGCCGGAAACTCGGAATCATAAAGCGCGGCGACAATCAGGCGGCGATAACTTTGATATCCTCCGACCAATGTTTCAGCCCGCCAGCCAATTTGCGACAGGATCGAGGCAAACGAACCGGAACGTTGCCCGCCTCTCCAACAGTAGATCAATGGCTGCCAACTTCCGTCCATGCCCGATAGCGGTCCTTCGATATGCGCGGCTGCGTTTCGCGCGACAAGTGCGGCGCCAATTTTTCGCGCCAAAAATGGGCTTTCCTGGGTATAGATTGTTCCTACTCGTGCACGTTCTTCGTTTGACAGGACCGGCAAGTTAATCGCACCGGGAATACAATCTTCGGCGAATTCCGCCGGAGTGCGAACATCAATAATCGTATCGAAGTTGTGGGTTGCTAATCCTTCCAGCGAAATTGCTTCGTAGGTCATACGCCTTTGCTTAGTCGCTCAGGATCACTCTGAAAAGGACCGCACAACATTCGCGCCCTGGCAACCGATGGAAGCGGCAATCTTTGCGGGCTTGACCGGAATGTCACCTGACGTAATACCAGTCATGTGAGCTGCTATAATATTGATCCAAATTGAGACTTTCGCACGTCAACTTACGTCAGGCCGGCCATTCTGGTGTTATTTTAACAACGCCCGTCAGGTGTTGGTGGCATCAAGGAATTCGACTGACCGCGCTGAAAATCGCGTTCCGGCATCTGGCATTAGGGTTTGTCATCACGATTTTTGGATCCGTGGGCGCAGCGCAGGCAGATTGTGTGGTTTTGCTCCATGGTCTCGCGCGCGGCAAGACTTCCATGAAAATAATGGAAACCGCGCTTGCCGCAGCGGGATTTGAAACCGTCAATCATGGTTATCCATCAAGGTCCCTCGCCTTTAGCGATTTGGTGAGCGTGGCTTTGGACGAGGCGGCACATGGATGTGGTGATCAGCGGACGCATTTCGTGACGCACTCGATGGGTGGAATTCTTCTGCGCGCTTGGCTCGAAGAAAACCGGCCAAAGGTAATGGGGCGCGCAGTAATGCTGGGCCCTCCAAACCAAGGCTCCGAGTTGGTGGATGTATTCGGGGATCTGGGCCCATTCCGGTGGCTGAACGGACCCGCCGGACTGGCACTTGGAACCGGCGAAAACAGCGCACCGAACAGGCTCGGCCTGCCGTTATTTGAAGTTGGTGTGATTGCAGGCAGCCAATCTCTCAATCCGGTTTATTCGTTTTTGATCGATGGACCCGACGACGGTAAAGTCTCTGTGGATTCTACCCGGCTTCCTGGCCTAACCGACCACATCGTCCTTCATGTCACCCACACATTCATGATGAACGATCCACTGGTAATCCGGCAGACACTTTTGTTTCTTGAAAACGGCGCATTCGACCCTGAATTTGGATACAAACAGCTGCTTATTGAGGCGCTGGAATAATCATTCAGAGAATCTTTGGCTTGAAGTCAAAGGCTTCGGGGAGAAAGCTCAACCGAGTTAGCAAGATTGACGCAAAAACCGAACAATTTTGCCTGACCTGCATCTCCGCACCCCATTACAACAAATGTATCCGCACTAAGATACTCAATGACGTCGACCTTTCCGGCGATGTGTTCTTCGCCCGCATCTCCCGTTTAACTTACTCTTGAGTGCCCGAGCCGGTGTATTCGCCCGATCTAAGGCGGAACGATGGGCTCAATAACAGCAGTCGATTCATCGACTTGCCCCGGCGGAAGCATGTAACCGAAACCTCGCCATTGCGAAGCGTGCTGGCTCAGCAAACTTTGGTGTATTGCCGCAAAGTGCCCGAACGCATGTTCATTCGCCAACTGACGCGTCTCTGCCACGTCGATTGAGATTCTCGGAACAACTGTGACACGAAAAGTGGGAGCCGAGTTTGGAAGCTGAATACAAACAATGGGTATCAGTGCAGCATCGGTTGCAGTCGCAAGTGCAGGGGCACCTGTGGCCAGAGGAAGGACGCCATCAAAAATGCGAACCAAACGAGTTTGCCGCCCCTCTGAGCTCGCCGTGATGGAAACGGCCCTTCCCGTAGAGAGGATTTCTTTCAATCGTCTGGTCGCGCTGAGTTCCTTGCCTGTCGTTATCAGAACTCGCTCTTTTAAGTATTGGTTTTCCGCCAACCTTGGCAAAGCGTTTAAGTATCTTTTTCCAAAAGCGCTTTGCGAACCGCCGTGTTCCGGGCGGCTTAGGTGGTGGAGTTCCAATCCAATGCGATGCAACGCCTTTTTGGCGATCAGATCGGCGCACCGGGTGTTCACAATCCAGAAAACCGCGCCATTGCCTTCGGCAACGACTTCAAGTGCAATCTCTTTGTTTTCAATAATGATTTCCGGGTGCCAACCACCGGGCCTTAGTTCTCGCAGATACTGAAACTGCCTCAGAACTTTTTGAGTTGCTCGATCGATGGGACGCAACCGCCGAGTCCTCGTAGATGCATCGCGTCGTACTCTGAAGGGCGCGAAAGGCTGCGGCAACTCTGCCAACCATTTGGCCACGCCATTCCATCGCGAGTGCGGTAGTAGCCATGCAAGAAGAAAAAACAGAGGCAGATAGATGGCCAGGCGAATGTCCTGTCCGGATATGAGCTTTCTCATTGCTAGGAACCCCTTGCAAAGTCAGTTAGCATTCGTCTTTGCAGCGGCGTTACCGGTTTGAAACTCGATCTTCCTGCATTCGTGAGCCTTGCTAATGCTATAACGCTATCCCTAACTGGAAACATGGCATTGCTGGATATTTTATGATGGCGCAACAACCTATGCGACTCCTTTCGATAGGACAGAAAGTTGCGCGGGTCATACAAGCCGTCGACTACGACGGGCGGCAAAAAACGACCGCGAACCGCGCATACCAAGCTCTGACAGAAGCTGAACCAGACCGATCTTTGGATGAGTCCACCGAACGAGAGATCCGAGAATATAGTCGCGCAATACTTGGCTCGCCTCGGTTTGCACCGTGGCTACGTTTCTACGCGGCCGTTCAGGGAAAATTCCTGGAGGGCTGGATACCTGACAACTTCTTCGGTCGCGTGGTCCTTGAAAAACTCCAAAACCCCCGGAACCGCCGCTTAACTGGATCAAAAACACTTATGCGTAGAAATCTTGGGACCGACTTGGTCCCAGATATCGCATCGTTTGTCCGTGGTTGCTGGATTGATCCTGATGGTGAACCGCTTTCAAATGACTCCGCATTGTCATTGATATTCCAGAAGCATGACCACGTAATTGTCAAAGCCGATCACTCGGCGCGAAGTGAAGGCGTCAGGCGAGTTTCAAAAACGCAGTTCGATCTCGATAAGCTCAGCAATCTGGGAGACTTTGTCGTACAAGAGCCGATCCGACCAGTGGCTGAACTTGCTGTTTTGGTTGAAGGCAATCTGGCGACAGTCAGAATCACAACCGTTAAACCCAACGGCGCGCCCGCTCAGGCGCGTGCTGCCTTTGTTAGGTTCGGTCGAGCCAGCCAAACTATCGTGCACGCAGACACTGAAATCGATGTTGCAGTCACCGATGACCAAGGATCGCTAGGTGAAATAGGATTAATGCCAGATTGGTCTTTGACAAACACGCATCCGGATACTGGTGCAGTTTTTCGAGGGATAAAGATACCGAAGTTTGCTGAGGCCGCTGATACTTGCTGCAAACTTCACGACAGGGTGCCTCATCTCACTATCATCGGATGGGACGTAGCAATCGACGAACACAACGCTGTGAAGTTGCTGGAGTGGAATTTAGGTCACATGGAAATCAACGTCACAGAAGCACTCTTGGGCCCGTGTTTTAAGGACTTGGGCTGGGAAACGTTGAATTCTTCAAGATCGTCTTGATCGGGAACTACTCAGGGAGTGGGGTCAAAAAGACGCGCCCAGAAGAAGGCCATCAAACCCAAGCTGTCCCAGAAGAACCTCGAAGGCTAACCAGGACACTATAGGTACCGGCAGAGCCAGCAACGTCGTCGTAATCCAGCCGAAACCCGCGGACCATCGAAAATACAAGAAGGCAAAAATAAATCCGCCGACCTTGAAACCCAAAAGGGTAATACCGAGCACGCAGGCAATGAACCAAAGAAACGATGTCACATCACCGGGCTTAAGCGCGGACTCGCCTTCCGTGGGCTGCTGCTTGGCGAGCGCGATGACCAACGCCACCGATAGTCCCGCACCTAAGCCCGATAGCATCAGCGGCAAAATTGCTGCTTGCCAAGGCAAAAAGACCGCGTTCAAAAACGCTGCAAGAAACGCGACGAGGATCGCGGATACAAGCAGAATGTCTACTGACTTACGGCGCATGCTCATCTCCATCGTGTCGCCTCGTTGCGTGCAATCGCCAGTTCACCCAGGCGCCTGCTGAACCGGAACGCTATCCAGAAAAGCAAAATAATGAGCGGCAAAGAGGCCGGGCGCAGAAAAAAGTCCCATCCCCAGATCGACAGAGATTTTACAAGTGCATCTTCTGCTGTTGGCCCCAAAATCAATCCCACGACCATTGGCGCTCTGGGCCAATCCAACCGCTTGAAGGCCAGCCCCAAAGCAGAAAGAGCGGCAGCGAAGCAAAAAAATCGCCAATCATTAGCACTGAGATAGATGCTGAAGATGGCCAGAATAAAGACGTAGGGCGCTATTATTGCCGGATCAAGACGCGCCAGGCGATCCAAAACCGGGGCGCAGGCAACCACCAGAACGCCTGCTAGGACATTCGAAATTACAAGCGTCCAGACCATCAGCCACACGATGTCCGAGTTTTCGGCCAGAAGGCCGGGGCCTGGGTCAAACCCCAGCGGTATCAGGGCAATCAAAAGCACCGCCATTCCCGAACTTCCCGGTATCCCCAGGAATAATGTGGGAGCAAGCGACCCGCCTTCTTTGGAATTGTTTGCCGCTTCCGGGCCGATAACGCCTGCAATTGCGCCGTTCCCGAACTCGGACTTGTCCTTTGCGCTTTGAACCGAATGCCCATAGCAGACCCAGGCTGCAACGTCGCCGCCAAGCCCCGGCATAAATCCCGTCAGCGCGCCTATTCCCGAACATCGCAAGACTAGCCACTTCTCTGCTATGACATCGCGAATTCCCAGTGTGATCTGCCCAAATCCAACGGTTTTTTCAGATGTGTGGGACGCACCCGATCTGTTTCGGCTTCCGCCGAGCGCAATCATTTCGGGAATGGCATAGATCGCAAGGACGGCCGTAATAAGATCAAGGCCGTCCCAAAGAAACATGGCGCCGAAGGTGTACCGTTCACTACCAGTCGAATTCTCGATTCCAATCGTCGCCAGCATCAATCCAAGAATTCCCGTGAGAAGCCCTTTCAAAACCGAGCTTCCGGCGAGCCCGGCCGCCATATAGATTCCACAGAGTGTCAGAAAGAAGATTTCCGGGTAACTAAGGTAGGTGATGATCTGAAGCGAAAATGGGATCAGCAGTGCAAGTATTCCAGCGCCAAAAACGCCCCCCAGCGCCGACGAAAAGCTAGATGCCGACAGTGCACGGACGGCCTGACCTTTTCGCGCCAGTGCGTGTCCATCGGCGACGATTGCTGTGCTTGGGCCGGTACCGGGAACCCCAAACAGAATAGATGGCACAGCGCCGCCGGTGTGGACGACCGCGTGCAAGCTTATCAAAAAGACGCAGCCGGTGAGCTGGTCCATGGCAAAAACGAACGGCAACATCGCCACGATCGCAATTTTTCCGCCAAGCCCCGGCACGACGCCAAAGAACAAGCCAATAGGAACGGCCAAGACCAGGAACGCCAAAAGTTGCAGTGAATTCAGAAGTTGGAACAGTCCTTCGATCATGCACCAAAACCGCGTCTATTCGATTACGCTGCGTATAAGTCCGGAAACTGCGTTCTCAGAATTAAGCAGCTCCTGAATAATTGCCTTGGTTTCCTGGCCCGACAGGGGGTCGATCTCAACTCCCTGCTCGCTTGCCGCGGCAAGAAAGTCAGCATCTTCCACCATTATCAAATAGGCTGCGCGCATTGCCTCAAGATCGTCGACTGGCATGCCGGGTGAAGCCACGATGATCCGGCCCAGCCGCGTCATGTTTGATATGCTTGCCACAACTAGCTTCTCAGTATCAGTTTCGGCAACTGCTTCGGCTGGTCGGATATCCGCATACTTTGATGACGTCGCCGGGCCAAATCGCAAAATCGGCACCGCTGCATTTGCTTTGACAAGCCGTTCGACATTGTTTTCGGATGTAAGGTCCAGTTG
>JBPCWO010000403.1:0-16046 GCA_051009475.1 Boseongicola sp.
GCAGCGGGGAAAACACACGCCGCTATTGTCGTCATTTGGCAGAAGCCAAAGTATCCGCCCAAGGATTTATCTGGCCGGACCAGAATGAGCTATTTCCTTTCATTGGTCAATATGCCCGAATTCTCTGGATTTTGGAGCACAAGTTAATTTTCTGACAAATAAATATAGCGAATCGCCTGAATATTTTCGCTCGCCATTCAAATTTGACCACTCGATGCTTCACAGAAATCACATTCACTGGTAATACCAGAATAGCAAGTATGCGGGGGCTCACCATGAAAATCGGGATGTGCATGTTTCTTTGGACAACGCATGTCGGCGACGAACATCTATCTTTGCTTCAAGACATCAAGGCGACTGGATTTGACGGGGTTGAAATACCCGTATTCGAGGGCCAACCAGAGGATTTCGCCCGTCTCGGCAAGGTTCTGGATGATCTTGGGCTAGAGCGCACAGCAGTTTCCGCGATCGGTGATCCAGCCTGCAATTTGATCTCGGCGGACGCTGAAGAGAGAGCCGCTGGTGTTGGCTATATGAATTGGGCAATCGACTGCGCAGCGGCCCTTGGCGCAAAGCGGCTCAGTGGCCCACTACATTCAACCCTAGGTCATTTCTCTGGATCGGGGCCTACCGATGCGGAACGTGGGCTGTCCATCGACGCACAGCGCAAGATCGGGGATCACGCAGCTTCAAAAGACATCACAATCTGCCTCGAAGCGCTCAATCGGTTCGAATGCTATTTCGTAAATACTATGGACGCTTTGGCAGCACATTTGCTGGAAATCGGCCACCCAAACATCCGTGCGATGTACGATACTTTTCACGCAAATATTGAAGAAATTGATCCGGTCGCGGCTTTCACTCGAAACGTTCGCTGGATCGACCACATCCACATTTCAGAGAACGATCGCGGCGTTCCGGGGCGGGGGAATATAGACTGGTCGGCAATATTCGCGGCCATTCGCGAAAGCAACTATGATCAGTGGCTAACGATCGAAGCATTCGGCCGCGGCCTGCCTGACCTCGCCGCTGCGACCAAGGTCTGGCGTGACTTCGCAGAAAGCCCCGAGGCTATATATCGCGACGGATACAGCCACATCAGCTCGCAATTGAAATCAGCCTGAAAACGGCGCAACGAAGGGATTGAAATAATGAAAACGATGAAAGGACCGGCGCTTTTCCTGGCACAGTTTGCTGGTGACGAGGCTCCGTTTAACTCTTGGGGCGCCATAACAAAATGGGCTGCGGATTGCGGATACGAAGGTGTCCAGATCCCTAGCTGGGATGGCCGCATTTTCGATCTGGACAAGGCGGCGAGTTCCAAAGGCTACTGCGATGATCTAGTCGGCGAGGCACGCGATAACGGCATTGAAATCACTGAACTTTCAACCCATCTTCAGGGCCAGCTTGTCGCAGTGCACCCGGCATACGACGAAGCATTTGACGGATTTGCCGCAGAACACGTGCGCGGCAATCCCAAGGCCCGTCAAGAGTGGGCTGTCGAACAGGTCAAGAAAGCCATTACTGCCTCGAAAAATTTTGGGATTGAGGCACACGCAACGTTTTCCGGCGCATTAGCTTGGCCCTATATGTATCCGTGGCCGCAGCGCCCTCCGGGACTGGTGGAAACCGCCTTTGACGAACTCGCCAAACGCTGGAAGCCGATCCTGGATCACGCAGATGAAAACGGCGTCGATATCTGCTATGAGATTCACCCTGGCGAAGACCTGCACGATGGCATCACCTACGAGATGTTTCTGGAAAGAACCGGAAACCATACCCGCGCATGCATGCTCTACGATCCCAGTCATTATGTGCTGCAATGCCTCGATTACTTGGATCACCTGGATATCTACGGCGACCGCATCCGCATGTTTCACGTCAAAGATGCTGAGTTCAATCCAACCGGGCGGCAGGGCGTCTATGGCGGCTACCAGTCCTGGGTGAACAGGGCGGGACGCTTCCGTTCGCTCGGTGACGGACAGGTCGATTTTGCACAGGTGTTCTCGAAACTTGCTGCACTCGATTTTGACGGCTGGCCGGTTGTTGAGTGGGAATGTGCCCTGAAGCACCCCGAAGACGGCGCGCGCGAAGGATCCGAATTCGTCAGAGCGCATGTCATCCGCGTCACAGAACGCGCATTCGATGATTTTGCCGAAGGCGGCACTGACGATGCCGCCAATCGACGGGTGCTTGGATTGGAGGGATAATCGATGGCTATTACAGGTAGCAATGAGGCGGCTGGGGGCCGGTTGAGACTGGGTATGGTGGGTGGCGGAAAGGACGCGTTCATCGGCGCGGTTCACCGAATTGCATCCCGCATTGATGATGAATACGAACTGGTGGCCGGAGCGCTAAGCTCAACGCCGGAACGGTCCCAGGAAAGCGGCGCGGCCCTTGGCCTCAAGCGCGTTTATGACGACTACAAATCCATGGCGATCCGAGAAGCGCGCCGAAAAGATGGTATCGATGCCGTCGCCATCGTTACACCCAACCACATGCACTATCCAGCGGCGCGCGAGTTTCTGAAACGTGGCATCCATGTGATCTGTGACAAGCCCCTGACTTCCACGCTGCCAGATGCAAAAAAGCTGGCGGCGTTGGCCGGAAAAACCGATGCCTTGTTCGTCTTAACCCACAACTACACCGGCTATCCGATGGTCCGCCAGGCTCGCGATATGGTCGCGACCGGGCGCTTGGGCAAATTGCGGCTGGTACAGGTCGAATATGCGCAGGATTGGCTAACCGAAGCCGAAGAATCCGGAGATAACAAACAAGCCAAGTGGCGTACGGACCCAACGCAAACGGGCGCAGGTGGTGCAGTCGGCGACATCGGCACTCATGCCTTTAATCTTGCAAGCTTCGTCTCTGGTTTAATGGTTGAGAAACTGGCCGCTGATCTGACGTCTTTCGTGCCCGGCCGACAGGTCGACGACAACACGCATGTCATGATGCGATTTGATGGTGGCGCGCGCGGGCTTTTATGGGCCAGTCAGGTCGCGCCGGGCAACGAAAACGCGCTGCGCTTGCGAGTCTATGGCGATAAAGGCGGGTTGGATTGGCGTCAGGAAGACCCCAACTACCTTTGGTTCACGCCCTTTGGTGAAGAGAAGCGGTTGATTACTCGTGGTGGAGCCGGGTCAGGGGATTCAGCCGCACGTACGAGTCGAATTCCTCCGGGACATCCTGAAGGATATCTTGAGGGCTTTGCCAATATTTACACTGAAGCCGCCCGCGCAATCCGGGCCCAAAAAGCGGATCAACCCATCCCACCGGAAGTCGTGTTCCCAACTATCGATGATGGCCTCCTGGGCGTCCAATTTGTCGATGCCTGCGTGCGCTCGTCCAAAAGGGACGCGGCTTGGGTCAAATTGGGATGACATTTCCCAACGCCGAACGTCCGGAATTCCCGGCGGAGTTCCGCGATCTGCGGGGAAAATCCGTCTTCATCACGGGCGGTGGGTCGGGCATTGGCGCGGCGCTAACCGAAGCGTTTATCGCTCAGGGCGCAAAAGTTGCATTCGTTCAACGAAGCGACGCAACAAAACTGTGCGACGAATTGGGCGCGAAACACGGGGCCGCCCCGGTATTCTTGGAATGCGATATCAGCGACACCAAAGCGTTACGCAAATCCATCAAATCCGCGGCCGAGAAAATTGGCCCAATTGATGTTCTGGTCAACAACGCAGCCAACGATCAGCGTCACAAGACCGAAGAAGTGGACGAGGATTTTTGGGACTGGTCCATGGCGATCAACCTCAAGGCCTACTTCTTTGCGGCGCAGGCCGTCATCGGCGATATGAAAGCGCAAGGTGGCGGAGTGATTATCAATTTCTCGTCCGTGGCCTATATGATGGGAATGGCGGGATTCCCGGCCTATACCTCATCGAATGCAGCAATCGTTTCTTTGACACAAAGTCTTGCCCGCGAGTTTGGTCGCGATGGAATTCGCGTCAATGCAGTCGCGCCAGGTATGGTTGTAACCCCTCGGCAAATGGAGCTCTGGCTGACCGAAGAAAGCATTGCAGATAACCTGAAATCTCAGTGCATCCCCGAGGCTCTGATCCCCAAAGATATTGCTGGCTCGGTGCTGTTTCTTGCATCGGGCGCAAGCCGAATGATGACCGGCCAGACCTTAATCGTCGACGGCGGACTGGTCGCGAGACCCTGATTTGAAACGTCGGGGAGAAGCGGCAGGACCGAACTTTCGAATTCTGCCGGCGACCGAATTAGACGTGCAAGTGCGGGGCCGAGAAATCGCCATTTCATCCCGGTTCTAGGCCGAGACGCCAAGCCGATCAGAATTATTTCCTAACCAATCCAGATATTGCTGAACATCGCCGATTGAAACAAACCCGTGCAACGAAGCCCGAACGCGTCCGGCTTCGCCCCACAATAGAATGTTATCCTTTGCGGCCTGATCTACCAAAGTTCGCGGGTCGGGGTGGCGAAACGAAATGTTAGGGCCACGACTTTCAGGGGCTGCAGGGGTTAGTATATCCAATTCAAGGGCCTGAAGGCCGGCCATCAGATCCTTACTTAGCCCAGCGATGTAGTGTTCCAGCTCGGTTTCGGAGAATTCAGCGAGGTATTTTAAAGACGCGAGCAAAACATAAACCGCCAGATGGTTGGAATTGCCGATCTCCGCGCGCCGTCCGTCCGGCAGCAAATCATAGCTATCATCATCTTCGCCCCGCACCGCGCTGTGCCATCCAACTTGCGTTGGTTCAAAGTCCGGCCACGAAGCCCGGTTCCAGGCCAATACGCCCATGTGGGACCCCAGCAAAAACTTGTAGGTGCAACACACCAGAAAATCGCAAAGCTGACCTTCCAGCGGAACAACACCCAAAGAGTGGCTGGCATCCACAAGAAAGGCGATGCCGCGGTGGCGTAACGCATGCGACAAGGGCGGCAGATCAATTCTCTGCCCTGTATGGGCGTTGACTTGCGAGAGGTAAATCAACCGGGTTTTTGAATCACATGCTGCTAGCAGGGCATCCGCGTCGATGAACATCCCGTCGGGTTGCACTTGGCGAACGTCTACGCCGGCGTGCTTGAGGCTGAGGAAGGCAAGTTTCCCGGAGGCATAGTCGAGTGTCGAAACGACAACGTTGTCGCCTTTCTGCCAGTCAAACGACGACACCACGCGGGCAATGCCTTCAGACGCACTTCCAAGCAGCGCAAATTCTTCGGCTTGGAGGTTTGTCATCTGTGACAACAGAGATTTGACCTGATGCCCTACCTCCCAATGTCGCTCATAACCCGCCATGCCGCTGGATTTATCTCGCGCAAATTCATCGAATGCGCCTTGGTGGGTCTTCAACAATGGGGGTTGCCCACCGCTGGCCAAGTGGACTTTGTTATCTAGCCCTAGAAAGTCGCTTTTTGGGAAGAAGGCCATCCCTTTCAGATATGAGAGATGGGCCACGGAGTAAATCAGAGGGTTCCTTTTAAGTGTCCGAGAGCCCGGTCGTTTTTTCGTGAAAAGCATGCAAACGGGTCGAGAATTTGAATGCTATTTCAGGTATTTGTCTCAGCATGACGCCAGGGCTTCGTCTAACAACGGTAGTGCAACTTTCAACCCCATGTGCCTGGCCTCATCACGCAGACGCTGTAGCTCGCAAACTGCCTTATCGTCGTGCTGACCCCGGCCGAAAGCGGCGAGCGTCCGACC
This sequence comes from Boseongicola sp., assembly GCA_051009475.1. Taxonomy (GTDB): domain Bacteria; phylum Pseudomonadota; class Alphaproteobacteria; order Rhodobacterales; family Rhodobacteraceae; genus CAXMNX01. The sequence continues at coordinate 5,675 of JBPCWO010000403.1, forward strand.
GCGCGCGATTAGCAGATCACACAGTGCAAGCGGTTCCAGCCGAGTATAATCCTCCAACGCGTCGACGTAACGTTCTGCGTTGTCCCAGTCCTTCCATTTCAACGAAATATCAATGGCAGAGCCATAAAACTCGAAGTAGTTGTGGCTCAGACTTCCTTTAGCTAATAATTCCTCTCCTTCCTTAAGTGCCGCGGCGCGCTCGGCCGGATCGTCGGTCACAAAGGCGATGTCAGCCAGGATTGATGGGCCAGCATACTGGATGCTGGTGTCTCTGCTAATTTCCAATGCACCGCGAAGACAAACTAAAGCCTTGGCTTTATTTCCATCCCAATTTTCGATTTTCCCTTCGTACTGAACGGCCCGCGCCATAAAGCGCCGGGCTCCGATTATTTCAATAAGCTCCTTTGCCCTATCGACGTGATGACGTGCCTGGTCCAATTCGCTCATGGCAAAAAAACAGATGAAACAGGATAACTGTGCAATGATCTCAGCCCGAGTGTGACCAACCGTTCTCGCCATCGCATCAGAATTGAGACTGTTTTCAAGTGCCTGTATCAATTCCCCACGATAGAACTTAGAACCGCCGCCGCCCGCCTGTGAAAGGTTGGCGACTTCGATCCGGCCATATCCATGGCGATGACACAACTCAAAGCACTGGTCCAAATAATGATCGACCGTTAGATGCCGCCCACGTGCGTATTCCGCATCCGCCAGACCGCCCAGGGCCCGTGCCTCCCACTCTGGTGAACCGGCCTCGCGAGCGCATTCAAGGGCCTTGTTGTGTTCTTCCCAACATTGGTCAATCTCACCCAACGGAAAATGAAGATTTCCGCGCAAATGATGGAGCTTTGAAAGCTCAAGATGGAGGTTGTGTTTCTCGGCGACTTGTTCGGCGCGCCCGAGACATTCGAACGCCTCGTCGTAGCGGTCGACGATGCGCATAACCGAAGCGTATCCAATTTCGGCTCTGCATCGCTGTATTTCATCAACCGCAAGTTCGCGCGCCTCGATATAGGCTTCAATTGAGGCTTGAGAATCGCCGCCATCGTGCAAAAGGTCACCTTTTATGCACGTCATTCTGGATCGTTCACCGGGGTCCTTGGCGAGCTGCTGGCCCCTAGTGATAAGCGCCAAGGCGCGCTCATAATGATATGCTGCCGCACGACTTTCCGATGCCTTGCGGTAAGCCTCTACGGCGAGTTGGCTTTCGGCACGATCAAGATGCTCTGCCCGCAATTCGAGATCACGGTCCGCAAACCATTCAGCAGCCTTCAGGTGAAGCTCTCGGCGTCGATCTGTGAGAAACGACGCGTAAGCGCCGTCTTTGACGAGCGCATGCGCGAACAAATAGCCGTCGCCCTCGGAGCAAACCAGGTTGTGCCGTACCAACCGATTGCATTCATAGTTGATGTCGCCCAACAGGTGGCGAAGCCCGTCCAAGTTGAAACGTTGACCAATTATAGACGCTGCCTGAAGCGCATCCTTATCTTTGGGCTGAAGGCGATCCATCCGGGCCTGCACCAGACTTTGGATCGAGCCGGGGACTTCTTCGTGGGCCCCTTCAGACGCATTGTGCATCAACTGTTCAAGAAACAGCGGGTTGCCTTCCGCCTTTTCGACGCAATGCCGAACAAATTCGTCGCCAGCATCCAGGAGGCTTGAGGCAATGCTTTCGGCTTCTGATTTGCGCAGAGGACCAAGATCGATCGTCGTCAACGGGCTGCCACGCAGCGAGGCTCGCCAAGTCTGATCGAGTGGATCGCCCTGAACCCGCGAAGTTAATATCAAAATAGCCTGACAAGAGGTAACCGCAGTTGCCATCGCCGCCATATAGGCAAGAGTTAGTTCATCTGCCCAATGGATGTCTTCGATGATAACCAGGATCGGTAACCCATTGGTATCCTTAGCCAACAATTGTGCGACAACTGCCTGCTTGCCGTTATTGCGAGTTGCATTGCTCATCGCATCATAGAGCGAGCGGAATTCAACCGGCTGCGGTATATCCAGAAGATCGTAGAGAAAAACCCGCTGATCATCGTCTATTGTGCCTGCCGAATTTGCATTGCGTGCCGCTTCCTCATGATCTCGTTTGGTGCTTCCGGGGGGAATGCCCAGCAAGTCACGTACCAAACTCCGGATCGCGTCTTGGCCCTTGCCAACTCCGAAATCGAGGACCAATCCCTTAAAGGCCGCGAATCCCTGCTCCCGCGCCATTTTTGTAAATTCGGCAATCAACCTGCTCTTGCCGATTCCGGCCTGGCCCCGCACCAAAAGCGACTGTCCGCAGCCAGACTCCAGGCATTCCTCGAGTATACCGGAAAACAAACGACGCTCGTTACTGCGACCGACAAAGAGACTGTCCTCGGCAGCTGCACCAATTGGGTGCATTCCAACAATGCGCCAAATTTGAACCGGCACTTCGAGGCCTTTGACTTGAGTTTCGCCAAGCGGTTCAAAGTTGGCCAGACCCGATACCATTTTATGGACAGAAGACGAGATTAGGGTTTCTCCGCCACCAGCTTGGTCTTGCAGACGCGACGCAAGATTCACGGTGTCACCAGTGACCGTGTATTCGCGATGCGAGTCGCTGCCAGTGCCACTGGCAACGACTTGGCCGCTGGCAATACCAATGTGGGCGGTTAACGGGCGATCCAGCTCTACACTTAAGTTTGCCATCGCAGCATGAATGTCGAGCGAAGCTCGCACTGCACGCTCGGGGTCGTCGGTGTGTGCAACTGGCGCCCCAAATACTGCCATGACATTGTCGCCGATGTGTTTATCTATCGCGCCACCGTATCCTTCAACGACACCGTCGACCGTCTCGAAGTAGCGATTGAGAAGCGCATGGGTCGCCTCTGAACCGAGTTCGTTCGAAATTTTGGTAAAATTTGAAAGATCGGCGAACAATACCGTGACCTGGCGCTTTTCGCCCTCTGGCGGCGCAGACAGAGAAAGCTCGAGTACGTGATCTCCGTTGCCATCAATAAGTTTTTCGATGGCTTTAAGAAGCAGCTTCCGATCGGCCAATCTGGCGACCCCGAGGTCTTTCAGGTCATCATTGGTCAGATCAGGAAGCAGCTCGACGTCTACGCCATTTTCGGCAAAAGACTCGGCGTAATGCCCCAGTTGCAGATCCTTCAGCCAAGTCTCGATTTGCAAGGTCTATTTCCCACGAAAACGGCCTAACGAAACTCAAGTATAGCACAAAGAAATGCCGTGCGGTCAGCGCGCCAATTTTCTGGATTAGGTCAAGAAAAAAACTTGCCCGGCTGAGGACTCTTCGAATTGCAATTGGATTCTTTAGTCGTGAAAGACCCCTAATCAGACCATTTCCAATGACGACGACGATTGTTTGCTGCATCGATCCTCCGGCAAAACTTCCGATCAGGGTAGTTCTGGGAAGTTTGCGATTATCTCCTCGTATGCAAACAATGCAGCCAACCCACCAGTGTGAATGAAACAGACCCGGGCGCCTTTGGGGATAACCCCTGACGCAACTAAAGTGGGGACCGCAGCAAAGCCTTTGGCCGTGTAAACAGGATCAAGAATCAGCCCTTCAGTCCGTGCCATCAATTTCATCGCAGACATTGCCGCCGCGCCAAGTTGTCCATAGCCCGGGGCAAATGCACCATCCCAGATCTCGATGTCGGAAAGCTCAACGGCGGCCGCGCCTTTGTAGAGATGGGTTAATCGCTCGATGACTCGCTCAATCCGCGCCATTTGCAAGACGCGTTCGCGCCGGACGCAACTTCCTATCACTCTTGCGATCGATCCAGCCCCCCGTAATCCTGCCAGCAAGCCCGCATGCGTGGCCCCGCTACCAGAGGGAACAACGAAAAAATCCACATCGGAAATCTGCGACAGGATTTCTTTCGCCGCTTCAACATACCCCAGCGCACCCAGCGGAGGATGATCTTCGGCCAAATGAATAACGTATGGGAATCGCCCCTCGGACGCTAGTTCGGCTGCCCGTAGGTCCAATGCGGCGTCAGCTCCAATTTCGTCTTCACCTTCGGGATAGGTCATGATCTCTGCCCCGAGCAGCCGGTTCAACATCACGTTCCCTGACGACTTATGGATTGCCGAATTGCTTTTTACGCGATCCTCAAGTTGAACGATGGCGTGCATTCCTTGCGATCTTGCAACCGCAACTGCAATTCGCGCGAAATTCGACTGAACTGCGCCGGTAATGAGTATGGTATCCGCTTGGGCTGCCTGAGCTGCGCCGAAGTAATACTCCAGCTGTCGCGATTTGTTTCCTCCCAGCGTCGGGCCAGCCAGATCATCGCGCTTGATGTAGAGTTCGATGCCGAGCTCTTGTGAAAGCACCGGAGCCGGGACCAGCGGCGTTGGGTTGGAAACGATCTCTAGTCGATGATTCATTTTCTGAACCCTCGGGATCCAATTTTCGGTTGCGCAAAGATTGCACTGCCTATCGGCGAGAAACGACATACATCGCACAGCCAACAACTACGAGACCCGCAATCAGGCTCAAGAAGGCATCAAATCCCCAGACGATTGCACTGATGAATGTCGCCGACGAGGATCCCACCAGATTAGGAACCGTATTGACCTTGGCCGCAATGGTCGATTTCGCCACAATCAATCCGAAGCGAGCTTTGAGTGGCGTGCGGTAGACGGCAAGTTTGCGCCAATACTAGAATGCGTCAATCAACCTCGCGGTAGCGCAAAGACAAGGCGTCGTTGCCAATTTTAGGTAAGCCGATTCATTGGCTTAATGCTGTTGACAGCCTGTCCCCGCCGGGCAACCTTTCTGTACAGCCGACGGGGTAAATTTTTAAATGAGTTTTGCTAGGCGCTACGTCCGTGTCGTCGATTCAATCAACTACCGGATTGGCCGAGTGATGATGTATGGCCTGTTCGTCATGATCGGCGTACTTTTGTGGTCATCGATTTCAAAAACGTTTTTCCTGCCATCACTCTGGACGCTGGAGATCGCGCAGTTTGCCCTGGTGACCTACTATATCTTGGGTGGTCCGTATTCGATCCAGCTGGGCAGCAATGTGCGAATGGATCTATTCTATGGCGAATGGTCCGATAAGAAGAAGGCGCAAGTCGACTCCGCCACAGTTCTGTTCCTGATCTTTTACCTAGGCGTTCTATTGTATGGCGCGCTTGGTTCGACCGCTTATTCCCTGGGCAATTTTGGCTCTGAACCCGTGGAGTTCTTTGCCGGCCTTGCGACTGGCACTGAAGAAATCGGACGCCTGGAGCGCAGCCCGACCGCATGGCGGCCCTATCTGTGGCCCATCAAGACCGTGATGGTATTTGGCATCTTCCTGATGCTGCTGCAGGCGATATCCGAATTGCTCAAGGATATGATCCGCCTGCGCGGAGGCGAGATCTGATGAGCCATGAACTGATAGCGATCTTCATGTTCGCCATGATGATGGTGATGCTGTTCACCGGGCAGCGGGTGTTTGGGGCCATCGGTGCCGTGGCGGCGATCTCGGCCATACTTCTCTGGGGCCCGGGCGGGCAGGACATCCCGTTTTCCGCTGCAATGAAGCTGATGAAGTGGTTTCCACTGCTGACTTTGCCGATGTTCATTTTCATGGGCTATGTCTTGTCCGAAAGCCGGATCGCCGACGATCTTTATCGGATGTTTCATGTTTGGATGGGGCCGGTCAGGGGCGGGCTTGCTATTGGCACCATCGGGCTGATGGTGCTGATCTCGGCGATGAACGGGCTGAGCGTTGCTGGCATGGCCATTGGGGCCACAATCGCGCTGCCTGAACTGCTCAAGCGCGGTTATGACAAAAGGATGGTAACAGGCGTAGTGCAGGCGGGTTCCTCACTTGGTATCCTTGTACCGCCATCCGTGGTCTTAGTACTTTATGCAATGATTGCGCGGCAGCCAGTCGGGCAACTGTGGCTGGCAGGCGTTCTTCCCGGACTGATGATGGCCGGGCTATTCATTTTATACATTTATATCCGGTGCAAGTTGCAGCCGGAGTTGGGCCCGGCGTTGCCGGCAGAAGAGCGCAACGTGCCAACGATGGAAAAGCTGCGATTGCTGCGCGCAGGGCTGCTGCCGATCCTGATATTTGCGGTGATGATGGTGCCTTTCGTGCGCGGTTGGACCTCTTTGGTGGAAAGTTCTGCTGTCGGGGCGATGGCGGCGTTCCTGGCCGCGGTTTTTAAGGGCCGAATGACCCGGGCCGTCTTTGAAACGTCGGTGCGCCAAACGCTGGCAATCACCTGCATGTTCATGTGGATCATTCTGGCAGCGCTTGGTTTCGGCGCTGTATTTGATGGCCTGGGTGCGGTGCGAGCTATCGATAATCTGTTCACTGAACAATTGGGGTTGGACCCGTGGGTGATCCTGATCCTTATGCAGTTGTCGTTTCTGCTGATGGGCACGTTTCTGGACGATACGGCGATGCTTGTCATTGTTGCCCCGCTCTATGTGCCGCTGGTCAAAGTCCTGGGGTTCGACCTGATCTGGTATGGTGTGCTTTACACGATCACCACACAAATCGCCTATATGACGCCGCCGTTTGGCTATAACCTGTTTTTGATGCGTGCCATGGCGCCGCCCGAAATCACACTGCGTGATATCTATGCGTCGATCGCGCCGTTTGTGTTGGTGATGCTGCTGGCGCTGACTTTGGTCATGGTGTTCCCGGGAATCGCCATGTGGTTACCAAACTATGTTTATTCGCGATGAGAATTCTTGAGGTCGAGCAACGTAAACTCAAACAACAGGCCAACTAGGAGAATATCCATGACAACACGCCGTAAATTTATCAAAGGCGCTGCTGTAGTTCCGGCGGCTGCCCTTGCAACACCGGCGATTGCACAATCGACGATTACCTGGAGGATGCAGACCTATGCTGGTCCCGCTTTAGCGGCCCATGTGGTTGATCCGGCTATCGAGTTGTTCAACAAGATCGCCGGCGACCGCATGCAGATCGAACTGTTTTATGCCGACCAGATCGTCCCGACCGGAGAGCTTTTCCAGGCGATGCAGCGCGGCACAATTGATGCGGTGCAGTCGGACGACGATTCGATGGCATCTCCCACGGATGTTACAGTATTCGGCGGCTATTTCCCGTTTGCCTCACGTTACTCGCTGGATGTGCCAGTGCTATTCAATCAGTACGGGTTAAACGATATTTGGGCCGAGGAGTATGCCAAAGTCGGCGTCCAGCACATCTCAGCAGGTTCCTGGGACCCGTGCCATTTCGCGACCAAAGATCCGATCAACAGTCTAGCTGACTTGAATGGCAAACGCGTCTTCACCTTCCCGACCGCGGGGCGGTTCCTTAGCCAGTTCGGTGTGGTTCCTGTAACGCTACCTTGGGAAGATATCGAGGTGGCCGTACAGACCGGCGAACTGGACGGCATCGCTTGGTCCGGCATAACCGAGGACTATACGGTCGGTTGGGCTGACGTCACCAACTACTTCCTGACAAACAATATCTCGGGCGCCTGGATTGGGCACTTCTTCGCTAACCAGGGCCGCTGGAACGAGCTCCCTGAAGACCTGCAATTGCTCTTTAAGGTTTGCTGCGAGCAGTCGCACTATTACCGCCAGTGGTGGTACTGGGGCGGCGAGGCCAGCTTGCGTGTCAATGGAACCAAGATGCAGCTGACATCAATTCCAGACGCCGAGTGGGCCACTGTCGAAGCGGCAGCCAAGGTTTTCTGGGATGAAATCGCAACTGAAAATGACACTGCCGCGAAGGTCGTCAATATCTTCAAGCAGTATAACGCGGACATGGAGCGCGCCGGTCGTCCATATAGGTACGGGTAAGCGAAAGCTTTCAATAAAAACGGGCGCCGCAAAAGGCGCCCGTTTCCACGGCGTTTCATTCGGATCGAAGCTGCTTAGTTCGTCAGTTGATTGAACTCTGCAAGGCCCGACGAGATGATCGCGTACCATTCTCCCGAGTCTCGCATCTCGGTCAGCCCCCGGTTCAGTAGTGCCAGATAGACCCGGCCTCGCGGGTTTGTTTTATGGCTTACGAAGCTCATCTGCAGAATGTTCGTCAGATAGGGGTTTTGCACGATTTGCCCTTCGATACCTAGATCTCGCGCTGTGCCGGCCACGCTTTCAATTTCAAGCGGAACGACATCGACATCGCCGTTTTGCATCATCTCGAAGCAATCTTCGACAGTCTTCGGCGCCGACATGCTTACGACCGGCTCGATCAGGCCCTGCTCTTCCAAATCGAACGTGTACCAGCCTTCCGGGCGGCAAATGCGGGCGCCGGCAAAATCGGCGTAGGCCCGGACGCCGCCATATTGGTTGTCCGGCAGAGTAAAAAAGCCGACGACAGATTCGTAGATCGGCAGCGAAGCATCCAATTCGGTGCATCGCTTTTTCATGCCGTCCGATAGTTGGTCGATCTTAGAACAGTCGGGCATGTACCAGGCGATCGATATATCGAAAGCGCCAAGCGGCAACAGCGTGTCGGTATGAGATGCCCAATCGTCCACGAAGCTGACATTGAATTTCCGCGCATTTCCGCCGCGGTTCAACGCGGTTGTCGCGAGTCTGACCAACATGCCGCCGCCCTCGAACTCTTCGCCGACAAATGGGGCCCATCCGTTCCCGCTGACGATCTTGATCGGCGGCTCGAAACTATTCGATACAGTGGTGCTATTCTCCTGCCGCGCTTGCTGAGTCGCGATGATTTCTTGCGCCGATGCTGAATTTGAGAGGCTCCCGTCCTCGCACGGAAGCTGCAGAATGGTACCTACTTCCAGCGTGTTCGGGTTGGTTATCAAGTTGCGGTTGGCGTTGAAGATCGTCTGATAATCAAAGGACCCATAAGCCGCCTCGGCGATAGAGCCGAGTGTGTCGCCGCGCTGAACCGAATAGGCGGAACAAGCTTCTTGGGCGGCCGCGGTTATAGGTAAGGCGCAAACAGTTGCCATTGAGGCAAAAAAGTATCTTGCTTTCATGAACATGGCTTTCGTCGCTTTCTCAATAGTTTTTCGGTTGTTGATGCCAGGGCTAGATGCCCGGCCGTAGGTCAATGTCAGGATTCGCATAATTGCAGTCTCCATCAGTTCACGAGCGCATGCTCTTTCAGGCCTTCCGAGACGATGCTCGCCCACTCGCCTGTTTCGTGCATGATTTTTAGACCCGCATTGAGATCTTTGATCAGATCGGCGGTATTCGGGTTCGAATTGTGTAGCGCGACGCGAAGTGGCTGAATGCTGAACAGTCGCAGGTTCTCGGCGACTTGGAATGTAAGCCCCATGTCCGACAACACCCGATCACCAGTTCGCGTGTCCAACGCCACAACATCGGCTTTGCCGGACACCAGCAAGTCAAAACAGCTATATGTCGATGCCGGTTGTAGAAGGGTCACTTCGGGCGGCATAAGCCCGTTTTCCTCAAGATGCCCGGTCGGATAACCTTCAGGTCGGCAAATTGATGCTCCCTGAAGGTCGCGGAAGTCCGCGACGCTTTCAAATCCCGAGCCTGGCAGAGCAAAGAATCCGTCGACGATTTCATAGAATGGGTCCGAATATGCGAAATTCTGGCAGGCGTAGAGCTCAATTGACGTAAGTGTTCCTTGCGTTTCACAACCCGGGCGCGTCCATGGAAAACTGGCATCGAAAGCTTGCCGCGGCAAAAGTGTTTCCAAATGCGCCGACCAATCATTGACGAATACGATCTCAAGCGGCGTCTCGGGCGACGCGCGGAACATTGCGTTGGTCACAAGATGAGTGAACAAACCGCGATGGTTCAGGCTTTCGTCCGTGTAAGGCAGATAACCATTCGCTGTTACAAAACTGATGGTATCATCGTTCGGGATCACTGCCGGAGCGGCCCCTTGGGGCATACTGCCGTCAAGACAGGGTAATCGCAGGACGAGCCCGATAGTGATTAAGTTTGGGTTGCGGCCGATCTCGGTGCGGTTTTCACCGTAAATCATTCGAAACTGTTCATGACCATACGCCGCCATCGTAATCGCGCGGAGCGTGTCGCCCTGCTTCACTCGATAGAAAGCGCAAGCTTCTTGCGCTTCGGCCTGCTCGGCGCCGGTCAGGAGAGCGGCAATAAGTAAAGTTGCCGCTGCTGCGAGACGTTGCATTGCCTGTATCCTCATATTTATTCAGGACTGTAACCAAGGAACTCGTCTAATCACTGCAGTTGGCGAAATCGCCAGCTTAATTCTGCTCTGTGGCAAGCCGCCAATCAGTGGAAACCAAAACGCCATCCCTCTGAACAGTTAGTCGAGCAACGTCGATTTGCCGCGCGGCAAGTGAGTTCAGACTTTCGGCTAGGTCTTCGTGTGATGCGAAGACAATCCCGGTCGAATTCTCTTTGACCACGATATCCCCGACCCGCAGCCCGTTATCCGCTAGACCGACCGATTTGACGCTCAAC
>JBPCWO010000404.1:0-4204 GCA_051009475.1 Boseongicola sp.
CTATTCTCCCTTATCCCAGGACGATGGTGGTTTCGTCGTCAAACCGCGCAGGCGGGACGGCGAGGTTTTCGGGCGCGGGTCCTTTGCGGATACGGCCAGATGTGTCGTAGTGCGACCCGTGGCATGGACAGAACCAGCCGCCGAACTCGCCCGCACCATTTCCCAGAGGCACGCAGCCAAGGTGAGTGCAGACGCCGGTCATCACCAGCCACTCGCCAGCTGGTCCGTCTTCGGTGGGTGCTTGGAGAAATCGGTTTGCATCGGCACCGTCGGCGCTGGGCAATGTATTGGCGTTGCGTGCGTTGTTGTCTGGAAGATCATCGAGAGCGACATCCTCGGCAGCTGCGATTTCGTCCGCTGTTCGACGCCGGATGAACACTGGTTTTCCAAGCCATTTTACGGTAAGCTGTGTGCCAGGCTCGACGTCGGCGACATCAACCCGGATCGACGAAAGCGCCTGCACGTCTAGCGACGGGTTCATCTGATTTATCAGGGGCCAGACCGCGGCACCTGTTGCCACGACGCCTGCACCGCCAGTGGCGTAGTATAGAAAGTCGCGGCGGGTGCCTTCGTGATCATCTGCGTGCGACACGGGCTTCTCCATCTTCGCTAAGGACGCGCGTCCAAGAACAGCGGGCCGAATAGAATCCAGCCCGATTAATGGCGCTGGATAACGCCTTGTTTAATGGGCGTCCAGCGGACAATCCATCGCACCTTATGGTTTATGAGAGCCGAAGCTTTGCGCAAAACGTAGCTTGTATAGGCGGCTGGTATTTGAAACGTTTGCGAGATTGCAGAATTTTCGACATACAGTTGATTTTATTATATTTTAATTGCCACATCGCCCGTGACGCTGTTGGTGCCGAAGCGACATTACGCTATCAGCGTCTCGCCATCGTGGTTGTTCGCCAATACCTCGACGATTTCGCCTTCACACTGATTTTCGCGAAAGCGCACTTCGGTGAACTGCTCTGTCCGGCCCATATCAGGCTTTTCCAGCAATACGCGGTGCAACTTTCCGACTTGCCCTGACAGGTGGCGCGCAACTGCTGCCTGTCCAGTTTTTCGCAATAATGCAGCGCGTTTTTTGATCGTGCGCCCGCCCACCTGCGGCATTCGCGCCGCCGGAGTCCCGGGGCGGACAGAGTAGGGAAACACATGAAGCCAGGTGAGATCGCATTCTTTGACCAGCTTCACCGAATTCTCAAACATCGCATCGGTTTCCGTTGGAAAACCCGCGATGATATCCGCGCCGAACGTCATATCAGGGCGAAGCCGCTTGGCTTCTTCGCAGAACCTGATTGCATCGTCGCGCAAGTGCCGGCGCTTCATCCGTTTCAGTATCATGTCGTCGCCGGCCTGCAGTGAAAGGTGCAAATGCGGCATCAATCGCGGTTCGGACGCGATTGCCTCCATCAGGGCATCGTCAACTTCGATTGAGTCAATCGAACTGATACGCAGCCGGGGCAGATCAGGCACGAGTTTCAATATCCGCCGAACCAGATCGCCAAGTTTTGGTCCGCCTGGCAGATCGGCGCCCCAACTTGTCAGGTCAACCCCTGTCAGCACAACTTCGTTGAAGCTTTTGCCCACCAGACGTTTGATTTGATCTACGACGACTCCGGCGGGAACCGACCGCGAATTGCCGCGCCCATAAGGGATGATGCAAAACGTGCAACGATGGTCGCAGCCGTTCTGGACTTGAACATAGGCGCGATGCCGCCCGAACCCGTCGATCAGATGCCCTGCGGTTTCGGTCACAGACATTATATCGTCGACTTGCACACGCTCAGTTTCGCCGATGAAGTTGGCGGCGTTCACCCATGTTTCCGGCATCATTTTTTCGGTATTGCCAATGACAAGATCGATTTCACCCATTGCGGAAAAGCGTTCGGGTTCGGTTTGTGCGGCACAGCCGGTCACGATCATCCTGGCGTTTGGGTTTGCACGCCGGAGCCTCCGGATCTCTTGTTGCGATTTCCGCACCGCCTCGGCGGTGACCGCGCAAGTGTTCACGATCACTGCGTTGCCAAGCCCAGACGCATCCGCCATCTCGCGCATCGCTTCAGATTCATATGCGTTCAGGCGGCAGCCTAGGGTGGCAAATATGGGGACTTTCCGGTCCATCAGAGCGCTTCCAGAAAGGCAGCGGTCAAATGGCCAGAGAATACGTGCGCTGATGGGCCGGTCATCCAAACGCCGTCGTCACGCCAACTAACTTCGATCCGACCCCCATCGAGGTCTATAGCCACATTCTTTCCAGTGATCTCACGGCGCGCAGCGGCGACGGTAGCGGCGCAGGACGATGACCCCGATGCCAGTGTCACGCCAACACCGCGCTCCCAGACACGCATGCGCAGGTGATCTGGGCCAACGAGGTTCGCAAACTGAACATTGGTTCGCTCGGGGTACATCGGGTGGTTTTCCAGCGCCGCGCCGCAGGCTTCCAAGTCAACTGCTTCGGCATCGTCGACGAAGAAAGTGCAATGCGGATTGCCCATGCCAGTCGCAACCGGGTCGCCATCGATTGGGAGGTGAAGCAGGTCAACGTCCTTCGCCAGAGGAATGTCGCGCCATTCGAGAAACGGCTGCCCCATGTTCACGCTGGTGGCACCATGTCCTGCATCTTTACACTCCAACGTTCCGCGCGCTGTTCGCAGTATCAGATTGTCCCGCCCAGCCTCGTCCATGAGGTGCCGGGCAATACATCTTGTCGCGTTCCCGCAAGCTGCGCTTTCACTGCCGTCGGCATTAAAAAACGTGAGTTGCGCATCCGCAGCGTCGTCTGTTTCGATGACGGCAAGCTGATCAAACCCCACGCCGCGATGCCGGTCACCAACGGCGCGTGCCAGAGCAGGGGACACGGCTGCGCCACCTTTCCGTCGGTCTATGACAACGAAATCGTTGCCAAGGCCGTGCATTTTCAGAAAATCCAGGCCGATATGCGCGTTGGTCGTGGTCATGGCGCGCCATATAAGCCTGTCGCCGGTGATCTGCAAAGGCGCGTTTTTATCTGAGGATCTCGGTTGCCAGTCGCAACTCTCTGGCACGCGCGGCATCGACAAGCCAGATTTGGCCGAACGGCACTTGATAGGCTGCTTCGTTCACTGCGCCAAAGCCGAACTTTTTCCAGTAGGGACGATCGATCGTTATGCCAAACTCGGGGTCCGACGCGGCGTGTAATCCGAGTTCCGCGTCCTCTGCGATTGACCGCTCACGCCCGGCGATAAAAACGTCAACACAGGCTGAACGACAACTGACCAAAACGGCGGTGTTCATCCGACTATTTGCAATTGCACGACCAATCTGATGAGCGGCCAACAAATTTCCACCGGGACTTTGCGCGATCACGAGTCCGTTCACGTCTGTCGCTTCGAGCAACGCTTGAAACTGAAATGCCGTTTCCGGAGTGATTTCGCCGTCAAGAACCAAAACGCGCCCACCATCACTCAAGGCCTCAACAAACAGGTTTCCGCCAACAGGTTCTGCGCCGGGACTGACCAGCAGTCCACTTGTCGGTTGGCCGCAACCGGAAATGCCCAACGACAACAATGTCGCGAGAAGAAGTTTGCGCATGTTGATCCTGCTTGAGAACTGCTGTGGAAGTGTGTGGCGCTGGGTTCGAGGGTGTCAAGTTGCGCTGCGTTCGACAGCGCGTCAACGTTGTCTATTTGCCCTTGACGGTTACACCCCCGGCGTTTACGTCGAGCGCCCGAGTGGGCCGTTAGCTCAGTTGGTAGAGCAACTGACTTTTAATCAGTGGGTCGCAGGTTCGATTCCTGCACGGCTCACCACTGAAATTAATTAAAATCAATGACTTAAGTTGATTTCGTCGAGGACATAATTTCGTTAGCGCTGTTGCGGCATTCACATGGCTTTCACCGTGCTGGAATCTAAGTCCTGGAGCTTTCAAGGCGCAACGCTGACAACGACCGCTTTCTGCAAAAGCCGACACTGGTCGATAGTCGGGCAATGACCGCATCGCGGACAAACCTGCCGTTCGCTGCAGGGCACCACCACGTAACCGAGCGAACGACTGCTCTGCGGACAAAACGGACCTCTGACTGAAATGGCCGGATGACTGCTTCGAGCCCGATCCGGACATTACTTTGGGCCGAACCACTTGGTGCTGCTAAACACTGTCGATGCATGCTGGACGCTGTTGGAAATAAAGGAGATCAACCGTCATGACGATCCCCACACG
>JBPCWO010000405.1:0-11524 GCA_051009475.1 Boseongicola sp.
GGATGCTGGCTATTCCGTGGGGAACAAAAAGTCGCGTCAAAAAAGATCTTAACCGCGCCCAGGACATGCTTGATGCCGATCACTACGGTCTTGAAAAGGTCAAAGAGAGGATCGTTGAGTATTTGGCCGTGCAGCAGCGCTCAAAGAAACTCAAAGGTCCGATAATGTGCCTTGTCGGCCCGCCGGGCGTTGGGAAGACGTCGCTTGGAAAATCGGTAGCAAATGCCACTGGACGCGAATTTATTCGCATTTCTCTCGGTGGCGTGCGTGATGAATCGGAAATTCGTGGTCACCGCCGCACGTACATTGGATCGATGCCGGGAAAGATCATCCAGGCATTAAAAAAGGCAAAGACGACGAATCCGCTTATTCTTCTCGATGAGATCGACAAGATGGGCCAGGATTTTCGCGGTGATCCAGCGTCAGCCATGCTCGAGGTGCTGGACCCAGAGCAAAACAACACCTTTATCGATCACTATCTTGAGGTCGAGTATGACCTATCAAACGTGATGTTCCTGACGACTGCGAACTCTTACAACATGCCGGGACCGTTGCTTGACCGGATGGAGATCATCCCACTGGCAGGATACACTGAAGACGAAAAGCGTGAGATTGCAATTCAGCATCTGGTTGCCAAGCAAATCAAAAATCATGGGCTCAAGTCGTCGGAATTCGAAATCACCGATGAAGCCCTGACAGAGATTATCCGGACCTACACCCGTGAAGCAGGAGTTCGGAATCTTGAGCGGGAACTCGCCAAGCTTTGCCGCAAGGCCGTTACAAAAATCGTTCGGAAGGAAACCGAAAAACTTGTCGTAACGCCTGATATTCTTGAAGAGTTTTTGGGCGTTAAGCGTTTCCGCTATGGTCTCGCTGAAGTCGATGATCAGATTGGTGCGGTTACTGGATTGGCCTGGACCCAGGTTGGCGGTGATTTGCTGTCGATCGAGGCGCTCAGGCTCCCCGGAAAGGGCCGCATGAAGACAACCGGCAAACTCGGTGACGTGATGAAAGAATCCATCGATGCTGCCTCCAGCTTCGTGCGATCCATCGCGCCGTCCATCGGTGTGAAACCGCCGGAATTTGACACGATGGACATTCATGTCCACGTGCCGGAAGGCGCAACGCCGAAAGATGGCCCATCTGCTGGGATTGCGATGGTGACGTCCATTGTATCGGTTCTGACACAAATACCTGTTCGCAAGGATGTCGCGATGACTGGTGAAGTCACATTGCGCGGCAATGTACTGGCGATCGGCGGATTGAAGGAAAAATTGCTGGCGGCACTTCGCGGCGGAATAAAAACCGTTCTGATCCCAGAAGAAAACGAAAAGGATCTGACTGAGATTCCGGACAACGTTAAAGATGGGATCGAAATTATTCCAGTTGCGCATGTCAAAGATGTACTTGGTCTTGCACTCGTGCGAAAACCGGAACCCATTGAGTGGGACGAGGCTTCGGAAGAAGCAGCGGCCGCGCAACGGGCAAAAGCAGCGGCCACTGACAATCCGGGTGCAACTGCGCATTAACGGAAAAGTGCGGCCCAAGTGGCCGCACTCTTTCGCCCACGGCTTTTTATCTATCAAATCCTCAACTGATCTTCCGAAGGATGTGCTGGCACCTCAAGTGAACTTGAGTTACTGATCTTGTTTCATCGGAGGATAATAGTGCCCAAGCCAAATGATCTAAGCGTTGGCGAAATTGCTTCGCGCGCAGGCGTTCCGGTCTCGACAATTCACTATTACGAGGCTGAAGGCTTGATCGAAAGTTGGCGGACACCGGCAAATCACCGGCGCTACGATCGGCGCGAACTTCGTCGGGTTGCCATCGTTCGCATCGCCCAGTCAGTCGGCGTCTCGCTGTCAGAAGTAAAAGCTGTCCTCGATCGTATCCCGCGCGACAAGGCGATCAGCGCTCAGGCATGGGCTGATGCCGCGGCGCCCTGGAAATCTCTTTTGGACGATCGGATCTCTTTGTTGCATCGTCTACGCGACCAAATGGGATTTTGCATTGGATGCGGTTGCCTGTCACTTGAAAGCTGTCCGCTCTACAACCCGGACGACGCGCTGGGCGCCAATGGCCCAGGTGCTCAACGTTGGATTGGCAAAATGCGTGAACCCGCGGATGGATAAGAGCTAGGACTTGCGCGCCGCAAGCCAAGCGGTTACATGCTCGGCCCGTCGGGTGATTAGCTCAGTTGGTAGAGCGCTTCGTTTACACCGAAGATGTCGGGAGTTCGAGTCTCTCATCACCCACCAAACAAATCCCGAAACCAGTTGAGCGGATTAGATTTCAGGGCCGATAGTGGATTGGCGCGATCATCTGTCCAAACCCGGCCTCCGTCGCCTGATACAGCGACCCATCGCGGGTCGTCCTTGATTTCGGGAAAGCGTGCATTCGTTCCGGTCATGGTCAGCACGATACTTGGCCTGAACCCCGAATCATCGGATGCAGCAAAGGTTTGCGTTTGGGCGTGCGCGGCAAATCCAAGTGCATCCGCAATGCGCGCTAATGGTGGCACAAGATCATAATATCGGTTTGAAATGTGAAAGATCAGGATGCCGTCGGTGCGCAAACGCTCGCGATACATTGCAACAGCCTCGAGCGTAGTCAGATGCATTGGCACTGCGTCGGACGAATAGGCATCAACTACCAGTATGTCGAAATTCATATCCGTCTGGCTTGCAAGAACTACACGCGCATCTCCCAGGTGCGTTGGCGCAGACGGGGTGCATCGCGTTAGGAAAGTGAACAGCTCCGGATCGCGTGCAACTTGATCAACCATCTTGTCGATCTCATAAAAGTGCCAATTCTGACCGGAGCGCGCGTAGCAGGCCAGCGATCCGACGCCCAATCCAATAACACCAATGCTATCCGCGCGTGCACCTATGTCGGATTGCATTATTTGTCCCATCGGTCCGGCGGGATGATAATAGGACGACGGCGTTGGTCTATTGGCACCATATTCAGTAAGAGCTTGCGCCCCATGAACTGTTGTTCCGTTTGAGTAGAATCGCGTTCCATCTTGATCGAGCACGCGGTGTAAACCAAAGAAACTCCGATCGCGGAAGTGATGCCCATCCGGAGCAACAAGTGCTGGTATCGTGATCATCACGGCAATGCCCAACGCGACGGCCGACAGGTTTGGTCGAAATGCAAAAAGTAGCAACGCTGACGGCAGTGCAATTGCCGCCATTCTTAAGCCCGTTGCGTCTTGCGCCAGTCGCGGCGTCAGAAGCGCAAGACACCCAGCAAACAGCAGGCCGGCACATAGCGCCAACGCCAACGGACGAGGGCGAAAATCCAAGCGGCTGCGCAATAAGATTATGAAAAATAAACCGATGGTTATTGGGCCTTCAAACAACCCGCTAAATAGCCACGGCGCGAGGATAGAATTAAAAAGCCCGCCCAATGCCCCCCCGATCGACATAACGACATAAAAGACGGTGAGATTCTCCGCGCCAGGCCGCGCCTCATAGAGCGTTCGATGCGCCCACAGTGTCATTAAGAAAAATGCGACCGTCAAAAGCCCGATATCAACTGGGCCGAGATGCACGCCACGAATGCCGAGAAATAAACTAATAGCAACGGTTGCAGACAAAAGCGCGGCCATTTCCAGCCACTTGCCCCTAAACATCGTCTGCTTCGAAAAAGTAAGCACGAACGTCAACAGGTAAATCGCCAGAGGGATGACCCACACCAATGGCAGCGCGCCGACATCAGTGCTTATCTTCGACGTGACCGAAAGCATCAGCGACGACGGCAGAAACGCCAGCACTGCCCAAAACGCCATCGTTGAAATTCTGAGTTGTTGAATCGGCGCTGAAACAGCCGCAACCGATTTTTGAACTTTCCCGCGTGCTGCAATAGCGCCACTTGCAAATAGTCCGACGCCTAAGGCCAAAAATCCTAAGGTGAAGCCGGAAGCTATTGCACTTGCTCCAAGGAATGGCTCTGCGATCAACGGGAAAGCAAGCAGCGCAATAAGCGAGCCAAGATTTGAGGCGCCATATAGGAAATAGGGGTCGTCTGCTGACGGTCCGCCGCATTTTCCATACCAGGATTGTATCAACGGCGCATTCGCCGACAGCAGTGCAAACGGTGCACCGATTCCTAACGCAAATAGACCGAGCGTCTGCAAAGCAACGCTTCCATCACCATTCAAACGCCAGCCTTCAGGCAGTGCCGGTGGCAGGAACCACAACGCGATAGCCCAAAGCACAATATGCAGCAATAACTGTGCGGGCACTGGCAGCATTCGAGCCGAAAGGTGGGCGTATAAGTATCCCGCGATCAGGACCGTCTGAAAGAATAGCATTGCCGTAGTCCAGACAGCCGGCGCACCACCAATCACGGGAAGGGCGATTTTCGCGAAAAGCGGCTGCACAAAAAACAAAAGGGACGCGCTCAAGAATATCGTCGCCGTGAATAACACGGGCACCAGCAGCCGCACCGGGCGGCGGGGAAGTTCGCTGACCATCGACATCAAGTATTCTTGGCCTAAATCACTGCTCTTAATGCTTGAAGACCATGAAAATATGGTTCGATTAAGGCGCAGAATTGTCGACTTGCCTATGGCTCAGCGCAAATGCTGGGACTGAGCCAAGAAAGTCCGTGCAAGCTTCTAAATCTTTCTTGCCACGACAAAACGGCTTGGCGCCGACGGCGGGTAAAGTCCGGTTTCAATAATTTCAAATCCAGTCGCGCGGATCAACGCATCGTATTCATCGACTTTCAGATAACGTAGATAAGGCGCTTTGCCGATCAACTGCATCACGCCGATGACTGGGCGAAAATACCATTTGCCGCCGATGCAAGGCGTCTTCGTAATGAACAGACCTCCTGGCTTCAATAGATCGCGCGCACGCTTCAATGCGCCATCCAAATCCGGTACGAGATGATAAAGGTTAAATCCAAGAACTGCGTCAAAACTCTCGTCGTCCAAATCCAGCGCATGGGCATCTGTAACCGCAAAATTCAATCTATCGATCGGGGTCTCGGCAAGTTTCTCGTTTGCAATCTCGATCATCTCCGGCGAGACATCGGTTCCCAGATAACTGCTCACACAGTTTGCTAGCAAAAGTCCTGTCGAACCGGTGCCGCAGCCCAGTTCAACCACTTTGTCGTTGGCCCCAAGGTGACTGCGAACGCGCTCAAGCGTTTTCTCATACGCGCTAATGTTCGAAATTGGTCGCCGCGAATACTTGCGCGCGATTTTGTCCCAAAAATGTGCATCGGTCATATCTGTTTCTCCTTTGCGCGGCGGTGTCTCACAAACGACTATGCATGAGAATTGCGGAAATATGCGTGGATGATATACAGAAATGCATGAATTGGCAGGCGATAAATTTTGATTGGAACCAAGTGCGCGCGTTCCTCGCGACGCTAGAGGAAGGCACATTATCTGCGGCGGCACGCGAGCTTGGTTTGACGCAGCCGACACTCGGGCGGCAAGTCGCTGCGCTCGAGGCACATCTGGATGTAATTTTGTTCGAGCGGTCCGGGCGCCAGCTTATTCCAACCCCGACGGCAATCGAGCTTGCCGAACATGTCCGTGCCATGGGCGACGCAGCGACGCGCCTTTCATTGGCCGCGACAGGGCAGTCAAAGTCTATCGAAGGTCTCGTTAAGATCACTGCAACAGAAATGTATTCAGCGATGGTTTTGCCCGATTTCGTCGCGGGAATACGCGAACAGTATCCGGGAATTGTCATCGAAATAGTTGCCACCAATTCGCTAAGTGACCTCCGGCAACGAGAGGCCGACATCGCGATCCGCAATGCCGAGCCAACTGACTCTGATCTGATCGCACGCCGTGTTCGCATGGATGCAGGCGGCCTCTTTGCGACGCCAGACTACATCAGCCGGCATGGTCCGTTTCATCAGATCGCCGACCTTCGGCACGCTCATTTCGTTGGAATTGGCCAAGGGACGCAGTTTCTAGCTGGACTGCAAGAACGCGGTGTCCCTGTCACCCAAGAAAACTTTGTTGTCATTTCCGAAAACCATCTTGTTCACTGGGAACTGGCAAAGCGAGGGATTGGAATAGGGGTAAACGGATGGGAAGCAGGTCAGATGGCGCCAGAACTGGTTCCGGTTCTAAAGGACGCGCTCGTCTTTGAATTTCCAGTTTGGTTGGTCGCCCCGCAGGAACTGAAAACCAGTCGGCGAGTCCGCGTCGTTTATGACGCCTTGGCCGAGCACCTGCGGAGGAAGCCCAGCGCCAAAGATGCATCATACTCGGACGCTGAATCCGTTGCCAAATCGGCTTGACGCGCGCACGACCTGAGCCTAGAAGCGGCGCGTTGTATGCGCGGTTGTAGCTCAGCTGGTTAGAGTGCCGGCCTGTCACGCCGGAGGTCGCGGGTTCGAGCCCCGTCAACCGCGCCAACATCCATCAGGAAATACTGTTTCATTCAGTCAGCGCGTTTATGACTCGAGCCCAACTTCGAATGCCTTTGTGAAAGCTACGAACGTCGTATTTCTCGTTAGGGCTGTGAATTAGGTCATCGTCGCACCCAAAGCCGATTAGCATCGAATCAAGCCCCAGGATTTCCTTGAAATACCCCGCGATCGGGATCGAACCGCCGCTGCCGATAAACGCTGCCGGTTTTGGCCACTCGTCGCTAAGTGCCTGCCGCGCTTTTTCGAATGCCGGATCGTCCGTCGACATCACGCTGGCGGGTCCAGCGCCGTGATCGGAAAATTCAACCTCGCAATCCGCGGGCAATGCATCTTGGACCATTGCTCTGAAATTCTTGCGTATTTTTAAAGGATCCTGCGTCCCGACCAGGCGGAAAGAAATCTTGGCGCTCGCTTTTGACGGCAATACGGTTTTGAACCCTTCGCCAGTGTAGCCTCCAACAATCCCGTTTACCTCGCACGTCGGGCGCGACCAGACCATTTCGAGAACCGAGCGACCGGATTCGCCCGCCGGAGCGGACAAACCCACATCGCCCAAGAAACCTTCGTGATCAAAACCCAGCGAGTTCCATTGCGCCATGATGTCGTCCGGTATTTCGGTAACGCCGTCATAAAACCCTGGAACTGTAATCTTGCCATTTTCATCATGCAGCCCGGCGATGATCGAGGATAGCACCCGGATCGGGTTCATCGCCGCACCACCGTAAATGCCGGAATGCAAGTCTATCTTCGGTCCAGTAATCGTTAACTCTTCCCCCAATAGACCGCGCAGCATCGTCGTAATCGCGGGTGTTCCGCGGTCGAACAACCCTGTGTCGCAGATCAGGGCAAGATCAGGCTCCGACAGTTCACTTGCATGTTCGTTCAAAAACGGCACCAAAGAAGGTGAGCCGGATTCCTCTTCACCCTCAAAGAGAAAAGTGATCTTGCAGGGCCATTCACCGTGCACGGCTTTCCACGCTCGGCAGGCTTCTACGAATGTCATCAGTTGGCCCTTGTCATCCGCCGACCCGCGTCCACGGATAACATTACCCTTTGGCGTTTCCTCAACAATCGGGTCAAATGGATCGCGATCCCAAAGTTCCAGCGGATCGACAGGCTGAACGTCGTAGTGCCCGTAAAACAATAAATGCGGTCCATTTTCGCCTACATGGCCAACAACCATCGGATGTCCGGGCGTAGACCGTGCTTCAGCCGATACACCCATCGATTGAAGGTCGCTCACAAGCCAGTCAGCTGCGTCCTGGCAATTGGTGGCGAATTCAGTATCTGTTGAGATCGACTTGATCCTCAATAGTTCGGATAGCCTGCTTATTGATGCGTCAAGATTGCTGTCTACCTGGGCCAAAACCGCGTCGAGTGTCATGGGCGTCTCCGTTTCTTTCGCCCGGACGTTAGCACCCCAAGCTGCAAGGTCCAGACTGGTGCCGCCGTTACACTGGCGATAAACTACCAACAACGGTGAATTGGGGGGCTTATGAGGGTTTTCGGAAGTTTGATCTTAGTTTTAGCGCTTGCCGTGCCGGCTTGGTCAGAGGTGATCGACACCAAATCAGCGCGCAAGCTGGTGTTTTCGACCAAAGGTCAAAATACCCAGATGGCAGACACTCTCAGCGATGAAGACCGGGCCCTGATCGTCGCGCTCATTCCGTTGATGGAGCAACAGATGCGAACGCCGGTAAAATATTATTCTTCAATCGCCTATTCGCCGGATGAGGGTCTGGTCAGTGACGCGCTGCAGGGCGCGTTTAATTTCCATACCACCGAAGCGGCCGATGCCGCTGCTATTGCGGCGTGCAATAAGGCGCGCAAAAGGGGGGCTAAACGGTGCCAACTGGCGGCGCGAATCGTCCCAAAGAAATACAAACCCAGAGAGCTTACGTTGTCTTATGACGCGACCGATGCCTTTTCGCGCCGGTTTCGACGTGAAAAGGCACCGAAATCGTTCGCGATATCATTGGCAACCGGTGCATGGGGAATGGGAAAATCTGACGCCATGGCGATTGCTGCATGTGAAAAAGAAGCATCAAGCAAGGCCGATTGCCAAATAGTTATTCGAGATTGATCTGGGTCATCGCGGCATTTTGTATCGTTTTCCCTTACTGCCGTGTTAACTAAAGACTGTTCGATACGCTGGGAGTGTTGTTCGTTGGATTTTGAAGCAAAGATTGATGCAGCGCTTGAGCGGCTTCATGACGAAGGCCGATATCGCACGTTTTTTGATATTGTGCGCAATCGAGGCCAGTTTCCGCGTGCAACGTGGCGCCGTCCTGATGGTTCTGATCAGGAGATTACAGTTTGGTGTGGAAACGATTACTTGGGTATGGGCCAACACCCAGACGTATTGGCGGCGATGCACGAAGCGCTGGAGACTGCCGGCGCCGGCTCTGGCGGGACCCGAAATATCTCTGGAACGACTGTGTATCACAAAGCTTTGGAAGCCGAATTGGCCGATTTACATCGGACAGAATCGGCATTGCTTTTTACTTCGGCCTACATTGCCAATGACGCGACGCTTTCTACGCTTCCTAAGCTGTTTCCTGGGCTTATCATTTATTCGGACGAATTGAATCATGCCTCGATGATTGAGGGGATACGCAGGAATGGTGGCGCAAAGCGGGTATTTCGTCACAACGACGTTGAGCATCTTCGTTCATTGCTGGAAGCTGATGACGCGGATGCTCCTAAATTAATCGCATTTGAGTCGCTTTACTCGATGGACGGCGATTTCGGGCGAGTTTCTGAGATTTGCGGGGTCGCGCAAGAATTTGGTGCATTGACCTACTTGGACGAAGTACATGCGGTCGGCATGTATGGGGCCCGAGGCGGCGGAATTACAGAAAGAGACGGCCTATCAGGCCGAATTGACATTATTAACGGCACGCTTGCCAAGGCATTTGGCGTTCATGGAGGATACATCGCGGCCAGCGCTAAAATGTGTGATGCGATAAGGTCTTATGCGCCGGGGTTCATCTTTACATCATCGTTGCCACCTTCCGTTGCCGCAGGGGCGACAGCCAGCATTCGTATTTTGAAAAAGGACCAAAAGCGTAGAGAAATTCACCAAACCCAAGCGAAAATCCTGAAAACGCGGCTTAAGGCACTCGGATTGCCGATAATCGACCACGGATCGCATATTGTGCCAGTGATCGTTGGCGATCCAAAGCATACCAAGCAACTTAGCGATTTGCTTCTAGAACAGCATGGAATTTACGTTCAGCCAATCAATTTTCCCACAGTTCCAAGGGGCACCGAGCGGCTCCGCTTCACGCCTTCGCCAGTTCATGGACCGAAGCAAATGGACGCGTTAATTAATGCGCTCGACCAACTTTGGTCGCAATGTGCGCTCAATCGCGACGAACTCTCAGCCTAAGAGTTATCCACAAGTGACCCTTTGGCAGGGCTGTGTTAACGTTTAAGTGATTAACCCTGTAACCGATTCTGCCGGTTGCAGGCTGGGGACAGCGGTGAATTTTTTATGGGGCAGGACACATGAGCGGGCGTCCTAAGACGTCTAAACAACTTGAAGCTTCGAATCTTAAAGGATTCGATGATTTTGAGTTATTGCTCGGTGATATCATGCGCGGCGAGCGGGCGACGCTCGGAAAGTCGTTGTTGGATGTCCAACGCGAACTAAAGATCAAAGCCAATTACATAGCTGCAATCGAGAATTCCGACCCGGCGGCTTTCGACACGCCTGGATTCATAGCAGGTTATGTCCGGTCATATGCCCGGTATTTAGGGCTCGATCCGGAATGGGCATTCAAGACTTTTTGTGACGAAGGAAACTTTACCGTCGCACACGGCATGTCCGCAGATGCGTCGGTCCGACGAAATGCGAAGCCATCACGGAATACCAAGCGACAGGACGGCGCAAAAAAGCCTGCTCATCTACGCGATCCATTCACGGAACCAAGCGTCAGTTACTTACCTAAGGCCGAAGCGGTATTCGCTGGTTTTGAGCCGAGGGCCATTGGATCGATAATCGTGCTTCTGGCGTTGATCGCAGGTATCGGATACGGCGGTTGGGCCGTGCTGCAAGAAGTGCAGAAAGTACGTTTCACACCGGTCGAACAGACACCGGAAGTCCTGGCAGAGTTGGATCCGCTTGCGGGGGCTACGGCGCCGGTGGAAAATAGCAGCGACTCCGGCGTTGCACCACCGATCTCAGTAGATTCTTTTGATCGCCTTTACCGGCCCGAAGCGTTGGATGTTCCTGTGATGGCCGCGCGGGATGGCCCGATCGCTGCTATCGATCCCAACTCGACAGGTGCGCTCGCGCCAGATGGCGACGAACGCTTCTTGGCAGGAGCTGAGCCACCGCATCCGGACAATCTTCCATTTGCTGTGCCGGGCTCGACAGACGAAATTGCAATGATCGCCGCGTTCGACAGCCAGTCCTTGCTGCCACCTGTGCAGGTTGTAGAGGTCGGGTCGCCGTCAGTTACGTTGTTTGCAGTGCGCCCTTCCTGGGTGCGCGTCACCGGTGCAGACGGTACCGTGATTTTCGAAAAGATATTGAACGCTGGCGAACAATTCGATGTCCCCCTGACCGAAGCAGCGGCGACGCTGCGCGCGGGCAACGCAGGGTCACTATATTTTACTGTGAACGGTGCCACCTATGGGCCCGCAGGCGATGGCCCTGCAGTAGTTAAGAATGTTGTTCTCGCGCCAGACGCTTTGCAACAAAACTACTCCGTTGCAGATCTTTCACAGGATTCAGACCTTGCGCGTTTTGTTGCAGTTGCTGAAGCAGCTGCTTCCGAGTGAGAACCGATGGTTGCCAGCGTGGATGTCTGTGCCTAACTAACCACTGAGCGGAATCGAGAAGGGCGAGACGGATGTCTCTCAATCACGTTCGACCATGGCGAGATATTCGTCGCAGAGAGTCCCGAAAAATTCACGTAGGTTCGGTTCCTGTTGGTGGTGATGCACCGATCAGTGTGCAAACAATGACCAACACCGACACGACCGATGTGCGCGCCACTGTTGATCAAGTGCTGCAAGCCGCTGAAGCCGGTGCCGACATTGTTCGGATTTCCACGCCGGACGCTGCTTCGACCAAGGCACTTGGTGAGATTGTTCGTGAGTGCCCGGTTCC
>JBPCWO010000406.1:0-7154 GCA_051009475.1 Boseongicola sp.
GCATACGGTCTATCAGCATGAGCGGAGCAAACCGCCAAGTCAAATGGGAGGACATCATGAAATTGGAATATAGAGCGCTCGGGCTTTCTGCCGCGTTTTGCCTTGTCGGCGGATTCGCGCAGGCCGCCGAGTGCAGCGCACCGGCAAATCCGGGTGGCGGCTGGGACTTCACTTGCCGCCAGATTGGCAAAATTATGCATGAAATTGGCGCTGTAGATAAGCCCGTGCAAGTTACCAATATGCCAGGTGCCGGCGGCGGACTGGCCTATAACCATGTTGTATCAGAGCGCGCTGACGACGCCGACCTGATCGTCGCGGCCTCTTCCGCAACCACCACGCGTCTTGCGCAAAATGCCTATGCGGGCATGACAGCGGACCAGGTGCGTTTTGTAGGCGCTATCGGTGCTGACCCGGGCGTCATCGTCGTCGCGGCCGACAGCCCTTACCAGGGCTTGGGTGATCTGGTTGATGCTATCATTGCCGATCCGGGATCGGTCGCATTTGCAGGCGGTTCCGCGGTCGGCGGTTTTGACCACCTGAAGCCATTGATGATCCTCAAAGAAGGCGGGTTCACCGACATCACGGCGGTCAAATATATCGGTCTTGACGGTGGCGCGGACGCTATCACGCAAACGGTTGGCGGCTTTACCCAAGCAATGACCGGTGACATGTCCGAAGTTGTGAGTTTTCTGGCCAACGGTGACATTCGGGTCATCGCGGTTTTGACAAACGACCGCGTTCCTGGCTTTGAAGATATCCCGACAGCTAAGGAACAGGGCTACGACGTGGTTGCTGTGAACTGGCGCGGCCTTTATGTGCCAAAGGGCATCTCGGACGCACAATTCGACGAGTGGGCCGGTAAATTGCAGCAAGTTGCAGACAGCGACGAGTGGGCAAAGGCCATGGCAGACAACGGTCTTGCACCGTTCACTTTGGTTGGTGGCGATTTCCAGTCTTATGTTGACGGTCTCGTTGGCGAGATTAACTCAATGTCCAAAGAACTGGGAGTTCTCCAGTAATGGCATCAGACCGAATATTCGGTCTGATCACCTTGATCACGGCAGTCGCGTATCTCGCGGCTGCCACTCAGATTCAAACGAACATGTTCTCGGGCGAATTCCTGCCGAAATTGTTCCCGATGTTGATCGGCGGCGTTGCGGCGCTGTGTTCGCTGACAATCCTTTTTAAACCTGACCCAGATCCCGATTGGCCTGCTTCGCGCACATGGATTGCCATGGCCATCGCGGTGCTCGTGCTTGCGATCTATGCGGTTATGTTGACCCCGCTTGGTTTCATATTGCCGACCGCGTTTGCTGCCGGCATCCTGAGCTATCAAATTTCTTCGCGCGCCGGTCCAGCCGTATTTTCAGGTATAGGCCTATCGCTTGGCCTGTTCATATTGTTCAAATACGCATTAGGGCTTGGCAACATCGTAGCCTACAGGGTTCCGACTGCAGCAAAGCTTTGGGATGCCATAACAATCCTAATTCCGTTTGTAGGCCATTGATATGGAAATCCTTGCAAACCTAGCCTTGGGATTTGGTGTCGCATTGTCGCCCTATACGTTGTTTCTAGCTGTTTGCGGCTGCTTTCTCGGAACGATCATCGGCGCATTGCCTGGCCTGGGGCCTTCCAACGGCGTGGCGATACTAATTCCGATAACGTTCACATTGGGCCTAGATGCGACATCTGCTTTGGTGCTGATGACGGCGGTTTACTACGGCGCAATGTACGGCGGACGGATCAGTTCGATCCTCTTAAACATTCCCGGCGACGAACCCGCGCTGATGACAACCCTCGACGGGTATCCGATGGCCAAGCAGGGCCGCGCGGGCGACGCGTTGGTTCTGTCCGGCGTGGCCTCATTTGTCGGCGCTTTACTAGCGACAATCGGGCTTATGCTGCTCGCCCCGACGCTTGCGCGCGTGGCTTTTCTATTCGGTCCTGCAGAGTATTTTGCTCTATATTTGCTAGCATTTTGCACTCTTGGAGGCATGGCGTCGAACAATCAGGCCAAAGCCGCAATTGCAGCCTGTATCGGATTGGGCATAGCGACGATTGGGGTTGACTCGTCGTCCGGATTGCCGCGCCTGACGGGTGGAAATTTGCATCTGTTTGACGGCATTGATTTTCTTGTGGCGATTGTCGGGTTGTTTGCGATCGCCGAGGTGTTCTTCTTCATCGAAAGCCACGGGCTGGGTTCGTCAATCGGCGTAAAGCTTGAGAAAGTAACGATCCCCTGGAAGGACATTATTTCGACCAAGTGGACCATGCTTCGCGCTTCAGGCGTGGGATTTATCGCGGGGATTCTGCCTGGTGCAGGCGCGTCGCTTGGATCGTTCCTGGCCTATATGTCCGAAAAGTCGATCGCGGGCGAAAAAGGCGGATTTGGCACCGGTGTACCCAAAGGCATCGCAGCGCCCGAAGCGGGCAACAACGCCGCTGCTGGCGGAGCGCTGGTTCCGATGCTGACTTTGGGAGTACCTGGATCGGGGACCACAGCAGTTTTGCTGGCGCTTCTTATGACGCTCAACATCACGCCCGGCCCGACGCTCTTTACCGAACGGCCCGAGGTTGTCTGGGGTCTTATCGCATCGCTACTGATCGCCAACTTCGTGCTGTTGTTGATGAATGTGCCGATGGTAAAGATATTCGTCAAAGTTCTGACGGTGCCCGCATGGATCCTTTTGCCCGGCGTGACGATGATTTCCTTTGTCGGTATCTTCTCATTGTCGGGAAGTTTCTTTGACCTGCTTTTGATGGTGGCATTCGGTGTGCTTGGATATTTCCTGCGGAAACTCGATGTGCCCACGGTGCCGGTGATACTTGGAATTCTGCTGGGCGGAAATATGGAGGACGCGCTTCGCCGCGCCATGACGTTATCTGACGGCAATGTCAGCTATCTTTTTTCCTCGCCGATCGCCACCGGGCTTTGGATTGCAGCAATCGTTGGGTTTGTAGCGCCTATGTTCCTGCGGAAAGTCCTGACGAAACCACAAGCGATCACAGACTGATATGGTCCGAGTTCTCATTCCTTCCGGCGCTTTGGGTCTTGGATGGGATCCAGAAGCGCTAGAGCGCGGAATCGCCGCCAGCCCTGACTTAATCGCCATTGATGGTGGGTCGACAGACAGCGGACCATCGTACTTGGGTCGCGGGGTCAGTAAATACGCGAGATCATCGACAAAGGCAGAATGGGCTGTCCTGATCGACGCTGCGCGGCGCGCCGAGTGTCCGCTGATTGTAGGAACTGCCGGAACTTGCGGTGCGGGCGACGCGGTGGATTGGTTGGTAGATATTACCCGCGAAATCCTGGCGGAAACCGGCCAAGCCGCCAAGATCGCCGTACTCAAATCGGATCAGCCTTCGGATCGCGTCACAAAGGCATTGGACACTGGGCGCCTTACCCCGCTTTCGCCTGCGCCGGAAATTGACCCCGAATTGATCCGCAGTTGCACCAATATTGTGGCCCTTGCGGGCATTGAACAAGTCAATGCCGCGATCGAAACCGGCGCGGACATTATTATCGCCGGACGGACCACGGACACAGCAATCATCGCGGCATTGCCCATCGAACGCGGCGTCGAGCCCGGACTTGCCTGGCACGCCGCAAAAATCGGTGAATGCGGTGCGCTGTGCGCCACGAACCCGCAATCAGGTGTTTTGCAGATCGACTTTGAAAATGGCGCATTTGTCCTCACTCCACTCGCCGATGGCGCCAATGCGACGCCGCACACTGTATCGGCGCATATGCTTTATGAAAACTCCGACCCCTATCTGTTGCACGAACCCGGCGGCACTTTGGATGTCACGGACGCCCGCTATGAGGCGCTGAACGACAAAAGCGTTACGGTTAACGGGTCGCAGTGGAAAACTGCGCAAAGCTACACTGTAAAACTGGAAGGCGCGCGCGTGGTCGGATATCAAACGATCCTTCTCGCGACCTTGCGCGATCCTCATTACGTCAAGAATGCAACCGCCTGGGCGCAGGACATTGAGGGACGTTGCACCGAGAAAGCGCTCAAGCGCACGGTCGCGGCTGCGGATGATTTCAATATCGAGGTTCGCCTGATCGGGAAGGACGCGACGCTTGGCGCATTGGAAACACGCGAAACCAGCCCGTTAGAAATTGGTGCGCTTGGAGTTGTTACCGCAAAAACAGCTGAACTTTCGGCAGAGATCGGAAAACTATTGAACCCCTATCTATTGCACCACCCGCTAACGGCGGAGGAAGAACAGCCGACCTTTGCGTTTCCGTTTTCCCCGGCCGAAATTGATCGCGGCGCCATTTATGAATTCTGCTTGAACCACGTCTTGCACCTGGATGACCCGATGGACGCGTTCACGCTAGAGGTCGTTGATGCCTGAACTGGGTAGCCTTGCCAAAAAGGTGCGGTCCAAGAATGCTGGCCCCTTTTGGATTACCATCGACATTTTTTGCGACAACCAGGTGGCATTTGAAAGAATTCGCGACGGGCTGAACACTTCAGTTGCTGCCAAGCTGCTTGGCGTTCCGTTGCAAACTTTGAAGCGGTTCGACATGCCCGAGTTGAATGTCGTCAAAATTTCGATCCCACGACCCGAAGTCCAAGGCACAATTCGCGACCGCGACATGCACGGCGCGGCAATCGCTTCGCTTCTGGCCGAGATGGAAATCGCCTAGCTTCGCATCCGTTCTGATTTCGGATCATACATCGGACGAAGTGAGGTTTCGGCGGCAACACGCTGGCCCGCGACCTCGATTTCCCAACCGCTAGTATCCTTTGCAGCGTCGGCGGGCACGTACCCCATTCCAACTGCCGCACCCAGGTGATGGCCGTAATTTCCCGACGACAGGTAGCCGACAAATTCGCCGTCCTTCAATATCGCCTCGTTGTGAAATAGCAGCGGTTCGGGATCGGTTAGTTTGAATTGCAGCATCCGAAGCGCCGACCCCTCTTCCTTTCGCTTCAGCACAGCGTCGCGGCCGATGAATTCCAGCTTGTCGGTCTTGACGGCAAATCCAAGGCCCGCGTCGATCACATTATCTTCGCAAGTGATGTCATGGCCGAAATGGCGAAAGGCTTTCTCGATCCGCAGACTGTCCATCGCATGCATGCCGACCGGTTTCAGATCATAATCCAGCCCAACATCAGCGACAGTCTCCAATACGTGGCCGCACATGTCGGACGAGATATAAAGTTCCCACCCCAGCTCGCCCACGTAGGACACACGATGCGCGCGGGCTTGGGCATAGCCAATCTCGATCTCCCGTGCCATTCCAAAAGGGTGCGCCTCATTTGACCAATCCTCTGGGCTGACTTTCTGCATTAGTTCGCGGGCCTGTGGGCCCATGATTGCCAATACCCCCTCCCCCGCGGTGACATCCGTAAGGACAACGCGATCTTCGTCTAAGTGTCGTGCCAGCCAGATTTGATCGGCCAATCGCGTGGCGGCGGGTGTGACCACCAAATACGCGGATTCGGTCAACCGGGTCACGGTGACGTCAGCCTCGATCCCGCCGGTTGAGTTTAAGAACTGCGTGTAGACGATTTTGCCCGGCTCTACCGCCATCTGACCACCGCAAACGCGGTTTAGAAATGCCTCGGCATCCGGGCCTTCGACGCGGATTTTGCCAAACGACGACATGTCATACATGCCGACGTTTTCGCGGACCGCTATGTGTTCGCGCGCTGAGTTTTCGAACCAGTTCTGGCGACCCCAGGTGTATTGGTATTCGCGTTCCTGCTCTTCGTCGGCAAACCAGTTTGCGCGTTCCCAACCGGCAACCTCTCCCATCACACCGCCGCGTTCCAGAAGATGGCTGTGGAACGGCGTGCGGCGGACACCTCGCGCAGTAGCTTTCTGGCGGAAAGGAAAATGGTCAGCGTAAAGAAGGCCCAATGTTTCCACCGAGCGGTCATGGAGATAATGCTTATTGCCCTGAAAAGGCTGCATCCTGGCGACGTCGACGTCGCCCAGATCAAACGGCTTTTCGCGCGCTTCCATCCATTCGGCCAACGCCATACCCGCACCACCCGCCGATTGAATGCCGATCGAGTTGAACCCGGCCGCCACCCAGACATTGTCTGATCCCGGTGCCAGTCCAAGGTGATAGGCATCGTCAGGCGTGAAGCTTTCGGGACCATTGAAGAAGGTGTGGATACCGGCCTCGGCAAGGATGGGCATCCGCTCGACTGCTTTCTCGAGGATCGGTTCGAAGTGATCGAAATCTTCCGGCAACTGGTCGAACTCAAAACTCTCGGGAATGCCATCCATGCCCCAGGGTTTGGCGATCGGTTCGAATGCACCCAGCAGAATCTTGCTAGCGTCTTCCTTGTAATAGGCGCATTCATCCGGCACGCGAAGCACCGGTAGTTGCGTCATTCCAGCGATGCCTTCGGTCACGATGTAAAAATGTTCGCAGGCATGGAGCGGAATGTTCACGCCAGCCATTTTCCCAACTTGGTGCGACCACATTCCGGAAGCAATAACAATGGCTTCGCATGCAGTGTGCCCCAGTTCGCCTTTCTCGGTCTTCCAGTCGACACCTGTTACGCGCCCACCGTCACGGCGGATATTTGTAACTTTCACACCTTCCATAGTTTTCGCGCCTTGTTGCCTGGCGCCTTTTGCGAGTGCGAGCGTGATATTCGCGGGGTCACCCTGCCCGTCAGTTGGCAGCCACAAGCCTTGGGTGACGTCACCGACTTCGATGTGCGGATAGCGGTCTTTGACTTCGTTCGGCGATATCTCTTCAACCGGAACCCCAAACGACCGCGCCATGGAGGCCGAGCGGAGCAGTTCTTCGCGCCGCTCACCAGTCAGTGCGACCGAGATCGATCCGCATTGGCGATAACCGGTGGCCACGCCCGTTTCCTCTTCGATGGTCGTGTAAAGCTCGGCGGTGTATTTCGCCAGCTTGGTCATGTTCGAGCTGGCGCGAAGCTGACCGATCAGACCCGCCGCATGCCACGTTGTGCCGCTGGTCAGACGTTTACGCTCGAAAAGCAGTACATCATCCCAGCCCATTTTTGCCAGATGATACGCCACCGAACAGCCGATAACGCCACCGCCGATGATCACGACGTGCGCCTGCGTTGGGATGGTCATTTCAGATATCCTTCAAACAATATCGTGGCCCGCAGATTTGAGCTGACGGGCGATTTCTTGGA
>JBPCWO010000407.1:0-3882 GCA_051009475.1 Boseongicola sp.
GCAGTAGGGCTTCGAATAGCCGTCGCCCGGCTTGCCGTTCTCGTCGAATTTCAGCCACATCATTTCCGGCTCGGTGCCGATGCGCAGGCTCAGGCCCTTGTGCTTCTTCTGGAACTCGCCATGCAGGCGGCGCAGGTTGCCGCGGCAATCGGAGGTCAGGTATCCGCCCGGATTTTCTTTTTCCTCACGGTTGCGGAACAGCGTGCAATAGAACCGCCCGATCTTCGGCGCCCACGGCAACTGCATGAAGGTTTCGGGTTCGGGGATACCGACCAGTTCGGCGGCTTCCGGGCCATAGCCCAGATAATTGCCGGCGCGATCAGTGAACAGGTTCATCGTCGCGCCGTAAACAAGCTGAAAACCCTTCTTGGCCACGGATTCCCAGTGGTCGGCCGGGATGCCCTTGCCCATAATCTTGCCGGTCACAGAAACGAATTGCAGATAGAGATACTCGATCCCCATCCTGTCGATCATCTCGCGGACTTGTTTGATTTTCTCGTCCCGGCCCGGGGCGTCTACAAATCTTTCAAGATCGGTGGCCACTTGTCTTTCTCCCTGTTTATTCTTGTGTGGGGTTTGCACCCTGAAGTTTTTTAGTTCAGCTCCAAGGATAGGGGCTATTGGATACCGGATGCAGGTCGCCCTTCTCGAAGCGATCAAACCGGAACGAATCGAGCAGTTCCTGCTGTTCGCCAAGAACTTCATCCGCAATCAGATGGCCAACGCCGAGCATTTTCCAACCGTGGTTCGAGTCAGCGATGACGGTCGCGTTTTCGCGAAAATGGTCGAACACCGGAAAGCTGTCGGCGGTGAAACATCCAATGCCGCCCGAAGCTTCGCGGTGATATTTCGGCATCGTGCCTTCGTAGCGCCCCTGACAATGTGCCAGTGCGCTGACCCACATATGCGCAAATTCGCTGCTGGAAACAAATTCCGGACTCGATGGCCCATAGGGGTCGATTTGGACGTCATCGACGGGCGTGTCGACTTTGTAAGGCGAAGCCCCGCCTTGAATGCCGCCAAAGTGGAAATCGGGCTTGTAGTAGATGCCCCACATCTCCTCGGTGACCAGCGAACCGTCTACTGTCGAGGTCAATGGCGCGTCCGTGTCGACATGGATGACCGGCGGCAGCGACCCGTCGTCGGCGCGGCCCATTTCGGGGTCGACCTGCAGTACGCCCTCCTCCAACTGCCAATAGCGCCACATCGGCACGTCGTTGTGCACTTGGCCGTCCAGCCCCTTGACGGTAATGTTCTTGGGCAATCCCAGCATGTCCCAGAAATCACGGACCCAGGGCCCTGCCCCAATGACGACGCGCTCGCAGGAAATGGTGCCTTTGTTCGTTTCAACAGACTGGATCGCACCGGACCCGTTCATCGAGTTGAAACCCTTCACCTCAACGCCGGTCAGAATACGCACGCCCATTTTTTCAATCTTATCGGCCAGCGCATACATGGTTTTGGTCTGGTTCGAAAAACCGCCCTGTTTCTCGTGTAATACGCTGGTAATTTTTTGCGCCTGCCAATCGCCGAAAATACCGCGCATATATGATGTGCACGCATTTTCACCCTCGATGAATTCGCTGTCATAGCCAATCTGCTGCTGCTGGGCGAAAATCGTCGCGACATCCTCATGCATCGATTCACTCGATATCTGCATGTAGCCAACCGGGTGATAACTCAGGCCCTCGGGATCGCTTTCCCAGACATCAACCGAATGCGCCATCAGGCGCCGCATTGCCGGCTGGAAGTAATTATTGCGGACTACGCCACACGCAATGCCAGACGCACCCGCGGCAATTCCCGATTTGTCGAGAATGACGACGCGTCCCTCGACCTCTTCACCTCTTTCTGCCAAGCGCTCGGCAAGTTTCCACGCTGTTGAAACGCCGTGGATCCCCGCGCCAATGATCACGTAGTCAGCATGCTCTGGAAATGCCATTTGTTCTCTTTCACACAGCTCCATCTTGAAAGACGGAGTCTCCCCACTCGGCGGCATACTGCTGTGTGCAAACCAAAACGCAACCTTTTTTAAGCCAATTCGCTGGATTTTTGCTCCAAACCGCTATATTGGATCAGTATCGGATCAATGAGTGAGGCTATGGCCAAAGTTGGAGCTGCCGAAATTGCGCTGGATATGCGCCGAGCAATTGAACAGGGGACTTATCGGCGATTCGAGAGATTGCCCGCATCAAGGCAACTGGCCAAAACCTACGGTGTCGCTCGGAATACGCTACGTGATGCGCTTTACCAACTTGAACGGGAAGGCCTACTGGAAACGCGGCCAGGCAGCGGCACCTATGTAACTACCCAGGATCAGGCGCGGGTCCCTTTACCGCTTGAAGATGCAACCCCGCTGGAATTGATTGATGCCCGGTTTGCGCTCGAACCGCACATCTGTCGGCTGTGCGTGCTTCATGGTCGTCGGGAAGATTTCGAAACAATGGAAGAACTGTGCCTGACGATGGAGGCGTCAGTTTCAGAACCGGTTGAATTCGCCGACGCGGACACCAAATTTCACCGCGCGCTCGTGTCCGCGACGCGTAACAATCTTCTGATCTGGCTTATCGCACAGATCAATACCGTTCGATCACTTGATGAGTGGACGCGTATGCGCCGGCTGACGCTCGACGCGCAAATTATCGGACAATACAACCATCAGCATCGTGAAGTAATGAACGCGATACGATCTCGCGAACCCGAGCGCGCAGCAGCCAAAATGAAAGAGCATCTGGAAACCGCTCGGTTGTCGCTAACCCGTGCATCCGACACCTAAGAATATCGTCAGACCTGCGCCGCCATTTGCAACCAGTTGATATATAGCCGCTCAGCCATTTCGTTGAAACCTCTCATGCTCGCATCAACATCTGCCTTTAGCTTCACCGCACCATCGGCACCCAATGCATTTTCCAAAGCGCCCGCGTATTCTGGGATCTTGGCCCAGTTGTCGACGGTATCCGCCTCAACCTCGACATGAAACTGAGCCGAGAACGCGCGGGTCTGCCACTTCATTGCCTGAACCGCGCAGTCCGGCGATGTTGCCAGACACGCCGCGCCTTCCGGCATCCGGGTTACTTCCGCCGAATGCCATTGCAGCGCCGGGAACCTCTCGGGCAATCCATCGAACGCGACGCCGGTCGCGCCTACTTCTGTTAGCTGCACATCAAGCACCCCAATCTCGGGCGTGGCCGAGGGCCCGACCGCACCACCCAAGGCGTCCGCCAATAATTGGTGGCCCAAACAAAGGCCCAGATATGGCAATCCGCGGACAGCGACGGCTTCACGAATAAAGGCCTTTTCCTCAACCAACCACGGATGCGCATCTTCCTGCCACGTGTCCATCGGTCCGCCCATCACCCAAAGCGCGTCATAGCCATCAAGGCCGGGCATTGACTCGCCTTCGTCCAGCTCGACCGCGTCGTATGTGTGGCCATCCTCTTTCAGAAAGTTCCGAAGTATCCCCGGGTGCTCGACCGAGGCGTGCTGCAGGACCAGTAACTTCATGGTGTTCCCTTTCCCTATTCGACGACAGCGCGGCGGCTGGCGCTTGGGCTCCTTTGATAGCGTTGCGAGAACGCGGACGAGAAATGGCCGGGATTCGCAAACCCCGTTGCTTCTGCGATCTCAGAAATTGACATGGCCGAGCCACTGACCAGCCGAAACCCGACGTCGAGGCGAAGTCTGCGGTAGTACTCCATCGTGGATTGTCGCAGCGTCCCACGAAACAACCGGTTGAGCTGCCGGGGCGATACGCCAGCAACTACGGCGAGTTGCTCCAGTGTCAGTGGATCGGCAACGTGATCTTCCATGGCGCCAATGGCGGCAAGGACATGCGGTGAATGAATGCCCACACGCTCCGCCAACCCCGCGCGTTGCGGCGCG
>JBPCWO010000408.1:0-3040 GCA_051009475.1 Boseongicola sp.
GTGTGCAGCAGCGCCCGATCGGCGTTGGACTTGAGAGGCGTGTTGCGTCCCCCACGCGGGGCTTCGTCAGCGGTGATGACAACTTTTGCCTCTGATCCGTTGACCCGAGCTGCCAGCGCGTCAGGCGAAAAGCCAGCAAAAACGACCGAATGGATCGCGCCAATCCTCGCACAAGCGAGCATCGCATAGGCGGCCTGCGGGATCATTGGCATGTAGAGCACGACACGGTCACCCTTGGTCACGCCCATTTCCTTCAAAACATTGGCGAAACGGCAAACCTCGGTATGTAGCTCGTTGTAAGTCACGTATTCCGAAGGGGCCTCGGGATCGTCGGGCTCCCAGATGATCGCGGTCTTGTCGCCGCGGGTCGCCAAGTGGCGGTCGATACAATTCGCTGAAACGTTCAGCGTACCATCTTCGAACCAGCGGATGTCGACATTGCCCGGAGCAAAGTTTGTATTTTTTACTTTCGTGTAAGGCTTGATCCAATCAATGCGCTTACCATGCTCGCCCCAGAACGCCTCTGGGTCGTCAATTGAAGCCTTGTACATCGCGTCGTATTTTGCGCGGTCTGCGTGTGCATTGGATACAATGGCGTCGGTCGGCAGATACATGCCGTTCTTGCTTTCCAGCATCGGTCCCTCCGGGTCGTGTTGTTGTCGTCGTGGGGCCGGTTTTTCCGCCCAAACTACTAAACAGCCAGATACTGCGCGCGCAGCGCTTCGTCGTCGAGAACCTTCTGTGCGCTGTCATCGTAGACGACATTGCCGGTATCCAGAATGACCGCTCTGTCCGCGAGTTTTAACGCTGCGACAGCATTCTGTTCGACGATTATTGTGGTGATCCCTTGCTCGCGAATGATGCTAAGCGTTTTGGCGATCTCTTGAACAATGACGGGCGCCAGTCCTTCGTAAGGTTCGTCAAGCAGCAACACCTTGATGTCGCGTGCAAGCGCGCGAGCGATTGACAGCATCTGCTGTTCTCCGCCGGACAGGGTAACGCCATCCTGACGACGGCGTTCGCCAAGGCGCGGGAACAGGTCATAAATACGCTCGAGCGACCACCCGACAGGCGGTGCTATCTGAGCCAGCTGCAGATTCTCTTCCACAGTCAGTCCGGGAATGATCCGCCGGTCCTCGGGCACCAGGGCGATGCCATTTTGGGCGGCCTGGTAGCTGGACATCTTGTGGAGCGGCTTGTGATCAAGCCATATCTCGCCGTGGCGCAGTTCGGGGTTGTCCATCCGGGCAATGGTGCGCAACGTCGTGGTCTTGCCCGCGCCATTTCGGCCAAGCAGTGCAAGAATTTCGCCTTCGTGGACGTTAAAGCTGACGTCCTGAACGATGTAGCTTTCCCCATAGAAACTTTCGATATTCCAAATGCTGAGGAAAGCCGGGGCGGTCGCGGCGTTGTTGGCGTTCTTGTCGAACGGCTGGTTGTCTAGCATATCTCCGTTCTCCTCGTTCACGTCTGGCTTTCGCCAAGATAGGCTTCCTGGACTTTTGGGTTGCCTTTGATGTTTTCTGGCGTGTCCTCGACCAAGGGCGTGCCTTGCGCCAGAACCGTGATCCGTTCGGCCAAACTGAATACGACATGCATGTCGTGTTCAATGATCGCCATCGTGATGTCGCGCTTTGATTTGATCTCTTTCAAAAGGTCGATCGTATTGTTGGTGTCGGCGCGCGCCATCCCGGCTGTGGGCTCATCAAGCAACAACAGCCGAGGCTCCTGAACCAGGCACATGGCCATTTCC
Source organism: Boseongicola sp. (assembly GCA_051009475.1). Classification (GTDB taxonomy): domain Bacteria; phylum Pseudomonadota; class Alphaproteobacteria; order Rhodobacterales; family Rhodobacteraceae; genus CAXMNX01. The sequence continues at coordinate 1,754 of JBPCWO010000408.1, forward strand.
AGCCGTCGTTTGTCGCCGCGCGACATTGACGCCGAATGCATGTCCCGTTTGTCGGCCATGTTCACGTCTTCCAGAATGCTTTCGGCCTTTTCGATCAGTTCCTTTTCATTCTTGAACTGCTCAAACGCGTGAAGCCGAAACGATCCATCGCGCTTAGCGAAGCATGGTATCAGGATGTTTTCTATAACCGTTAGATCGCTGAATATCTCCGGTGTTTGGAACACGCGGCTAATGCCCATTTGATTGATTTCGTGCGGTTTGCGGCCCAGCACTGACTGGCCGTCAAACATGACCGAGCCGGTGTCCGGGATCAGCTTTCCAACGAGACAATTCAATAGCGTGGACTTACCGGCGCCATTCGGACCGATTATCGCGTGAACTGTGTTTTCAGCGACGCTTAGATTTACATCGCCTAGGGCCTGGAGGCCTCCGAAACGCTTGTTGACACCTTTGACTTCAAGAATACCCATGATCTGGCCTCCTTATTCCGCTGGCGTCTTGGCGGCGGCACTGGTCGTGTCTTCGCCACGTTTCTTGCGCCCGAATAGCCGCCCAATCCGTTGACCGCCTTCAACGAGGCCGCCGGGAAGGAAGATGACAACGAGCATAAAGAGTATGCCAAGTGTCAGGTGCCAGCCTTTGCCGATGAACGGGGGGACAATGAAGACCATAAAGTCTTCGAGGCCGTCCGGCAGGAACGCGAACCACTGGTGCAGAATCTGGTCGTTAATCTTCGAGAAAATGTTCTCGAAATACTTGATGAAACCAGCCCCTAAAACGGGCCCGATCAGTGTTCCGGCACCACCGAGAATGGTCATTAGGACAACTTCACCCGATGCAGTCCATTGCATCCGTTCCGCGCCAGCAAGCGGGTCCATCGCGGCAAGCAGGCCACCGGCTAGCCCAGCATAGGCGCCGGAAATCACAAAAGCGGCCAGCGTGTAGGGTCGTGAATTAAGGCCTGTATAGTTCAATCGCTGCTGGTTTGATTTGACTGCGCGAAGCATCATGCCGAACGGTGAACGGAACAGTCGGGTGGAAAAATAGAACGCCGCAATCATGATGATTGCGCACAGATAATACCCGGCATTGAAATTAAACGTCCAACCACTGATGTCCAACTGGTAATTTGCGCGCATTGACAACCCAAACAGGTGCGGCAGGTCAGGCAGGCTGGCGCGGTGCAGTATCTGTGGATCGTCGGCGTATACCTGAAGACCTGTTTCGCCATTGGTCAGATTGAAATTCGGATTTGATAGCACTGAATAGGCCAGCGCGAAGCTCATC
>JBPCWO010000409.1:0-4764 GCA_051009475.1 Boseongicola sp.
TTTCTCAGGTGTTGGGCTGACCGCGCAGCGATTGGGCAGCGTGTTTCAAGCGGACGATCTTATTGCGAATCCTGTGGTCAAACGCTTGCCGCACGTGATCTCGTTCCCATCCTTTCGTGGCTATGGAATCGTGGCAAAAGCCGTTGTTGCGGCGAACCACTTCGCTGGACATTGATGAGCGCTGAAATCACGGCGCTCGTGCTCGCTGTTTGGGCCGTCCTGGTGGTTTCGCCGCAGTTATTGCTGCCGACTTTAATTATCGCTTGGTTATTGCAGGCAACAGCGCTTCTGGCGGTTCCAGCACCTCGGCAATCGACCATTCTTGGCATGATACTTGCGGTGTTCGGCTTGCTGATTTCGTGGTACGGCGTGATTGGCGATATCGAAGAACACTTACTTGGTTTTGCGCTGGGACTTCTGGTTGCAGCTGTCGCGTGGTCGGGCGCCAGTGATCCACGTTCAAAATTCCTTCAGGCAGCAACTTTATTTCCTCCCATGGGCGCTTTGTTGGGTGTCGGCGGAATGTGGATGGCGCTGGTCACAGGCATCCTGGCAGCGTTTGTGCACGCGGCCGTGGCCCGGGTATTAAAACCTGAGGATGAACCCTCCACAACACCGGCGACTTCCCTTGCTATTGGGCTGGCCGCCGGCACATGGCTGGTTTGGCTTTATGGGGCTGGATTCATTCTGAACCCATTTCTTCCGTGATTTCGTCAGTCGATTGACTCGACAACATACCGAATTATCCGACCGATGAGATCGCAATCGTCTTCCGTGAACGTCAACGGCAATCTCATATCGAACAGGTCCGCGAGTACGGCATCCGTTTTAGGTAGGTCCTGCGGGGTGACGTATGCCCAACTTTGATGCGCCGAAGTAAATCCCTGCGGTTCAGCTCGCCCAAACCACTTCAATTCAACTCCGCGACCTCCCACCAACGCTAGAAACTTCTCACAGCCGTCAGTATCCAGCCCCGGCACTCGGAATTGGATAGATGACCCGACCATGCTCTCGGCGTCCGGACGAACCGGTAAAGCAATCCTGTTCGACTCCGCCAGGTTCTGCGCCACCGCCTTATATCGACGGTTCCACCGCGCAACATTACCTTCAAGAACCGCAAGCTGCGGCCGAAGGATCGCCGCGCGCAAAGCATCCATCCGCGCCGATCCATTGGGCATTTCGTATTTCGCTCGACCAAAGTACTTTGAGTCCGGTCTCGCGCCGTTTCTTTCATATAACATGTAGCTGCCCGAAAGAACTGTGGCGCGTGCCATGAATTCGGGATCGTTCGCAGTCAGAAATCCGCCCTCACCGGAATTCAGGTGTTTGTAGGTTTGCGCAGAAAAACATGCAGCGTAGCCAAAATTTCCCGATCGCACTCCGTTCCAGGCTGCACCCATGGTGTGCGCGCAGTCTTCGATTACGCGGATGCCGCGCCGTTCGGTAATTTCGATCAGCTTGTCCATGTCGCAAAGATGTCCTCGCATGTGGCTCAAAAGCAAAATGCGCGCACCGGACGCCTCGGCCTTTTCATCAAGATCAGACAATTCAAGTCGAAGATTCTCGTCGATTTCTACCAGAACCGGTCGCGCGCCCACGATGCTAATTGCGCCCGGCACCGGGGCCAGTGTGAATGCGTTCGTCAGGACGGGATCACCGTGGCCGACGCCGGCAGCACGCAACGCGATCTGCATCGCCTGCCCGCCCGACGCAACGGCAAGGCAATAACCGCTCCCTTGCCACTCTGCGAATTCGCGCTCTAACGCGGCGACTTCACCCTCTTCCCCTGCAGCAAGGTTATACCGATGCAGCCGTCCACTTCGCATGACAGCGATAGCTGCGTCGACCGCGGCTTCGGGAATTGCTTCCTGTTGCGTAAAGTTCCCTTGAAACACAAGCTCCGAATCGCATCTGTTCTCGATATCAGACATGTTTCAACTCGCCTCCTCGCCCTACCGCACTCGGCGCAGATTTCACACCAACGTCAATTCGCGCAGGAATATTTCGGCAATTTCGAAACATGAATTCGATGAACCCGCTTCTAGATGCCTTTTTCCGAAAGCAACTGAAACCCCGGCAGCAGCCAGGGATGCTGCGCGGTAATTGGATCGACGACGTGTCGCGCAATCAGGCGACGTAAGGTCTCGAGAATAATCTCAGCCGCTGGTTGCGGATAAACTTCGGTCGTGAATAGTGAAATCGTCCTTGCAAACCCTCGACCGGGAAATGGCCGAAGGGCAATCCGTCCGTGAAATCGCTTCGCGCGCGCATAACTGGCGGGTGTGGTGATGGCCCAGCCACCGCCTTCAGCCACCATCCCAAGAACTGAATGGTTGCTTTCCATTTCAAACCGGTTCGGCAACGAGACCCGCAGGCGACGCAACTGCGCCTCGATCAGTTGCCCGATGATCTGGCTACGGGCATATCTCAGCAACGGCAACTTAGCATTGCCCGACAGCAGGTCTTCTGGCGCTTCCTCGCAATCAATAGGAGTGGAAAGAATGAAAGGATCGTACAGGACCGGATATTCAACCAGTCCGGGAGCATCTCCTGTCGGTCGGGTCGCAACCCCTACATCCAGCTTCTGATCCAGAAGCAGGCCCAGAATTTCGTGGCTAGGTCGCGTGTGATGTTTGAACGTGCACCGCGGCATCGCACGGGCTAGAAACTCAGCAAGCTCAGGCGCAACTTCGCTATCAAAATCGTCGACGATGCCAAATCTGAGTTCGCGTGCTTCAACCAGATTTCCGGACGTTAACTCGATCTCGCCCCGACGGATCATCCTGAGCCCATCTTCAATATGCCGCAGAAAAATGCTCCCGGACGGTGTCAGGATCATTGGCCGACGCGAATGATCCATCAGCCCGACGCCAAGACTGTCTTCCAGATTTTTTAGATGGTGAGACACCGTGCTTATCGATAGCCCTGTGTCCGAGGCAACTTTTTGAACCGATCCAGATTTTGCTAATAGCTGGAAGATTTCAAGACCTCGAAGGCTAAGAGTTGTTCGCTGCATAAAGTTGTCCCTCCCGCCTTATGCGAATTTGATCGTCGACTCACACACATTCGAGTTTTTGAAAACTCTTTTTCAATTTTGCAGAAAAAGACTGGAAAAGACTAGCTCTATCACTCAAAGTGCGAAACGAGGGGCCCACAATAATTTTCGGCAGCGCTAATCAGACTGCGTCATGCCGTTTTGAAGACCAACAGGGAGAACTGGAAATGAAGATCAAACAACTAAAAACGTCGGTGTTTTCGGCGGTGGCGGCTACCGCAATGCTGGCCGGTGCACAGGCGGCGACTGCCCAAGAAATCACCGTTGCATACTTTCTTGAATGGCCGATGCCGTTCCAGGCTGCCAAAGTTGCTGGCACCTATGAAGAGGCATTGGGCGTCAAGATCAATTGGGTCAGCTTTGACACCGGCACGGCGATGTCCGCCGCGATGGCATCAGGCGACGTGCAGATCAGTGTAAGCCAAGGTGTTCCGCCTTTCGTGGTTGCCGCATCTGCTGGTCAGGATATCCAGATTGTTGACGTCGCTGTATCCTATTCGGACAACGACAATTGCGTGGTGCACGCTGACCACGAAATCGACAAAAATTCGGCTGGCGAATTGGCCGGCAAAAAAGTTGCGGTTCCGCTGGGCACTGCCGCGCACTACGGCTTCTTGGGTCAAATGAATCACTTTGGCGTCGATCTGGCCAGCCTCGAAGTTGTCGACATGGCTCCGGCTGAAGGCGCTGCTGCTCTTGCACAGGGTGCAGTTGACATGGCCTGCGGTTGGGGTGGCGGTTTGCGCCGGATGCTGGAAAGCGGAAACATCCTTCTGACGGGTGCTGAAAAAGAAGCTTTAGGTCTTCTTGTATTCGATGTGACCACTGCACCTGCGAACTTCGTGGCCGAGGAAAGCGATCTTCTCGCAAAATTCCTGAAAGTGACGGCGGACGCTAACGCAACTTGGAATGCTGGCGGAGACGATGCAAAGGCAATGTTACCTGTGATCGCGAAAGATGCGGGTATGGACGAAGATTCCACCGCATCGACAATGGCGACGTTTGTGTTTCCTGCTGTTGACGATCAGCTGAGCGGCAAGTGGCTCGGCGGCGGCGCTCAAACGTTCATGAAGGGCGTAGCAGACGTTTTCGTTAACGCCGGATCAATAGACGGCGCGCTCGACAGCTATGACGCGGCGGTAAACACCGGTCCGTTGACAGCTGCATCAGGCATGTAGAATATCTTAGTAGGCCCGGCGTACACAAAGCGCCGGGCCGCTTTAAATTTCCCGTTAGCCGGAGGGGCAAATGTCCGGACTAATCCTAGATAAAATCTCAATGCGTTTCGATCTGCCTAACGGCGATCACGTGCAGGCGCTGAAAGATGTCTCACTCGACATTAAAAGCGGCGAGTTAATGAGTGTTCTCGGCCCGTCAGGCTGCGGAAAAACCACTTTGCTCAATATCATTGCGGGATTTCTGGCTGCCACCGAAGGCACTGTGATGCTGAATGACCATCTTGTCACGGGCCCCGCGCAGGAACGCGGAATGGTGTTTCAAAAGGGCGCGCTTTTCGAGTGGATGAACGTGCGCGAAAACGTGGCCTTTGGTCCGATGATGAACAAAGTTCCGAAATCCGAATACAACCCAAAGGTCGACCACCTTCTTGAAGTCGTGGGTCTCCAGGATTTCAAAGAGAAAGCCATTTATGAGCTTTCCGGTGGCATGCAGCAACGCGTCGCGCTGGCCCGTTGTCTGGCCAATGAACC
>JBPCWO010000410.1:0-11343 GCA_051009475.1 Boseongicola sp.
CCATATAGTGCCATGGATCACGCTTCGGAAACTGATGCATCCATTGAATCCGTATCTGATGACGACACGACAGAGGAGATACGGCGCCCAAGAAAGCAACGGCAAAGGCGCTACAAGATCCAGGAAGTCATCAAAGTTCGCCAAATTCTTCTTGTGCAGGTGGTCAAAGAGGAACGCGGCAACAAAGGCGCCGCACTGACGACTTACCTGAGTCTGGCGGGACGTTATTGCGTTTTGATGCCGAATACGGCGCGCGGCGGCGGAATTAGCCGTAAAATCACCAATGCGCCGGATCGGAAGAAATTAAAGGAAATCGCCACCGAAATCGACGTGCCAAAGGGCGCTGGATTGATCATCCGGACTGCTGGTGCGAAGCGAACCAAAACCGAAATCAAGCGAGACTATGAGTATTTGCAGCGGCTTTGGGAGCAAATTCGCGAACTGACTCTGAAGTCGATCGCGCCAGCGCAGATTTACGAGGAAGGGAACCTGATCAAGCGGTCCATTCGCGATCTTTATAGCCGTGAAATTGATGAAGTATTGGTTGAAGGCGAAATTGGATATCGCACGGCCAAAGAGTTCATGAAGATGATCATGCCGTCGCATGCCAAGAACGTGAAGCATTATGCCGAGGCAATGCCTCTTTTCGCGCGCTACCAGGTCGAAAGCTACTTGGGTGGTATGTTCAATCCAGTCGTCCAGTTGAAGTCCGGCGGCTACATCGTGATCGGCGTAACTGAAGCCTTGGTTGCCATCGATGTAAACTCAGGGAAAGCGACCAAGGAAGGTTCCATTGAAGAGACCGCGCTGAAAACCAACTTGGAGGCGGCGGAAGAGGCGGCGCGACAACTGCGCCTACGAGATCTCGCAGGTCTGATTGTTATCGATTTCATCGATATGGAAGAGCGTAAGAATAACTCTTCGGTGGAAAAGCGTTTCAAGGAGCGTCTAAAGACGGATCGAGCGCGTATCCAAGTCGGTCGGATTTCCGGGTTTGGGCTGTTGGAAATGTCGCGTCAAAGACTTCGGCCCGGTATGCTCGAAGCTTCGACTCAGCCTTGCCAGTCGTGCCATGGCACTGGGCTTATTCGATCCGACGATAGTCTCGGTCTAACTATTCTTCGGCAGCTTGAAGAAGAGGGTGTTCGCCGCCGGTCGCGCGAGGTCCTGGTGAAGGCGCCTGTGTCCATCGTTAATTTTCTGATGAATTTCAAACGCGAGCACATCGCACAAATAGAGATGCGTTATGGAATGGCAGTTCGAATAGAGGCTGATCCTTTCCTTATCTCACCGGACTTCACGATAGAGAAATTCAAAACGGCAACACGGTTGCTAGATACATCCCATGCAGTGGTATCAGTTGACGCTTCGCTTATGGCGGAAGTCGAGGAAGACCTTGCAACGGTAAGTCCTGATGCGGACGAAGTCGAGCCGGAGGACAAGCCAAAGAAAAAACGGCGTCGTCGTCGGCGCCGTCGTGGAGGAGCTGGTCGCGATGGTGAAGCGGCAGCTCAGGGCGAAGCAGGGCAAGTACAACAAGATGTCGTGACGGACCAGCGCACCCAGGCCGAAAGTTCTGATGGGGCCGGAGAAGTTGCGGAGACGATTGAAGAGAAGCCCAAGAAATCCACCAGAACAAGAACACGTCAAAAGAAAACGGCTGACGCTTCACAAGCTGTGTCGGCAGAAGAGGAAGTTAAGACGCCAGCTGGCGATAGCGAAAACCCTGTGCCGGCAAAGAGGACAAGGAAACCTCCGGCGCGAGCCAAGAAAACGACGACGGCGACGATCGATGCCAAAGAAGGTGAACGCTCGAAAAAACCAAAAGCTGATGCTGGAGACGTAGATGGAGCGTCAGCAAAGCAACCGATTTTGGTTGGTGATGCACCACAGGACGCAAGTATCGTCGATGCCCCAGCGATTGCTGCGGCGGAAGAACCGGCTTCGCCTGATAAACCGCGAAGACGTGGATGGTGGTCAGTCGGGAGACGTTGAGATTGAGGTCAACGGCGGCGAATTAGAAAGACTTGTTCACCGTCCGTTTTTGTCGCCGACAAAAGTGTGTGGCCTTGCTCATGGCAAAAATGCGGAAAATCGACAATTGCGGCCGGGTCGTCAGCTACCACTTTGAGTATTGAGCCGGAAGGAAGCGCGCGAAGTCGCTTTGCTGCTTTGAGAACCGGTAAGGGACACAGCAGCCCGTTCGCGTCGATTTCATCATCAATTTCCATAAGCACTGCGCTATGCGCGATGTTACAATATGTCCACCGAGTTGTGAGTGTCTGTGTTGTGACCGGTGGTTCGCAATGTCTTATGTAAAGGCAAGGAAACAAGCATGTTCGGAATTGACCTTTTTGACGCTTCACTCTTGCCGGCGATGATGATCGCGTTGGCGGCAGGAGTGCTTTCATTTCTGAGCCCCTGCGTATTGCCGATCGTGCCTCCTTATTTGGCATATATGGGCGGCATCACGGTTACCGAGATGGAAGCAACTGGAGCTTCCAAGCGTAACCGGGCATTGCTTCCTGCAGTTTTTTTTGTGCTAGGATTATCGACAGTCTTTATGATCCTTGGCTTTACGGCCTCAGCATTCGGCCAGTTTTTCCTGTCAAACCAGGCATGGTTCGTATCAGTCGCGGGCTTGATCATCATGGTATTCGGCGCCCATTTTTTGGGCATATACCGAATTCGATTCATGGATCGCGAAATGCGTGTGGACGCCGGAGACCGAGGTGGCTCGGCACTTGGCGCTTATGTCTTAGGATTGGCATTCGCATTTGGCTGGACGCCGTGCATCGGTCCGATTTTGGGTGCAATCCTATCGATTGCAGCAACTGAAGCCGATGTTGTTCGCGGAACAACGTTGTTGGCGGTTTATGCGCTTGGACTGGGAATTCCGTTTTTACTGGTTGCAGCTTTTTTTCCGCGGTTGACTGTGTTGATGGCCTGGATGCGTCGCCATATGGAACGAATCGAACGCATGATGGGGCTACTTTTGTGGACTGTGGGACTGCTAATGCTGACGGGTAAATTCACCGATTTCAGCTGGTGGCTGAATGAGCGGTTCCCAGTATTGCAGGTATTCGGCTGACAACGACGGCATTGTTTCCAATTGGGCTACTGACCGGCGATCTAGAAAATCTAATGCAGAATCAGGGTTCTCTGAGCTCTAGCCATACGTTATTGTCCCGGCATGTTGCCGAGGGGAAAGTCGCGGGTTTCACGACGCCGGGTTTTCTATATTCCTGGCTACGATCCCTATCCGCCTAGGCGATATCGTGAGCTCTATCGAACCGAGAGCCAAAAACAGGCCGAAATATCCGGATACCGAATAGACCAGAAGTCAGAGCCAGGTGAAACGGCTTGGCGCGTGCGCTCGCAGATAGAAGATTCACAAGCGATCTCAAAAATAGATGTTCTGGTCTGGCATGACTTGGTTCAGGCTTCGATGCGGGCCGGAATCGCCGGAACCTATTTCGCAATGTTGCGAACGGTGTGGATCTACATTTCAACTGGAGCGTTGCGACGCTTGAGCTGGTTAAGCAAAGGGCCCCTGATTGCGGCGCTCTATCCGGTAATCATGCTGATTGGTCAGCTATTACTGGCGTTAGTCGGCGCGGGCATTGTCGGGACACTGGCGTGGCGAATGACCCATATCGGCGGCGCGTGGCTATTGAACTTGATCGGTCGCGAACCTGTAACAGATGGATTTATCTGGACGGTTGTTGCGGCATCGGTGTTCTGGGTGCTATTTTTGCCGTTGTTTGTCGCGTCTTTGAGGTGGTTCAAATCCAAGGACGGCAAGACCTTCGCTTACTATTTGATGCAAGACTACGCCTATACGGCATCAAAGCGCGGCGCATACCCAGATGAGATCGAAGCCCGTCTGCATGAGTTTCGCCATCGAATTGAAGCGGCGTTACGCGAAGACATCGACGAGGTGTTGATCGTCGGACATAGTTCGGGTGCGCAGATGGCCGTTTCGATCGTCGCGGATATTGTGCGGCTTGAACGAATTGGTGAGACCGGTCCAGCATTGTCGCTTTTGACACTTGGACAGGTCATTCCGATGGTCAGTTTTCTGCCGGACGCGAAACGGTTGCGACGAGATCTCCGGTTGTTGTCAAAGTGTCAGGAAATCACCTGGCTTGATGTGTCTGCACCCAGCGATGGTTGTTCTTTTGCGTTAGTCGATCCGGTTTCGGTGTCAGGTGTTTCGCCTGGGAAAGAGCAACAATGGCCGCTGATTGTGTCGGCGGCTTTTTCGCAAACGCTAAGTGCCGAGACGCTTGCAAGACTCAAAAGGCGTTATTTTCGGATCCATTTTCAGTATCTTTGTGCGTTCGATAATCCTGGCGATTATGACTATTTCGCAATTACGGCGGGTCCACAAACTTTGGGCGCGCGTTTTCGTGGGCGGAGGCCTTCGGCGAACCGGATTGATGTCGTCGCTTCGCGTTTCACTTCAACGTTTACATGATCCCGCCAAAGCCTGCGGCGAGACCCGACAAGGTTTCTCTTTGGCGGTATTGGCAACTGTTCCGTAGAGACATTCTTTCTGCGCAACCCGCCCGCCTTTATCGTGCCTGGATGGCCGAGTATCGAACGCCATTTTTTCGATCATACTTGATAAACGAGCCTGAACTGGTTCGTCTCGTCCTTCGTGATCGTCCGCAAGACTTCCCGAAATCGAAACGTGTAACGGCCGGACTTGCACCGCTTTTGGGCCAGTCAGTGTTTGTAACTAACGGAGAAATCTGGGAGCGACAGAGGCGCGTCATTGATCCTGCTTTCGAAGGGGGGCGTATTCGTCAAAGTTTCCCTTCGATGCTAGCGGCCGCTGAAGCCGCGGCCGATCGGATCGAAGCCGGCGACCAGAATATCGAGGCTTTGACCAGCTACGCGACGGCGGATGTGATTTTTCGCACACTATTTTCGCTTCCCATTGATAACGAAACCGCAACGGATACGTACAGAGCATTTCGCGCATTCCAGCGCGAGCAGCCGGTCGCGACATTGAATGCCTTGATGCCTTGGCTGCCTGTATGGCACGGCGGAAAGGCGCGTAATGCTGCACGTGAGTTACGTCGTTTAATTCGAAAGATTGTGGATCTGCGGCTGCAAGAGATTGCAGATGGAGTCGCTCCTGACGATCTCGCTACAAAGATCATGACAACTGAAGATCCGGAGACAGGACAGTGTTTTGATGGCGAAGAGATGGTTGATCAAGTTGCCATATTTTTCCTTGCCGGTCACGAAACTAGTGCCTCGCTGTTAGGCTGGGTGCTTTGGTTGTTGGCAGCATCGCCGGAATGGGGTGAACAGGTAGGAAAGGAAGCAACTGAGTTTGTCCGCGCCCCGGAGTTTTCAAAGCTGGCATCAATGAATGCCACGCGAAATGTTTTGCGGGAAACATTACGGTTGTACCCGCCGGTGCCGATGTTTGTCCGGGAGGCTGCGCATGACGAGGAGTTTCGCGGACGAAAAGTGAAGCATGGTGCGCAAGTAGTCATTTCGCCCTGGCATTTGCATCGGCATGAACGGATTTGGGGTGACCCGGATCATTTTGATCCAGCAAGGTGGGAAAAAACCACTGAAGTCAGGCCTGATCGCGACGCGTATCAGCCATTTTCGAGTGGTCCGCGGGCTTGCCCGGGGGCCGGTTTTGCAATGGCGGAAGCGGCGATATTGCTTGCTGTATTGATGGCGCGATATCGATTTGAGCCCCTAGAGCCGCCGGTTCCGGTAGCTCATCTGACTGTGCGGTCGCGGGATGGAATCCGTCTTTCAGTGTCTTTGCGAGACAGTTTGACGTAGCGTCAGAAACCAAAATACGACTCAGTTTCGACAGAAAATCATTTATTTTCAGCTGCATAGCATATCTTAGCTAAACTATGCCAAATGTGCGACGACCTGATCGAATTTCCCATTATTAGAAAATTCACCGCTCACCATATTAGGCCTAACTCGATAAGCGGTCCTTGGGGGGGCGAAATTGATGGTTAAGAAAATTATGAGTGCACTGCATATGGCTGGTGAAGTTATGGAAAAGCCTGGCTTCGGTACGAATTGCCAGAAAGTCGAAGGTATGGCGCGAACGCAGCTGCAGATCAGTAAAAGAGAACTTCGGCAGCTATTTCCGGATGTCCTGAATCAAAATTCAACTAATTACCGTTCTTCTGCCTGATCGTTGTCCAAACAGCGGTAGTTCTTCAGAATAAAAATGCGGATCGCGGATGCCAAGCCTGAGGAAACGCCACGATCCACATCAATTTCGGCTGCCAAATCATTGATTGTTTTTCTTTTCTGAGCAGCAATTTTGCGGAAGGCTTGCCAAAATTCTTCTTCGAGTGACACGCTTGTTCTGTGGCCACGCAAAGTTAGCGAGCGTTTGATTGGTCGACTCACGTGTCAGCCTTTTTGTGCCCTTCGAGGTGTGACGTTGCGCGTTTGGTTACCTGTTCAACGCGTATTTTTTCGGACTTTGGTATTCCAAATTTTATGGCATTGCTGTCGGATTTGGTTTTTGCCGCTTTTCGGGCGCGGATCTTTCGCGCTCGGTTCAAATTGATCGGCGGACCTTTCACGTCTTTGGCCCAATCATTTTTTCCGGTCTTACAACTTGGTCAAACGTGGCTTCGTCTACGAAACCGAGATTGACCGCTTCTTCCTTAAGAGTCGTTCCGTTTTTGTGTGCAGTTTTGGCGACAGTCGTCGCATTGTCGTAGCCGATTGTTGGTGCGAGAGCTGTGACCAGCATCAACGACTCGCGCATGAGTTTATCAATTCGGGCCTCATTTGCCTGGATGCCACTGACGCAGTTGTCAGTGAATGCCGAGCAAGCGTCACCCAATAGCTGCATAGATTGGAGCACGTTGTAGGCAATCATTGGCTTGTAAACATTCAATTCAAAGTGCCCCTGACTGCCCGCCATACCGACCGCGGCATCATTTCCAACTACGTGCGCGCATACTTGTGTTATGGCCTCGCATTGGGTGGGGTTAACCTTTCCGGGCATAATCGATGAACCGGGTTCGTTTTCGGGCAATAGAAGCTCGTAGAGACCACAGCGTGGTCCGGATCCTAGAAAGCGAATGTCATTGGCGATCTTGAAAAGGCTTGCGGCCACAGCTTTGAGTGCGCCGGACATCGCAACCATGGCGTCGTGGGCGGCCAGTGCTTCGAATTTATTCGGCGCGGCGACAAACGGTAGGTCAGTAATCCGAGCCATGTTTGCAGCCACTTCAGCGTCCCAACCGGGTGGCGTATTTAGTCCAGTTCCGACTGCGGTGCCACCCTGTGCGAGTTCATAAATGTCGCCGAGTGCTGCCTCGACACGCTCAATGGACTTGGTCAACTGGTGCGAATAGCCGGAAAACTCCTGCGCCAGCGTAAGTGGTGTCGCATCCATCGTATGGGTGCGCCCAATTTTTATTATTCCGTCGAATTCGGTGACTTTTGTTTTAAGGGCCGCGTGCAACTTCCTGAGTCCCGGGAGCAGCACACTTTGAGCCGTCATTGCTGTAGCAATGTGCATCGCTGTTGGGAAGGTGTCGTTGGACGACTGGCCCATGTTGCAGTGGTCGTTTGGATGTACAGGCTTTTTGGAGCCAATTTCGCCGCCAAGAAGCTCAATAGCGCGGTTCGCAATGACTTCATTGGCGTTCATATTTGATTGCGTGCCGGAACCGGTTTGCCAAACAACCAAAGGGAAATGGGCATCCAGATCGCCCGCTATTACTTCAGATGCGGCTTGAATAATTGCATCGGCTTTGTCCGCTTCGAGATTTCCGGCAGCCCTGTTCGCTTCAGCACAGGCCTGTTTGATGACGCCGAGGGCTCGAACGATAGCGATTGGTTGCTTTTCCCATCCAATCGGGAAGTTCTGTAAGCTGCGCTGAGTTTGGGCGCCCCAGTACTTTTCGGCAGGAACTTCCAGCGGTCCAAAGCTATCGGATTCCGTGCGTGTGTTCGTCATGGGTGCTCTCCTCGGACATTCCCGAAAAGAGCATTAGGCAACGACCTCGCCCGGTGCAACCATTGAGGTGCGGATGACGGCTAGGCGAGACGACGAGCCACTGCCGAGGCAAATATAGGATCGGCATCGAGCAATTGGGCCAAGCTTGTTTGCATTCTTTGAAAGCTTTCGCCGTAAAAATAGAAAATTGTGCGATCGGCACGCTTTGCCCATCCGCGGCTGATGGCGAAACCTTTCATGGCCTCAGTGCACGCCTGCGCTAGTTGCCGGCGGGAACCTGCATCGGGGGTATCGGTGTTTGCAACCGATAGTTCCAGTCCCTCTGTTGCGCCGAAGACCATCGGTTCGCCGCCAAGGCTAAGCCTGAGTGAAGAACCGAGCGGCGCGTGAAGATGTTCCAGCATTTTTGAGACGGCCTTCAAGCCGTCGCGAGACGAGTCGCGAAGGCCAAGGAATAGTGTGACGCCGAAGACGTCATCCGGCGCTTCTTCATGCGCGCGGACATCTGTCACAGCGCCCAAGCCCGTTGCAGCAAGCTGGCGGGCCATTGGATCGCCAAAGACCATTTTTGCATCGCGATGACCGAGCCTAACTGGTAGTCGCGCCTCAGCCAGTACCACTTCAAATGAAGTGCCGCTTTTCATTTTCAGGTCACGAAAGAACATCCGTAACTCCCAAATACGCTGGGGTTAGGATTTTCAGAAAATAGTGGCAGGACGCTGCACAAATAATGGCAAATGTTCGGCGCTACTTTCGAAAGCTGTCCAGACTGACGATGTCGGCCTTATTTTCAGGTTTTTCTTTTGAACCGTCATTGGATTCTGTCACCGAGGTTACTGTCGGCGCAGACTTTTCTTCATCTAGTTCTTCCTGAGTTTCGAACCTTAGGCCAAATTCAACTGATGGATCAACGAATGTGCGGATGGCGTCGTAGGGTATATAAAGTGGCTCGGGCGAGTCTCCAAAGTTCAGTGTGACTGCGAAACCATCGTCGCCGACGTCCAAATTCTCGAACCAGTGCTGCATAACGACTGTCATTTCGTCCGGGTATCGATCACTGAGCCAATCCGCGATTTCGACGTCGGGGTGCATAGTGTCAAAAGTAATGAAAAAATGATGCTGGCCGGGAAGTCCGCTTGCGGCAATATCAGTCAGAACTGTGCGAATAAGACCTCTCATCGCACTGTGCATCAGATTGCCGTAATCGATACTGCGGTCCATGCGTACTCCCGGATTGCATAGTCAGCATAGGAGATTCGGTAACGAAGGAAAGACGCCGCGAGAGGATTTGCGTTTGTTAAAGTGCGAGACTGAAAATCAATCCGGCCGCCGCGCCAATTAGCAGCGTTGCCCCCAGACTAAATCGCAATGCCAAAAGACAAAGGATTCCAAGGCAAGTTAGACTTACAGCAATCCAATCAACTGATGCGATATCGACCGTGAGAACAGAGAACGGCCCGAAGTCGAGTCTTCCGATATCGCGAAAAAGCACGTTTGCCGCGAACCAAACCGAGAGATTCAGAATTACACCAACAACCGCTGCCGAAATCGCAGACAGCGCGCCAGAAATGCGAGGCGAAGCGGTCAATCGGGACAGAAAGGGAGCGCCAGCAAAGATCCAAAGAAAACAGGGGACGAATGTGACCCACAGGGTGATCAGGGCGGCAATGATGGCGAGAGGCATGCCACCAGCCGCATATCCGGCCTGAAATCCAACAAACTGCGTGACGAGGATCAGGGGCCCTGGAGTGGTTTCCGCCAGCGCAAGCCCATCCATCATTTGTGGCGTCGATATCCAACCAAATTCAGCTACCACTTCTTGGGCCATATACGCCAGAACCGCGTATGCTCCGCCAAAAGTGACGACCGCGAGTTTCGAAAAGAAAGCCGCGACGTTCCACAAAAAAACTGAGTGTGTAGTCCATAGTGCGACGAATGGGATTATCCAAAGCGCGCAGAAAATCAAAATTGGCCAATGTAAGCGTGACGGGGAAGTTTCGTCGCGACGTTCGCTGGCATCTGGGTGCGCAAAAATGACTCCCCAAATAGCGGACAGGGCGATTATCGCTGGAAATGGAACATCAAATGCGAACAGCGCCAGAAACGACAGTGCGGCTATCACCCAGCGATCAGGGGCCTTCAGGGCCTTTTTTGAGACCTTGAAAAGAGCCTCGATCACTATCGCGACGACTGTGCATTGAGCACCAAGAAAGACGCCTTCGACAAGCGGGACCGCCCGCCAAATCGCGTAAATCGCCGATATGGCGAACATCGCGATTGCACCCGGGACTACAAAGAGCAATCCGGCGGTCAATGCGCCATTGACACCGCTCAGTCGCCAACCTGTGTAGGTGGCCAACTGCATTGCTTCGGGGCCTGGTAGGAGCATGCAGAATGACAGCGCGCTTAAGAAGTCGTCTTCTTCGATCCAGCCTTTTCGCTCGACCAATTCGCGATGCATCAGTGCTATTTGTGCCGCCGGTCCACCGAATGAATAAATTCCAATCCGACCGAATGTCGAAAACAACTCAGAATAGGAGGGGCTCATGATGTCGTGGCTGGCCAGTCGTGACCTTCGTCAAATCCATCACGGGCCCAGCGATATAACGCATCGTAAAGTTTCATGCCGGCATCTAGCTGAGCGTGATCGTCCTTAAACTGTCGCGACAGCCCAACGGATACTGCCAAAAGCCCGGCCGCCTGAGGTGCCGCATCATGGGTATTTGTGTCCGCTGCCCTTACAACGTCGGCAAGACGATCGAGTGGCCTAGTATGAAGTTTGAACTCATCAAGCATTGTGTCGAATGTGCAATTGGAGTTGCGATGCGAAAAACGAACGCCTTCGATGTCAAATGGTGTTGCCCCGTATCGATCGGCAACACCGGGTACTTCCTGCGGTGATACGAACAGGAATTTTGCCAACGGATCGATAAACCTTCGGATTAGCCAGGGAGATGCAATTCGGTCGATTTTGGGTCGATGCCGAGTGACCCATAGCGTCGCATCATTGATCCGTTGAGGTATTGCACTTGCCGGGACGCGAACAGTTTCGGACGCCTCGCGCCACGCGTACATGCCACCCTTAAGATACTCGGCTTTGATCCCCTCGCTTCGTAGCCAAGAGACCAAACCTTGGCTGAGTTTAATGCCCTTTTGACAAGTCACGACCACGCGTTGGCCAGAAATCAAGCTGATCAATCCGGCAATATCTGTGTGGGTATGGCGAAACGAACCGGGTATCAGGTAGGGGTCTTCGTCGAAGTCTTGATCAATCGAGATATCAATGATTGCCGGACAATCCGGTGTGCCGATCAGCCGATTTAACTGATCAACTGTAATCTCATTTGGTGCAGCCATAACGCATC
>JBPCWO010000411.1:0-22646 GCA_051009475.1 Boseongicola sp.
TAAAAGCAACTTTGGCTCCGCTGCCAGCGCCCGCGCCAGTTCGACCCTTTTTTTCAGCCCGTACGGCAGTCGCCCGACCGGGGTTTTGCGGATGCGCTGAATCTCCAGAAAATCGATGACCTTTTCCACGAATTCGCGGTTTTCAACTTCTTCGCGCTCGGCCCGGCCTTTCCAAAGCCCCTGGGCGAGCATGCCAGTGGTCATATGGGTTAACCGCCCGGTCATGATGTTATCCAGAACGCTCATCCCATCAAAAAGCGCTATGTTTTGAAACGTGCGCGCAATCCCCTGTCGGGCAATGTGGTAGGGTTTCATTGATGGACGTTTTTTGCCTCGAAACCATACCTCGCCTTCTTGCGGATGGTAAAATCCGCTGATGACATTCAGCATCGAAGACTTGCCCGCACCGTTCGGCCCGATGATGGCGCGGATTTCGCCCTCGTGAATATCGAATGAAATGCCCTTGATCGCCGTCACACCGCCGAACTTTAAGGTGATGTCCCGCATTTCCATCAACACGCCGCCGATGCTGCGCCCTTCGGCTGTGGTGTAGTTTCCGGCCATGGCGTTCATTCCGCGGCCTCCAGCGCCGAATCCTTCACGGCCGCGATTTTCGCGTCGCGAACTTCAAGCGTGGCTTTGATCGATCCCTTGCGTCCATCCTCGTAAGTAACTTCGGTTTCAGTCGAAACGCTATTCGACCCGTCATAAAGCGCATCGATCAGATCGCTGAATTTCTCGGCGATGATATTGCGGCGGACTTTCTGCGTTCGCGTCAGCTCCCCGTCATCGGCATCCAGTTCCTTGTGCAATATGAGAAATCGGTGAATCTGGCATCCCGACAGCATCTCGTCTTCAGCCAGCGACAAATTTACCGTTTCGACGTGGTCCTGAATTGTTGCCAGGACCTCCGGATGCCCGGCCAATTCCTGATAAGACGCATAGGCGATGTTGTTTCGTTCCGCCCAATTCCCGACCGCGGTCAGGTCAATGTTGATAAACGCAGTGCACATGTCGCGATCGGCACCGAAGACCACGGCCTCAAGGATATTGGGATAAAACTTTAGTTTATTTTCAACATACTTAGGCGCAAACAGCGCGCCGGTCGCCGTTTTGCTGACATCCTTAGCACGATCTATGATCCGAAGGTGCCCGGTCGCCTCCTCGATAAATCCCGCATCGCCAGTTGCGACCCAGCCTTCAGCGTCCTTGGTCGTTGCCGTGCTGTCGGGGTTTTTGAAATATTCGACGAAAACTCCGGGCGAGCGATAGTAGACCTCGCCGCTTTCATCGATCCGTAACTCAACGCCCGGCGACGGCACGCCGACGGTATCGGACCGAACCTCGTGGTCGGGTTGCTGCGTGATGAATACGCTGGCCTCGGTCTGACCATAAAGCTGTTTCAAATTGATGCCGAGCCCGCGGTAGAAATCAAATATTTCAGGGCCAATCGCTTCACCGGCGGTATATCCCACTCTGACCCGGGACAGACCGAGCGTGTTTTTCAACGGACCGTAGACAAAGATTTCGCCCAATCGATATTTCAACCGGTCCCAAACACTTGCCGGTTTTCCGTCCAGAATTGCCGGGCCAACCCTGCGGGCATGATCCATGAAACTGTTGAAAAGCCATTGTTTGATTCCGCCTGCGTCCTCCATCCGTATCATGACCTGGGTTAACTGGCCCTCGAAAACTCTGGGTGGCGCAAAATAATAGGTTGGTCCGATCTCGCGCAGATCGGTCATCATGGTGTCGGCGGATTCGGGGCAATTCACACAGAACCCGGTCCAATAGGCCTGACCGATCGAAAAGATGAAATCGCCAACCCAGGCCATTGGTAAGTAGGCCAGCACCTCGTCGCCGGGATGCAAATGGTCAAATTCCGCAGTGTGCATCGACGTCTCGACGATGTTTCGGTTAGAAAGAACCACGCCTTTGGGTCGCCCGGTTGTGCCGCTGGTATAAAGCATGACGCAGGTGTCGTCCCAGCCGATGGCATCACGACGTCGGGCCAATTCGTCGGCAACAGCCTTGGGTGCCGAGCGCCCGGCCTTCTGCAACTCGACGAACGGTGTCATTGCGGTGTGATCGTACTTCCGAAGCCCGCGGGAGTCGACGTAGACGATGTGCTCGATCGTAGGCAGCTGCTCTCTGACTTCAACGATCTTGTCGACCTGCTCTTGATCTTCCACGACAGCAAAACGTGCCCCGCAGTGATCCAGAACATAGGCGATTTCTTCGGCAACGCTGTCTTGATAGATTGGAACAGGCACCGCCCCGACCATTTGCGCAGCAACCATCGACCAATAAAAGTATGGACGATTGCGGCCGACAATAGCGATGTGGTCGCCATGCTCAGCGCCGAGCGTCAGAAATCCAAGTGCCAGCGCCTCGATTTCGTCCGCCGTTTGCGACCAACTCCAACTTTGCCAGATGCCGTATTCTTTTTCCCGATATGCAGGTTTGGATCCAAAGTCGCGCACGTTCCTCGCCAAAAGGCGCGGAATAGAAGAGAGCGCATCAGGCGCTTTCTGAGCTTCGACCAATTGATCCTCCCGGTGCCCACTTATTTTTGGGACGTTGCCGCATAGTTTGTCCGATCCCGCCGTTTCGTCAATTGTTTTCTGAACGAGCGTTCATATAATTGCGCTAATATTCGGTCTGGACTACCGGATTGTGCCGCGACAAATGTTCACATGTCCAGAATTGCAGGCGAATATGCTCAAAAAAACAGCCACGGAACTTGTCGCAGCAATACGCAAAGGCAATTTGAAGCCATCTGATCTGATGGCCGAAACGCTTGCGCGAATTGATCAGATCAACCCGACGGTTAATGCAATCGTCGCTCTGCGCGATAACAATGCATTGATGGCTGAGGCGCGCGCGCTTGATGGCTCCGAAATTTCAGGCCCGCTCTTCGGGCTGCCACTGGCGGTCAAAGATTTGCAGGCCACGAAGGGAGTCACGACAACTTGGGGATCCCCGCTTTATGCGAACCACGTGCCAGAAGCGGACGATCTTTTGCCGGCACGCCTACGCGCCGCGGGTGCGATAATAATCGGTAAAACGAATACTCCAGAGTTCGGACTTGGCTCGCACACGTTTAACTCGGTCTACGGCGCCACGCTTAACCCATTCGACGAAAACCGCACGCCCGGCGGATCATCCGGCGGTGCTGCTGCCGCCTTGGCAACCGGCATGCTCACCGTCGCAGACGGTTCAGACATGATGGGCAGTCTGCGCAATCCCGCCGCTTGGTGCGGTGTTTGGTCGCTGCGTCCGACCGTTGGGCTAGTTCCGAAAGGCAAACTTGCCGATCCGATCCTTGCTCGGATCTCCACGGATGGGCCGATGGCACGTCGTCCGGGCGATTTGCGACTATTGCTCGACGTGCTGGCCGCACCTGATCCCGGCTGGCCAATTCGACCTAAGCTCGATCCGGCGGAACCTGCAAACCTGAACGGGACACGCATTGGCTGGCTTGGCGACTGGGGCGGTACGATACCGTTCGAAAAAGGCATTCTTGAAACATCGGGTGTTGCACTGGACTCGATGGCGGCAGCAGGTGCCAAGATTGAACATTTGGACGCGCCGTTTCCACAGCCTGACATGTGGCGGGCGTGGGAAACGCTCCGTGCGTGGCTCGTCTCGGCGGAGATAAAAGACGACTACAACGATCCGAACAAACGCGAGCAGATGAAATCCACCGCACTGTGGGAAGTTGAGCGAGGCCTCGCCGTCACAGCCGACAACATTTACAGCGCGAGTGCCACTCGCGCGGCACTGACGCGCGTCCTTCTCGCCCAGTTTGAACGGTTCGACGTGCTGATGCTTCCAACCACACAAGTCTGGCCGTTTCCAACTGGCACCGAATACCCAACTGAAATCGCGGGAGTGGAAATGCCAACTTATCACCGCTGGATGGAAGTTGTGGTGCCAGTTAGCCTTTCAGGTCTACCTGCTGTAGAAATTCCTGCTGGATTCGACAACCGTGGCCTACCGGCAGGGCTTCAGATGATCGGACCGCCTGGATCAGATCACCGATTGATCGCCTTGGCCGAGGCGTGGGAAGACGCAGCAGGCGACCTGATCAAACTGCCAGAAAACCCTCTAACACGTTGACGGTGTTTACACCGACATCGTCGATCGCATAGCCGCCCTCCATGCAGAAGACTGTGGGCTTTTTGAGCCGCCCCAGCTTTTGCCCGATGCGCGTGAAATCTTCGCTTTCAAGCTTGAAAAAGCTAATAGGATCAAGCTTGTACGCATCAACCCCCAACGAGATCACCAACGCCTCAGCGCCGCTCATCAGGGCGCGCGCCAGTGCGTCGTCCAACGCCTCGGCCCATTGCGCAAACCTTGTCCCATCGGGCATCGGATAATTCGCATTTGCACCTTCGCCCGCCCCAATCCCAGTCTCGTCAGCATAACCCAGAAAGTAGGGAAACGCCTCTTCCGGCGCGCCGTGCAGCGAGGCGAAAAAGACGTCACCTCGCGTATAAAAGATATCTTGCGTTCCGTTGCCGTGGTGAAAGTCCACATCGATGATCGCGATCTGTTGGGCGCCGTGAGCGCGCAACTTTTCAGCCGCAAGAGCCGAGTTGTTCAAAAAACAATATCCGCCATACATGTCCGACGTTGCGTGATGTCCCGGGGGACGGCAAAGCGCGAATGCAACCGCCGCGCCTTCAGCAACATGTGTCGCAGCGCTTTGTGCGCAGGCTGCCGACGCCAACGACGCTTCCCACGTGCCCGCGCAAATTCCCGTTTCAGCCGCCAGCGAATAAAAGCCAGCACGTCCATCGATATCCCGGGGCGGGCGCGAAATCTGCATCCGTCGTGCAGGCCAATTGGTTGCAATGATGTCGCCCTTGTGGCCCGCGGCGACCCACTCATCCCAGCCGAATTCCAGGAACGCCAGATATCCTGGATCACACATCGACCTGATCGCTTCTGTGTCCGCAGAGCCGGGTTCTGCAACGTCCTTAAATCCCTGCTCGTCCAACCGCTTCAGGATCAATTCGACGCGTTCCGGGCACTCAAACGGGGGCACGAAAACACCTCCTGACAGCTCGCCATTCGGTACGTGTTTTCTGTGGATCTCGCTGGCGAACACGCGCATCAGCCAGCAGCCGCCTCCTCTTCCATCCGCCGGGTGATCGCCCGCTTCGAGATGATTGAGGCCGTCAATACGCCAATGGTCACAATGGCAATTATAATCGTCGAAAGCGCATTGATCTCTGGGCTGACGCCCAGGCGAACCGACGAGAATATTTTGATTGGCAGCGTCGTCGCGGACGGCCCGGAAGTAAACGATGCGATGACCAGATCATCCAGCGACAGCGTAAACGCCAACAGCCAGCCCGATATCACAGCGGGTGCAATAATCGGCAGTGTCACCAGCCGGAAAGCTTCAAATGGCGAAGCCCCCAGATCCAGCGCGGCTTCTTCCAGCGACTCATCGAATGTTATCAGTCGCGACGACACAACAACCGAGACATAGCACATCGCAAAAGTCGTGTGTGCCAGCACAATCGTCAGCACGCCGCGATCCAGCCCAATCGCGATAAACAACAACAGCAGCGACAGCCCGGTGATGACTTCGGGCATCACCAGCGGCGCATAAATCATGCCTGAAAACAATGTGCGACCGGCGAACCGACCGCGACGCACAAGGACATAAGCTGCCATCGTTCCCAGTACAGTCGCAATGGTGGACGAAAAGAACGCCACGCGAACTGTCACCCAGGCCGCGTCTATCATCGCTTCGTTTCGAAGCAACTCGCCATACCACTTAGTGGAAAATCCCGCCCAGACAGTGACCAGCTTGGATTCGTTGAAGCTGTAGATCACCAGGATGACCATCGGAATATACAGAAAAGCAAAGCCGAGCGTCAGCGAAACCAAGTTAAAGCCAGACAGCCGCCTCATCCTTCGGCCTCGCGCTGGTTTTGTTGGTTCCTTTGGAACAGAATGATCGGGATTACGAGGATCAGAAGCAGAATGATCGCAACAGCGGAAGCCACTGGCCAGTCCCGGTTATTAAAGAATTCCTCCCAAAGCACTTTGCCGATCATCAAAGTCCTGGAACCGCCCAAAAGTGACGGAATGACGAATTCGCCCAGCGCCGGAATGAAGACCAGAAAACATCCAGCAATGACGCCGGGACGCGACAGCGGCGCGGTCACAAACCAGAAGGCCTGCGTCCGTGAACAGCCAAGGTCTTCTGCCGCCTCAAGCAGGGAGTCATCCATCTTTTCCAGCGTCGAATAGATCGGCAGGATCATGAACGGCAGATATGTGTAAACGATACCGATGTAGACCGCGATGTTTGTGTTCAGGATGATCAGCGGCTCATCGATAATCCCAATCCAGAGCAGAAACTGGTTTAGTATTCCTTCGGTGGAAAGGATCCCCATCCACGCATAAACGCGGATCAGAAAACTTGTCCAGAACGGCAGAATAACCATCATCAGCAGCGCAGGACGCCACTCGGTTGGCGCGCGCGCCATGCCATAAGCAATTGGAAAACCAACCAGAAGCGTCAGAAACGTGGAAAGAAGCGCAATCTTTAGCGAGGAAAGATATGCCTTCCAGTAAAGGTCATCCGTGGTCAGGAAAACGTAATTTTCCAGATCCAGCGCCGCGAAAAACTCGCGAACCGCCAACCAGCCCTCTGACAGGTCAAGCTTCGGCGTATAGGGCGGAATGGAAATCGCGATATCAGAAAGCGAAATCTTCAGAACGATGCCAAACGGCACGAGGAAAAGAACGAGCAGCCAGAGGTAAGGAACCCCAACCAGAAAACGGCGCGCCAAGTTCATGCTTCGCACCTCAATCCGACAAAACCAGGCCAGCGGTATCCGACCAAGACAACCAAACCTCGTCTTCCCAAGTAAAATCCCGACGCTCCAACCGGCTACGATTACCGACCTCGCACTTGATGACAGGGCCTTCGGGCAGTTCGACATGATACGTCGACAGATTTCCCAAATATCCGATATCCAGAATTTTGCCCTGGACTTTGTTGCGCCGGTCCTGCGGCTCGGTTTCCGAGATTGCAATTTTTTCCGGGCGGATTGCAAAGGTGGCGCCAGTTCCGGTGGCAAGGCCTTTGCCCAACTGTCCTACAAGCGGTGCGCGCCCCTCGGCCCACAAGACTTCGGCGCCGTCACCAATACCGCCAACGGATCCTTTGATCAGGTTCACATCGCCAATGAAATCAGCGACATAGACCGACTGGGGCTGCTCATATATCACTTCTGGCGTCGCAACCTGAATAAGCTGGCCGTGATCCATTACCGCGACCCGGCTGGCGACAGTCATCGCCTCTTCCTGGTCGTGCGTCACGATAACGAATGTCGTGCCGGTTTTCTCCTGAATATCCATAAGCTCGAACTGAGTTTCTTGCCTGAGCTTCTTGTCGAGCGCGCCAAGTGGTTCGTCCAACAGCAATAACTTCGGCGCCTTTGCTAGCGACCGCGCAAGCGCGACGCGTTGGCGCTGGCCGCCCGAAATCTGGTGAGGTTTTCGGCGGGCAAAGCGTTCAAGCTGAACCAGTTTCAGCATTTCTTCGACACGAGCCGAAACCTGGTCGGCCGATTGATTATCGCGCCTCAACCCAAACGCAATGTTGTCCCAGACGCTTAGGTGCGGAAAAAGTGCGTAAGACTGAAACATCATGTTCACGGCGCGTTTGTTTGGCGCCACGCCGGCCATGTCTTGGCCATCAATGGTAATCTTGCCAATGGTCGGGGTTTCGAACCCGCCAAGCATCCGCATCAGAGTCGTCTTACCGCACCCCGATGGCCCGAGAAGCGCAAAGAATTCCTGCCGGTAAATATCCAGAGATACATTGTCGATAGCTGTGAAATCAACGAAACGCTTGGTTACGTTATCGATACGTATCAACGGAACTTCCGCCGCATCCTCCCATGGTGCAATTGCTTCTGCGCTGCCGGATGCCGCCATGTCTGTCCCCCGTCGAAATGCGAACGCCCGAAGATCAAACGGGCGTTCGTATAGTTTTTAGGTGCCCGACTTAACTTTCGTCCATAGGCGCGTAACGGTGCGCTGCGTCTTAGCGTCATACGGGTTAAAAGTATAAAGCGTCTGAAGCGTCTCTTCGTTTGGATAGATCGCCGGGTCAGTGATCACGTCTTCGTTCAGGAATTCCTGAGAAGCGAGGTTTCCATTGGCGAAATACACATAGTTCGAGGCCGCCGCCATATTTTGCGCATCCATGATGAAGTTCAGAAATTTGTGCGCACCTTCAGGATTTGGCGCATCGGTCGGAATCGCCATCATGTCGAACCACATCAGTGCGCCTTCGACAGGTGCGTTATAGGCAATCTCGACACCGTTGTCGGCTTCCCACGCACGGTCACGCGCCTGAAGAACGTCGCCCGACCACCCTATCGCCGCGCAGATGTCACCATTTGCAAGTGCGTTGATATACTCCGAAGAATGAAATTTCTTCACGTAAGGACGCACAGCTTCCAGCACAGCACCGGCCTGTTCAATCTCATCCTTGTTGGTTGAATTGGGATCTAGCCCAAGATAGGTCAATGCTGCGGGAATGATCTCTGTCGGTGCATCGAGAAAATACACGCCGCAACTTGCAAGCTTTTCCATGTTGGCCGGATCGAACACCAACGCCAACGACGTGATCGGTGCATCGTCACCCAAGGCCTCGGCCACTTTTCCGGTGTTCACGGCAATGCCGGTGGTTCCCCACATGTAGTTGATTGCATGCGCATTGCCTGGATCGTAAGAAACTGTCCGTTCATTGATGACGTTCCACATGTTCCCAGAGTTAGAAAGCTTACCGTAGTCCAATTTCTGGAACGCGCCCGCTGCAATCTGACGTTGCAGGAAGTCAGCGGTCGGCACGACCACGTCATAGCCAGACCCGCCAGCCAGCATTTTCGTTTCCAGAACTTCGTTTGAATCAAAAACGTCGTAGATCAGATCGATCCCGGTTTCCGCCTCGAACTTGGCCAAAAGCTCTTCGTCGATATAGTCCGACCAGTTGTAGACACGAACTTCTTCGGCAACGGCGATACTCGCCATAAGCGAGGTCACAGCCGTCAACGTAACAATCTTCATTGTCATTCTTTTCTCCCCATTGGTTTTCCGGCGCTAATTTGATCAAATGCGTCGCACGAGACAAGCAGAATCATTTCTTCGGCCAAAACTCATCAACAAGACTACATCAATTTTGAGATTCGAATGAACAAGACCGTCATTAAACTACCGGAACATCAGTCGATTTATCGTGAGATCCGATCGATGATTCTTTTTGGGGCACTCGTTCCGGGCCAGGCCGTTACGATTCAAGGACTCGCAGAATTGATCGGTGCCGGTATGACGCCAGTGCGCGAAGCGATTCGCAGACTGACGGCAGAGGGCGCGCTGGAGTCGGGCGGAAATCGTCGGGTTAAGGTGCCAATGATGACGCGCGAAAAGCTGGAAGAGATTGGATTTGCGCGGCTTACTATTGAACCGCGCCTGACCGAAATCGCTGCGCAGCATATGAGTGACGAATGCATCGCCGATCTTGTCGACCTCGATGCAAATGTCGATGCGGCAATCGAAAGCGGCAGCATTGAGAAGTATCTTGAGTATAATTATCGCTTTCATTTCAGGCTTTATGATCAAGCAAATGCATCGGTGCTAAAAAAGATCGCAGAGTCATTGTGGCTTCAGGTCGGTCCCAGCCTCCGCATTGTATGCGGGCGCTTTGGAACCGCGAATTTGCCCGACAAACACGACGAAACGCTCAATGCGCTTCGCGAAGGCAATGCCGACAATGCGTCGCTGGCAATTGCAGATGACATTCGACAAGGCCTCGGGCAAGTGCGACTGACACTCGGCTCGGGCAGCTGAGCGACCCGATTGACCTTATCTAAAATTTGATCATATTTCGCGGCAGCGCAATTATTCAGTCTTAGGAGCCTGGCGATGCCCGCAATTACGAACCACATGCCGACCGCAGAACTCCAGGCGCTCGATGCTGCGCACCATATGCACCCGTTCACGATGCAAAACGGCCTGCACATCAATGGCGCGCGCGTTATTACGCGGGGCGAAGGCGCATGGCTGACAGATTCCGAAGGCGAGCGCATTCTCGACGCGATGGCGGGACTTTGGTGCGTCAACATCGGCTATGGCCGAAATGAACTGGCCGACGTTGCCGCGCGCCAAATGCGGGAACTGCCCTATTACAACACGTTTTTTCACACCACCCACGTGCCGGCCATCGCACTTGCGTCCAAAATCGCCGAACTGGCGCCGAGTGACTTGAACCACGTGTTCTTTGCCTGCGGCGGTTCCGAAGCAAACGACACGAATATCCGCATCGTGCGCCACTATTGGGCGCTTAAGGGCAAACCGGAAAAGTCCGTTATTATCAGCCGAAAAAACGCTTACCACGGGTCGTCAATCGGCAGCGCTTCGCTTGGCGGCATGGTTGCGATGCACGGGCAAGGCGGCATGCCGATCCCGGGCATTCACCATATTCCCCAGCCCAACTGGTGGGCCGAAGGTGGCAATATGTCACCCGATGAATTTGGTATCGCCCGCGCCCGCGAGCTGGAAAAAGCCATCGACGAGATCGGCGAGGACAAGGTCGCCGCGTTCATTGCCGAACCGATCCAGGGCGCAGGCGGCGTCATCGTCCCGCCCGCGACCTATTGGCCGGAACTAAAACGCATCTGCGACGAACGCGAGATTCTGCTGATTGCTGACGAGGTGATCTGCGGGTTTGGACGAACCGGCGAATGGTTCGGGTCAGAGTTCGTCGACATTTCGCCGGACATCATGACCATCGCCAAGGGCTTGAGTTCAGGATACCAGCCAATCGGTGGGTCGATACTTTCCGACGAAGTTGCCGATGTTATTGGCGGCGCCGATTTCAATCACGTCTACACCTACTCCGGCCATCCGGTTGCCGCCGCGGTGGCGCTGGAAAACATTCGGATCCTCGAAGAAGAAAAGATCGTCGATCACGTTCGCGACGTTGCTGCGCCCTATCTCAGAGAGAAGTGGGAAGCGATGACAGACCACCCGCTGGTGGGCGAGGCTAGAATAGTCGGCATGATGGGGTCACTGGCACTGACACCACACAAGGACAGCCGCGCAGCCTTCGCCTCGGACCCGGGGACGGTTGGCTTCATCTGCCGCGAGCGTTCATTCGCCAACAACCTGATCATGCGCCACGTCGGCGACCGAATGATCATTTCGCCACCGCTGATCCTGTCGACGGACGAGATCGACATCCTGATCGATCGGGCCTGGAAAGCATTGGACGAAGCACACGAGCGACTGAAGGAAGAAGGATTGATGCGGGCGGCGAGTTAATTGAGGGCGTCATACCAGCGGCTAGATACAAGAGGAATCCTGCAGTGAAACGATCAAACATTGCGATGATATTGCTTGCTTCTGTTGCACTATTCTCGCCTGCCCAAGCCCAATCGGTTTACGAAGCCCCGCTCTGTGAGGCGGCAAAAACCAACCGAGTTGTTGAGATCGTATACAATGAGGACGTGAGCAAAGGCTGTCTGCCGCGGCTCGTAGATGTGCACCAAGTTGCGATGGGCAATAACGGAAAACTGTATATGCATGGCTGGCAGAGCCGTGGTTGCACCAAGGGGCGCGACTATGCCTCTGAACGGATTTTCAGATTTGATAAGATTAAGTCAGTTAAGGTTATTGACGGTATTTTCGATGAGAAATCTCAATCCATCAAAGATGACGGTTGGGATGGTTGCATTGGTTCTAATTGCTTTATCAAAGAAAATATCTGCGAATAGTGCTCAATCCAATGATTTAGCCCACTCGGTGCAAAGCAGACATTGAAGTCCAATAGGCGGACGATGCTGCGTCCGCGTTGCGGGCACCTAACTTCATCCGAGCAAAATGGCATGCCCTTATTTGCCCGCCATTGTAGGTTGGTCGACAATTTCCTCGGACCGGGACGCGACGTAATTTATCCCTCTAGAGCGTGCAATCTTGCGAGATATTGGGTTTTGCTATTTAAAGTGCGCTGTTCGAGCCGCAATCAGATATCTATCAAGATGATTGCGTATTTCACGGCACGAACCCATTTCCGATAATTCGCAAATTGCCGATTAGAATGAATTTTACACAGACGCTCTCAGATGTCCGACACTCAATATTCAACAGTTGAACAAGCCGCTCGATACCTAACTACAGGCGAATTCGACGCGCTGTCGGATTTGTTTCAGTATCCGTTCGCATTCTATTACGAGGATGAATTCAAGGTCATTCCCGATAAAGCCGGAATGATGGAGGCAATGAAACACTATCGTCGTGAATTACACGAAAGCGGTGTGGTGAGAGTTGATGCAAAAGTCATCGAGTGCGATATGACCATGCCAAACTGCCACCGATGTAAAGTCCATTGGCTTTACTACAATCGGGATAACACGATCGCCGCTGCATCCGAACACGAACTCTTTCTTAGACTGAGTGCCATCGATTCCGAATACAAAATTGAACTGATGGACGTTCGTGCAAGCTCCAACCAAGCGTTCCGAAAGTTCATGGGAATGAACAATGCCGAGCCCAAGAATTGATGGGCGCAGATCTGCAATAGGCTAATTGCCCTCCACCGCCTCGCGCGCAACAATCATACTATCTAAGGCATCCAGCGCCGCTGGCGTGCCGCACACCCATTCAGGTCCGCTCAGAACCCGCGGGATGCCCACTAATGCCGGGTGATCGACGATTTCCTCGGACCGCGACGCGCCGGGATAGCCGGCACTTGTCACAATGACATCCGGCCGGTGCATCAGAAGTTCTTCCAGCGAAACCCGGCCGCCGCCTTCGTGGCCAAGAACCTCTGACAGATTATCGAACCCGGCGCGTGTGATGATGTCGTGGCTGAGTGTGCCGGTGCCCAGCGAATACCCGTTGGCAAAAAAGAACGCAGCCGTGGGGCGTTCGCCCTCTCGCACGGTCAATTCGGCGAGCCGGGTCTCAACCGCTGTTGCGAGCATTTCGGCAGCCTCCTCGCGACCCAACGCGGCACCAACACCACGCAGAACGCCCGGGATCTGGCGAAGTCGCGTAATCACTGGGTATTGCTGCACTTCAACGCCAAGACCGCGCAAGAGCTGAAGCGCGGTGGGATCGGAATACTCATTGGCCAGAACAAGATCGGGCGCCATCGCGTATATTTCTTCCGCGCGCCCGGAATTCAGCGGATAACCAAGCGCCTTTTCAACTTGCGTCGACGACAGCGGATCGGTCGACACATTGGTCACGGAAATCAACTGGCCCGGAGCCGTCAGCAACATTGCCAGCTGATCGGTGCATAGGTTCATAGAGACGACGCGCTCGGGCGCCTCAGCTTTGGCGGCCCCGGCGATGAATATCGCCAGGGCCATTACGTTCAGGCTCCGACTAAAACGACGCACGCAACCCCACGAAGACACCTCTGCCTGGGGCATCATAGCCCAGCGTGGTTTGATAACTCTCGTCAAAGATGTTTTCCACCCGGATATAGGCTTCGGTCATCTCACCAATCTGATAAGTCAGGTTCAGGCTGGCCACCGTGTAGTCGTCCAGCGGCACTGAAGCCCCCAAGGCATCAACATCGGTCAGCCCGTTGACATGGCGGATATCAAGTCCACCGCTCAATTTGTCCATCAGCGGCATTTCTACTCCGACAACAAGGTCATGGCGCGGCACGCGAACCAGCCGCGCGCCTTGGGTCGCGGCGTCGGTGTAAGTATAATTCCCGAAAACAGTTGCCGATCCGAACTGCCAATCAGCAGCAAGCTCCACACCTTGCGAGATGGTCGTTCCCGGAAGTTGAAACAACGAAAATGTCGCGCGGTCATAACGGATCAGGTTATCAATTTCGGTGTAGAAGGCCGTCGCGCTAACAAAACCGTTTTCGAAGTCCTTGGTTATGCCCAGATCGCCGCCAAGGCTCTCTTCGGGAACAAATGTTGGATCGCCGCCAAAACCGTACCGTTCCTGCAAAGACGGCGCGCGGTATCCGGTCCCAAGCGTTCCCTTCAAGTTCAAATCACCGGGCATCCGATGAACAACCGCCAGTCGGCCTGTCGTCTGATCTGAAAAGTCGGAATAAACATCATGGCGAAGCGAAACTGCAACATCGGTGTAGTCAGAGACTGCATAGTTAAATTCACCAAAGACGCCGCCGTTTTCATCCTCGAACGGCATTCCTCCCGCAGATGAAGTCTCCTGAGTCCAATCCGCCCCAAAGGCCAACGCAAGGTCTTTGGAGTATTCAGCCCGGCCAATATACTCGACTTTCTTCCGCGTGCCCTCGAACGGAAACGGCCCGAAAGCGCTGATCTCGTCGCGGTTGGCATCGAAATATGAGAACGCCAATTCATGCTCGACCTTATCCCCGGCATACGTCCCGAATACGCGTGCGCCGGTGCGAGTGCCGTCGGACAGGCCAACAGTGCTCCCAAAGGCATCGTATTCGGTCTCGTCATCGGAATGGAAAATCGTCAGCCCTGCGCCGACCGTTTCAGACAATGATCCTTCGATGGAAAAAGTCAGCAGAGTTTGCTGAAATCCGTCCTTTTCGGTGTTCGTAACATCAGCCGCGTAACCATCCGAAACTATGCGCGATGCGGTAAATGCCACTTCTCCGCTTTCAAACCGATTTCCCATGCTCAACGTGGCGGCAAGGGTATCGTAACTGCCCGCCTCAACCGTTGCCTGCCCGGAAAAACCATCCTTCTCCGGGCGCCAGCTGGTGATATTGACGGCACCAGCAATAGCATCCGATCCATAGACCGCCGTTTGCGTGCCTTTTGCGACCTCTATCCGGCCAACTGCTGCGCCCGTAAGCTGGCCAAATGCATAGGCATTTGTCGGTGCAGCCGGGTCGGTCACTTCAATTCCGTCGAACGTGACACCTATGTAGGTTTCGCCGAGGCCGCGAATTGCCAGCGTGCTTTCCTGTCCCAGGCCTCCGTTGGCAACCACACTGATGCCCGGCAGCCGCGTTATCGTTTCCTGCACACCTTGGTTCGCGCCGCTAAGGTCGTCGTCGGTGATAACCTCGACGCTCGCCCCGGTGCGATTAACTTCAACCGGCAACAGACCGGAAAAGACAAACGCCTCATCCAGTTCGAATGCACCTTGAGCCGCCACGCTGTGCGGCAACACCGCTGCGGTCAGCCACAGACATGTTCTTAAACTCATCTTCCCCACTCCATATTCCGGACGACCTAGGTCACCCGATATCCATTAAGCCATTGGAAAGATGATACTCCCCGCAGACGCGCCCAGCGCCACCTCTGCGGAGTACCGCCGTTCGCCCTCACCCCGAGGAAGAACCGGGTGACAACTTTGGCAGGTCTCCTGGCTTGCGGGTCGACGCTTGGGCCTGCCTTCCCGGGAGTCCTTCCCAGTGGCGCTTTAAGCCCTTGCTCGCCGCATACAGTTGCGGGGGCAGCCGCGGATTTGGGACATGTCCCGAACCGCGTTCCCTTTTCACCGACCGTGCAACAACACCGCCGGAACCAAAGTGCATTTGCTCTACGTTGACGTCCAATACGAGTCAAGGAACAGCTGCGACCGTCTACAGCTTTAGCGTCCGCCTAAGTTTTGCGATCAGGCTTTCAAGCGTCGTCTGGGCTGCGAAGTCGTCGTCGGCTTCAGCATAACAGCGCAGCTCCGGGGCATTGCCCGAGGCGCGCAGGGTCAAAATCACACCCGTCGAAAACGTCATTCGGACGCCATCAGTGGTATCCGTGTTTTCCAATTGACCCAGCTTGTCCGGAAGTAATCTCAGGTCGCCAGCGATCACTTCATCGATGAGCCGCACCGAA
Organism: Boseongicola sp.; assembly: GCA_051009475.1. Taxonomy (GTDB): domain Bacteria; phylum Pseudomonadota; class Alphaproteobacteria; order Rhodobacterales; family Rhodobacteraceae; genus CAXMNX01. The sequence continues at coordinate 15,846 of JBPCWO010000411.1, forward strand.
CTTTCGCGCGGCACTCCCGTCAGTCGATCAGTTGCGGTGCGCCGTTTCGGCAGATTGTTCACCAAGGACCGCAAAGAGCTTTTCTGTGCGGCAGCCAATATCGCAACGATAGGTAACACTGCATCGCGGGTCATTAACGGGGCCAGCCTCTTAGACGAACGCCGCACTTCAAACCCCAGTATCAGACCGCCATTTGGCTCGTAACCTATTGTCTTTGCTTCACTTTCACGCTCCAATTCGACCATCGTTTTTATGACAAACGGCGATCCAATCCTGCACCGCTCCACGGCATCGAACGATCCCATTCGTTCGACCAGCGTGTTGGCTGTAACGGTGGTGACGATCCTGTTTGCGCCCAGCGTTTGCGCCGCGATCGGCCCGATGATGTCGCCCGGAACGACTTGGCCACCACCGTTTACGATCAACGGGCGGTCTGCGTCGCCATCGGTTGATACAATCGCATCCAATCCGTGCTCGACCACCCAGGATGCAAGCTGCTTTCGCAAATCCAAACCAATCGCTTCAGTATCCACCGCGACGAACCTGTCCCACCGACCCAGCGTCACCACGTCGGCGCCCAGCGCCCGAAGGATATCAGGCAGCACAACGCGCGCAGCCGAGCTGTGCTCCCACACGCCGACGCGCAATCCAATCAGCGCATTCTCATCCCAGAAATTTGTGTACCGCGAAACATAGGCTGCCACCGCATCGCCATGTTCATTCACCGGCTCGGACTGCACCGTCGACTCTCGGTCGGCAAAAGCCGATGCTATCAGCGCCTCATCGCTCTTGGATATTTCGCCGTCAGCGGTAAAGAATTTCAAACCATTCCGGTCTGCCGGGATGTGGCTGCCGGTGACCATGATCGCAAGCGTGCCGCGGTCCATTGCCGCCAGCGCCAATGCCGGGGTCGGCAAGACGCCGCAGTCAATTGTGCGCAGACCATGGGCCGCGGCTCCGGACGCCACTGCACGGGCAATTCGCGGCGATGAAGCTCGCAAATCGCGCCCGACCAACAACGTGCCATCATTCACGAAAAGGGATGCAAAAACAATAGCATAGTCCGCGACAAACTGATCAGTGAACGCCCAATCAGGACCGCGCAATCCGCTTGTGCCAAACTGCGGCGCATCATCAAGCTGTACCTCGCCCATCGCCCGACTATAGGCTCAATCGGCGATTGCACCACCTGGGATCCGCAATCTAAGGTCCGATCAAGAATCTAAGAGGGCAACATGGCGAAAATCCTGATCATTGGCGGCGGCGGAATGGTTGGCCAGAAATTCGCGGCCAGCCTCGCGGGCGCTCCACTCACCGGGCCAAGCGATCAGATCACGCTTTTCGACCTTGCATTCCCAGACGACGGTGCCGACGCCGATGCGCGAATAACAGGTAACGTCAACGATCCGTTTGCTATCAAATCGCTGGTCGAGGCCCGGCCGGACTTCATATTTCACGTCGCCTCGATCGTGTCTGGCGAGGCAGAATCAAATTTCAATCTCGGATGGGATGTAAACGGCCACGCATTCTGGGCATTTTTGGAAGCTGTTCGCGCCGAACATCTTGCATCTGAAGAAGCCTGGCGGCCGAGGGTAGTTTTCACTTCTTCCATCGCGGTCTTTGGCGCACCCTATCCGGACAAGATCGACGACGAGTTTCTGTCCGCGCCGCAAACTTCCTATGGCGCTCAGAAAGCAATCTCTGAACTTCTGATAAATGACTACAGTCGCAAAGGCTTCATTGACGGGCTGTCAATCCGGTTGCCGACTATCTGCGTGCGGCCGGGCAAAGCGAACTTGGCAGCGTCGTCATTCTTCTCCGGCATTATCCGCGAACCTCTGAACGGTGTCGAAGCGCCTTTGCCTGTTCCGACAGACGTCCGGCACTGGCATGCCTCGCCGCGCTCCGCGGCTAGATTTCTCCGCCACGCCGGGACGCTCGATCTCGAAATGGTCGGTTCCCGCCGAGCACTCAATCTTCCCGGTGTGTCTTGCACGGTCGAAGAACAGATCGACGCACTTCGCGACATCGCCGGCAACGATGTGGCGGCCCTTATCCGCACCAAACCAGACGAAGCCATCATGCGTATTGTCCGAGGCTGGCCACGCGATTTTGAACCCAAACGTGCCCTCGACCTCGGCTTTCGAGCCGAAAGCAATTTTCACGAGATCATTCAAACTTACATTGATGACGACTTGCCAAAGCAGTGCTAGTTTCGCGCTGGACGAAGGAGAACACGATGGACGCCAAGTCGAATTCCGGGCCCCGCACCGACGTCTGGCTGAACGAGGACACAGGCGGGTTCGCGGAATTTCTCGGTCACGTTGGGCGCACAACAACGAAAGAGGATGCGCCGCAAGCTGTTGAAATTTCATCAAATATTCCGATATACAATGGTGATCACGTTCGCAGCGTCGCGTCGCGCGAAGAAACCCGGCTCACGATGATGGCCGAATGGAACCAGATATTCGACTCCGGCCCCGGTGTTATCGCCATAAAAGGCGCGATGAGCGATCTGTCGGTTGTCGATTCCGCAACTCGGGTATTCGAAGCGCTGATTGAAAAAGAAAAAGAAGCTGGCGGCGGAGGTGGTGATCATTTTGCCAAACCGGGGGCGAACGACCGTGTGTGGAACGCCGCGCAGAAACATTGTCTGGCGAATCCTGAAAACTTTGCCGACTACTTTGCGTCTGATGCCATTGCGATGGCTTCGCGCGCATGGCTTGGACGCGGCTATCAGGTGACGGCTCAGGTCAACCGGGTCAATCCCGGCGGCGCCGCACAGACGCCGCACCGCGACTATCATCTCGGTTTCATGACGCCGGATCAGCTTGCAACATACCCGATTCAGGCGCATCTCTTGTCCCCCGCACTAACGCTTCAAGGTGCTGTCGCTCATTGCAACATGCCGGTCGAAAGCGGCCCGACGATGCTACTGCCGTTCAGCCAGACATTCCGCGAGGGCTACGTCGCCTTTGGCCGGGCCGAGTTTCAGGATTACTTTGCCGAAAACCATGCGCAGCTACCGCTTGAGAAAGGCGACGCCGTTTTCTTTAACCCGGCCCTGATGCACGGCGCGGGAACCAACCGGTCGCCAGACATCTACCGAATGGCGAACCTGTTGCAGGTCGGATCGGCTTTTGGACGCTCGATTGAAAGTGTCGATCGTTCCGCTATGTCCAAGGCGCTGTATCCTATTCTGCTCGCATCCAGCCTCGATCGCCGCGCCAGGATGAACGCAATCGCTGCCTGCGCCGAAGGCTATGCTTTCCCAACTAACCTCGATCTGGATCCGCCCGTCGGCGGGTTGATTCCAAAAAGCCAGGCGGAACGGATGGAAGACGCGCTTGACGACGGGATGAGCATCGCCGACTTCAATACAATGATCGATGACCGCGATCGGGCGCGTACGCCTTGATCAAACAAAGGGACGCCGGTTGAACCGGCGCCCCCCGTATCGGCCCTGCCGCTCAGGCGTAATCTGGCGACATTCGATTGCTCGCAATCGTAGGGTGGGGCCGACACTGCTCACTTCGACAGCGTTTCCGCCAATCGCATCAGCGTGACGGCCTCAGCCCGATAGCCATAAGGATCTTCGCCGCGCGCGCCGTTGGCCAGCGCGATAGCGTCGCCCCAGCTCCAGCCACCCAGGAAGTCGCCGCCCCGGAGCAATTCACCGAATCCGGCCATCGCGACCGAGAACCGCATGTCGTTCCCGGCCTCGCCCTGGCCTGCAAAAATCGGTTCCTCGATCAGGATACTGGTGGACTCACCAGGGTTCTTGTAACGCAGCTTGAAAAAACCAAGCTCATCCGACGCATCAACGGTTTCTTCGCTGACCTGATACCGCAGCGGCCCGTTACGCACCGCCTCAGAACCAACCGGCGTCACTTCGTAAAGCGCCGTCACTGTGTGACCGGCACCGATATCGCCGGCGTCGACGCGATCATTCGCAAAGTCTTCGCGATTTAGCGCCCGCGTCTCGTATCCGATCAACCGGTATTCCGCGATTTGTGCCGGGTTGAACTCGACCTGGATCTTGACGTCGTTGGCGATCGGGAAAAGCGCGCCGGTCAACTGATCGACCAGCACTTTGCGGGCCTCTGTCAGTGTATCGATATAAGACGCTGTGCCGTTTCCGTTTTGCGCCAGCGCTTGCATGGTTGCGTCGTCAAGGTTGCCGCGCCCAAAGCCCAAAACGCTCAGATAGGTCCCGCTTTCGCGTTTCTTTGCGATCACATCCTTCAGCTCTTCAGGATCATGGATCCCAACATTGAAGTCGCCGTCCGTCGCCAGGATCACCCGGGTAACTTCGCCATCCGCGGCCATTCCTTCGGCAACTTGATAGGCCTGCTCAATTCCCGCCGCACCAGCGGTCGATCCACCTGCGTGCAAACGATCAAGGGCTGCGAGAATGGTCGAACGTTCGGCTGCCTTTGTGGGCTCCAGGACCTGCCCGGCCGAGCCCGCGTAAGTCACAATCGACACTTCGTCTTCGGGGCGCAATTCGGCCAGCATCAGCCGGAACGACTGCTTCAAAAGCGGCAGCTTGTTCGCGTCCTGCATCGACCCTGATGTATCGATTAGGAACACCAGATTAAGTGGCGGCCGGTCCTCGATTGCCGGCATTGTGCCCTGAATGCCGATATGCACAAGATCGGTGCCGGCATTCCACGGGCTCGGCATCACGGTGACTGTTGGCTCGAAGGGATGCGGGCCATCCGGAGTCGGGTACGCATACGGGAAATAATTCACCATCTCCTCGACCCGCACCGCGCCTTGTGGTGGCAGCATGCCGCGCGTCAACGATGAACGGACAACCGAATATGAGGCTGTATCCACGTCGATAGAAAAAGTTGACACCGGCTCGTCAACAGTGACTTTCAGCGACGAAGTCTCGGCATTCGAAAACTCCTCAGTGTCGGATTCTGGCGCAATTATTTGTTCTTCCGGTACAACAATAACCCTCTCGGCTAACGGGCTTTGGATCGCCTCAATTTTCGCGACAGCCGCGGCAACGTCGGCTTGGGACATTTCCTGAGGAGCGTTCGCCGCAAACTCTTCGGTAGCAATTTCCGCTTCCATCATCGGTTCTTCGCCAACAATCACAGGCTCGGATTTCAATGCGCCGAACTCTGACCGATCCCGCTGCGCCAGGTCTTGCGAGGCAGCGCCGTCGCGGTCTTCTCGGTATTCATCCTGAGCCCGCTGCCGTGCATCCGTGCTTCCAACCACTTGACCTGCGACGTCATCCGCAAGGTTTTCCAGACTGCTCGTCGACATTTCGCTCGCCACGTCCAGCCCGGTCACATCCCCACCGTTTAATCGCTGGGTCTCAGCTTGGCGGGCCAGCTCACCGCTGCCACGCAAAGTGTCCACAGTGCGATTGCCATCCTCCTTTAGCAACGCCCCCTTGTCATCAAATTCGCCAATGGGTTCATTCAAGGATGGTACCAGATCGACCAGACCCGGGTCTTGCGGTGTTAGCAATTCGCGCCCCTGTGGCGTCACCATCACCAGCCCAACGGCCACGAGCGCGGTCGTCGCGGTCAAACCGCCCTTTGTTGTCATTGCATTTAACATGTTCGTCACTCCGTCCTTTGCGCGGATCCAAATCCCACGCTCAGAACTGTGACGCGCCGCATCCATCGATCCTTGGAGCCGGGCAAAATTATCTTCGGCAAGGCGAAGGTTTTCCGCCTTTCGCGCCGCATCCGCGTCCGGTGTCGCGGTGTCCATCGCCCGTTTCAGATCGTCAAACTCGTCGCTCATCGCTCGTCATCCTTCAGCGCTTTCAGGCGCTTTTTGATCTCTGACATTCGCCAACTCACCGTGCCTTCACTGATGCCCAACACATCGGCCGCCGCCTTGTGCGTGACATCATCTTCAAGCGTCAGCGCCAGCGTGATCCTCAATTCTTCCGGCAAGACTGTCATCGCCCGTTGCAACCAATCCAGCCCGGCCCTCCTCTCGTCCGCCTCCGCCCGCCGTGCGAGTTCAACTTCGCCCCAACCGTCCGCCGCCTTTGCATGCGCGGCTGCGCGACGTCGTCGATCGTGAGACGCATTGACGACCACGCGGTAGAGCCATGTCGAAAATCGCGCATCGCCGCGAAACGCAGCGATCTTCGCCGGCAGCGCGACACAGATATCCTGCGTTAGGTCCTCGGCTTCTTCCCGGCGGCCCGTCAGCCGAAACGCCAGCCCGAATACTCGATCATAATGCCGCGCGATCAAAGACGAGAACGCTTCTGCATCCCCGCCAGCAGCCGCCCGGGCCAGGGCTTCGTCCGACACTTTCATACGCATCACGATGGGTATGACGCGCGCCAAAGGTCAATCCTTGGCATTCCAGCAAATAATTTTCGTTTCTTTCCGGCAAATATGTCCCTGGTGGCGGCTTGCCCGTCTGGTAATTTGTGGCAATCTGTCGTTTCAAACAGAAATCTCACACTCAACTGACGCGTGAAAGTGTCTGCGCTTCAGTGAACTCATAAGCGCGAACTCGGTCGGCAGCTATGCGGACGAAGGGGACATACGGCGATGCCCGCGCAATGACCGCTACAGGCATCTTTTTTGTTATATTCCAGCCTATTCAGGCGGCACGTCGAGCCCCGCTCTCCGCAGCCCCTCCATCAACCCATCGATCAGTTCTTTAGGCATCCCGCGGGCGAGGAACGGCGAGCGCGGATCGTTCAGATCGTTCGGGAATTCATCACGAATACGTGCCAGCAATTCTTCCGCCTCTTGCTGCTCGCCATTCATTGCGTAGCTGGCTGTCAGGGTCGCCATACCCATATAG
>JBPCWO010000412.1:0-4272 GCA_051009475.1 Boseongicola sp.
TTCCAGTATAATAAGTCAAACGCCGGCGGCGCCTCGCCCAACATGTAACTTCGAATTGCAGGTGCATAGATAAGGTCGTTCGAGCGCAAGAAGCTGAATGTCCGCGACATTATTTTTTTGTCCAAGATACCTTCGGCATCAATTTCCGCCTCGATGGCATCAACGAAATCGTTCTGCAAAAATACCCCAACTTCGCCCTGATCTGAAAAGTCAGTCAGTGTCGTGAAAAATGTCGCGGATTTTATGGATTTGTCGGCACGCTTGTTCGAAAGCGCCAGCGTCAACGCCAGGGTCGTGCCGGCGATGCAATAGCCAATAACGTTGACCTGTTTTTCGGCTGTTATCGATTTTACTTGCTCGATTGCAGTCAGGTAACCCTTTTCGATGTAGTCACCGAGATCAAAGTCCCGGTAGGTTGAATCCGGGTTCTTCCAGCTGACAACAAACAGCGTGTATCCTTGATCCAGAATCCATCTGATCAGACTGTTTTTCTCCTTAAGATCAAGAATATAAAACTTGTTGATCCACGGGGGAAAGATTATCAATGGCGTCTTGTGAACTGTCTCGGATCGAGGTGCGTACTGGATGAGTTCAAATATCTCATTTCTATAGACCACCGAGCCTTCCGTGGTCGCCAGGTTTACGCCGACACGAAACGCATTCCTGTCCGCGAGAGTCACGAGCAGGTCGCCATCACTGGCCTCTACGTCGCGGACAAGATTCTCGAGACCATCAATCAGGCTTTGACCTTCAGTTTCGACGGCTCGTGTCAGCGCCGTCGGATTCGTTCCAAGAAAGTTTGCAGGGCTCATCATGTCGATGATCTGCTGCGTGAAGTACTGGAGACGCTTTTTGTCCGTGTCTTCAATCCCATCCAAGTTCGCGACGGCATCTGCAATCGCCTCGGATGAAAAAGTGTACTGCTGCTTTACTAGGCTAAAGAATGGGTGTGTTTCCCAAAGTGGATCAGAGAATCGGCGATCTTTGGGTGCGTTACCGCCTTTCTGTTCTTGACTATCTTCAGAAAGGCTTTGCTGAGCATCGGCGTAGTACTTTAACGCCTTGCCCCAATAGGCGACTTGATTTTCGATCATTTTTGAAGGGTTCGCCATCATTTCCGTGACGTATGCCGTAGCCGCCTTCATATAAAGATCCTGCCCTGGGCCTTCGAGCCCTGGGTTTGTCGGCTTTTTCTGTGCCAAAGCCGTCGCAAGCCGCTGCGACAATTCTTCGATGCGGACAAGATTATCGTTCAAGTGATCAAGATTTGCCGATGGATCGGTTTCTTTTGTTGTCATGAGCGGGTTTCGCGCCTATTTTGCAGTCGCAGCATTTTTCGTGTTGCGGCATATTTATGCTTTTCTACCGCCGCTTATCCCTGGTGGTCAAAGCGACGTTTTGGCTCGGCAATGCGAAGGTGTCTTAATGCGACACATGATGACATACGACCTGATGGAGACAATCCGGAACACAAATCAGTGGGCCGGCGCTTCTGCCCAAGCTTTGGCATCATATCCTATCTGGGGTCTGTTTCCGAATCCTGCGTTTAAGATGATGGCGGCCTGGGGCGAAGTAACGGAACGCAGTTTTGCACGGATGGTTACGAAACCGGATTGGGGCATAGAGTCTGTGGTCGAGAGTGATGGTCGCGATCATCTTGTATCCGTCAAATCCGAAATTCAGCGCCCGTTTGGTGATCTGATCCGTTTCCGCGTGCAGGGCAGGGACGACAAGGCGCGGCGAATACTTCTAATCGCACCGATGTCGGGGCACTATGCAACGCTTTTGCGTTCCACAGTCCAAAGCTTGCTGCCAGATGCAGATGTCTGGATTACAGATTGGCACAACGCCAGAGATATTCCGGTTAGCGAAGGTAAGTTCGACATAGAAGATTACACACTATACCTAGTTGATTTTATGAAACATCTTGGGCCGGACACGCATGTTATTGCAGTATGTCAGCCCGCGCCTTTGGCCTTGGCAGCGACGGCGTACCTGGCAAAGGAAAGTCCCAAAGCCCAACCCCAGTCGCTCACCCTTATTGGTGGGCCGGTGGATCCTGACGCGGCGCCATCTGACGTGACGGATTTTGGTCGAAGGATCACGATGGGTCAGCTTGAGCAGCTGATCATTCAGCGTGTCGGGTTCAAATATGCTGGCGTTGGGCGCATGGTTTACCCCGGATTACTGCAGCTTGCCTCTTTCATGTCGATGAATTCAGAAACCCACAATTCGGCGTTTGCAAACCAGATGCTTCGCATATCCAAGGGGCAGGCTGGCGATCATGACAAACACAACCGATTTTATGATGAATATCTTGCGGTTATGGATATGACAGCTGAATTCTATCTGTCGACGGTCGAGCGAATTTTTAAGGGGCGCGAGATTGCACAGAATGAATTCGTGGTGAATGGACGAAATGTCGATATCGCAGCAATCACTGACGTAGCTGTGAAGGTGGTGGAGGGAGAACGCGACGACATAAGCGCGCCGGGTCAGTGTCTGGCAGCGCTGGATCTGTTGACCAGCCTTCCTGCATCTAAGAAAGCTGCGCATCTTGAGCCGGGAGCCGGGCATTATGGAATATTTGCTGGCAAAAGCTGGCGAAACAATATCCGCCCATTGGTATTGGATTTCATAGATGCAAGTTCGCGAAAAAAAACCTCGCGAAGGAAACGCGCATAGTCAGTTTTTTGCCCGACATGCAGCGTCTAAGTTTTTGTAATTATGTCCAATTAGCGTCGGCGCCGCCGGGAAGTGCTGCGCGCGCGCGCAGCGGAAAATCGGTGTTGTAGCCGTTGCTTTGGCAAAAGGCGCTTATCCAAGTGTCGTCCATTAGCAAAAAATCTAATACTGCGCCCAGGAACTCCGGATTTTGCGCGTTTGCACGAAACTCCGACGTGTCCGCGCCGGTTGAATTCAAGAATATCGGCAGCAGTTCGTCATTGGTGACAAGCCAGCTTAGTGCCTCGATTGCGAGCAATTCAGCGGATTCTTGTGTCAGCGGTGTCATTTGGCTCTCCGGGAAAGCTTTTCTTAACCCTTCTGACGAAAGACTGAAGGCGAAAGAAAAAATTGTAAACAACTCGAGGCAAGTCATGGCAAGTAGGATTTTGGTCGTTGACGAGATTCCAACGACACGAATGCTTGTTTCGTCGTTGCTTTCGGCAAATCAGCATGACGTAACGGCGCGATCTAGTGTCAGTGCGGTGGAGAAAAAAGAAAATCCATCGGCGTTTGACGTCATACTTGTCAAAACTGATGGCGAGGACGCCATCGATAAGATTATCAGTCTAACTACCGCGATGCCGCCGGTCAAAGATATGGACCCGCCGCCAATTCTTTGCCTTGATGGGCATGCCAATCCAGAACGACGTATGGCAGCGTTAGCCAACGGCGCACGCGATATGTTGAAGTATCCAGTTTCCGACAACCTACTGCTGGCGCGAATTCGAAGTGTTCTTCGCGAGGTTAATGGATTGAGGGAGGTCAAACGTCGCCAAACAGCGGCGGCAACTTTCGGTTTCGCAGAGGCTACATCTACATTTCAATCGGCCAAGCGCGTCGCCCTTGTGACCGCCGAAAATCAGCTTCGTCCGGCGATTGTCGAATTGGTTTCCAGTTTTGGAAATCAATTGAGTCGTCACAGCCCTGAAGAGGCGATATCGGGCTTTGAATCCACTCCGCCGATTGATGTGTTTTTGCTTGACGGCAGCACGCTTCCACGATCGAGACTTCTTGGAACACTGCCCGAGCTTCGCTCTCGCACGCATTCCAGGCACGCGCCAATCCTTGTGTTGCACACGGCAAACGATATTGAATCGGCCATTCTTGCGCTGGATAGCGGTGCGACCGACGTCAGCCCTGATGACGCAAGCGGGCCAGAGCTTGTGCTTCGCATCGAGGCACTGCTGCGACAAAAAGCTGCCGAGGATGCTCTGCGGCGGTCATCTGAGACCAGTCTGCGGCTGGCGGCAACGGATTCACTGACTGGACTCTACAATCGACGTTACGCTCAGGCTTATTTGAAAGATGCCATCAAGACTGCCGCGGAAAGATCAGAGCCGATCACACTCATGATGGTCGATATCGATCATTTTAAGAAAGTTAACGATATCCACGGGCATACCGGTGGTGACAAAGTACTGCGCGAAGTGTCTGCGCGGCTGCGTCAGACGCTTAGGTCGGTTGACTTGGTTGCGCGCTTTGGCGGTGAAGAGTTCTTGATCGTTCTTCCAAACACTAATGCTGCCCGTGCGGCCACGGCAGCGG
>JBPCWO010000413.1:0-9326 GCA_051009475.1 Boseongicola sp.
TTTATGAAGCTCTGACTGACTTTGGCCTTGTCATGGCCGAAGGGGATCAGGTCGTCTGACCCGATGCCCAGTTTTTCGCCGATTTCCTGAATTGGACGTTTCGATGCTTCGCGGGCGATCTCGATATCGGATTTGTAGGCCATTTCCATTCCTGTATGCGTATGCCGCGGTATGCGGTTTTGTCTGCTATAGGGACTTTCGTGCGTATCAAGAAGCCTGATTTCGACACTTGGGAGGCTTGATGCGTCCAGGCAAGGAGCGTCATGCGGCAGATCGGAAACCTTGCGCAAGGAAAGAAATCTAGACGGGGCGCCAGCCGCGTTGATCTGGAATGTGTAGACGTAGCGAGTCGCCGACTTTCAGCACACCTTCGCGTTCCACCCAGGCAGTAACGCCGCGACGGCCCTTTGCTGCAGGTTTGAACTTCTTTCCATGACCGGGTCGTTCGGCTTCAATTGTCATTGCTGGAAATTGACAGGGCCTGTTTTGCATGTCGATCGTTAAGGTCGTTCCGTTTTCGGATTGCAGACGCGACGAAGGTGGAATGTGGCTGAAATCGGGGATGCCTTCCACAACCAATGAAGCACCAAGCCACTGGGGATCAATTTCCTCTAACTCCAGCGCGATCGCAACTTCGTGCAAATCCTCGGCGGAAACGATCGACAGTTGCCGCGTATTTCGGATTTCCGTCCCTTCTGGATATAGGCTCGAAACGCGAGAACACGCTGGGCGCGTTTTACCCGCATGTATCTCATCGGCATTCCCGGCAAATGTAAGTTGCAGAGTTTCAGTCGGCAGTGTTTTGATTTCGGGTGTGTCCCTGTCCGGCACTACGCCCATCCAGGTTATGTGGCCAGTGAAGTCCGTGGGAATCAAAGCGGGCATCGACTTACCTTATTGCTGCCGAACCAGTGGAAGCAGAGGCGTCCGAAAAATACAATGCCCCGTCGAAGCGGGGCACTGATACGACTTATTGTCGTTCTGAGTTAGCTGGTCGGTTCTGGTTCCAGACCACCATCGTCACTGGATGGTTTCGCTTTTGGTTTGGTCTTCGGAATCGCCGTTACCGATGCCGTGCCACCGGTGTCAGCGGGTGCATCGTCATCATCGTCGCCGCGGTTCAACGGTTCGCCGGCAATAACCTTGGTTATCTCGTCACCCGTTAGGGTCTCATACTCCAACAAGCCTTGGGCAAGCCGTTCGAGATCTTCCGATTTTTCTGTCAGGACGCGCTTGGCAGTCTCGTATCCCTCGTCGACTAGATCCTTGATCTTGTCGTCGATCATCTTCTGCGTCATGCCAGAGTGCTTGTTGTTGCTTTGATAAGCGCCAAGATAGTGTTCATTTTCATTGGCATAATCGACGTAACCCAGTTCAGTATCAAAGCCGAACTGCGTAACCATTGCGCGCGCTATCTTGGTAACTTGCTGGATGTCCGACGCGGCCCCGGATGTAACGTTCTCGGGGCCGAAAGTCATTTCTTCGGCGACACGGCCGCCCATCGCCATTGCGATTTTTGACTTATACTTGGTGTAACTGACTGATAATTGATCCCGCTCTGGCAACGACAACACCAATCCCAGCGCTCGTCCGCGTGGAATGATCGTTGCCTTGTGGATTGGGTCGTGCTGCGGAACGTTCAGGCCGACGATTGCGTGGCCTGCTTCGTGATAGGCCGTCAGTTTTTTCTCGTCCTCGGTCATGACCATCGAGCGGCGTTCCGCACCCATCATGACCTTATCTTTGGCGTTCTCAAAATCTTCCATCGTCACAAATCGCCGACCAATGCGCGCTGCCATCAACGCCGCTTCGTTCACGAGATTTGCAAGATCGGCACCTGAAAACCCAGGTGTTCCGCGGGCGATAATACGCAGATCAACGTCCGGACCAAGCGGCACCTTTCGGGCGTGAACACCAAGAATTTTTTCGCGCCCCTTAATATCCGGGTTCGGAACCTGAACCTGACGGTCAAATCGACCTGGGCGCAAAAGAGCCGGATCAAGAACGTCAGGCCGGTTCGTTGCGGCGACAATGATTATGCCTTCGTTCGCCTCGAACCCGTCCATTTCGACTAGAAGCTGGTTCAGCGTCTGTTCGCGTTCGTCGTTACCGCCGCCATAGCCAACGCCGCGCGAGCGACCAACTGCATCGATCTCGTCAATGAACACGATACATGGCGAATTTTTTTTCGCCTGTTCAAACATGTCGCGGACCCGGCTGGCGCCAACTCCAACGAACATCTCGACGAAATCAGAACCTGAAATTGTGAAAAAGGGCACGCCGGCTTCGCCCGCAATTGCGCGGGCAAGAAGCGTTTTACCTGTGCCCGGCGGGCCAACGAGAAGCGCGCCTTTTGGGATTTTCCCGCCGAGGCGGCTGAACTTCTGCGGGTTGCGCAAGAACTCGACAATTTCTTCCAGCTCTTCTTTGGCCTCGTCGATGCCAGCGACATCGTCAAAGGTTACGCGCCCGTGTTTTTCGGTCAAAAGTTTGGCCCGAGATTTGCCAAAGCCCATGGCACCACCGCGGCCACCGCCCTGCATCCGGTTCATAAAGTAGATCCAGACGCCGATCAGCAAAAGGAACGGAAGGAAAGTCATCAGAACGGTGACAAATCCCGATTGCTCCTGTGGTTCGGCACGGAAGCTCACATCGTGCTGAACCAAAAGATCAGTAGTGTCTGCGCCTTCAGGCTGGATCGTAACGTAGTCACGACCGTCCGCGCCGCGGAATACAATTCTTTCGCCATCGATTGTGGCGTTTGAAACGTTGCCGCCTTCGACCCGCTCCGCAAAGTCAGAATAGCTAACCGTCGACGTGGCGAGAGTGGATTGACCGCCCGAGATCAGATTGAAAAGGGCCAGAATCAAAAGAAACAATACGACCCAAAAGGCAATACTACGCGCGTTGTTCAAAGGACGCTCCTTTGGAGAAACTCAAGGGCAGAAATGTATTCTGCCGGGCTGAACTATTAAATAGCCATGTGGCTAGATTCTTCAACGGGTCAACAGGATTTGAGCGAAAGTGCCGCGACCTGTTGCCGATGCCGCCCAGCCGTTTGAAAGGCCAGCCAAGGGTGCGGCTATCAGTGTTTCGCCCCGCCAAATGGCAGGCGAGGCCAATAAAGACTGCCTCGGAAGGCCAGATTCACGCCAATTCGGGCAATCTTTCAGTGCTTCTCCCAGTGCGCGAACTTCCAAACCGTCCTCGAACGGTCCGTCTATATGCCATCGATTGTCCCACAATAGTTTCGGTGAACATGATGCGCGCTCTACTGCCTTGAATTCACGAGTGATTCGCACAGTGGTGTCACTCGTCATCACCAGACATCCATGAAGCGTTGCATTTCGACCGGAAACAATCGCGGCCTCGATGTCCAACACCGCATCACGACGGGGGGGATAGTCCTCGGAAGACACCCATCTGAGCGCACCCACAATCAGGCGGCGCTGAACCTCTGGATTCAGGCTGCGCAGACCTTTGCGGTCAATAATCACATCTCCGTGTGTTTCAGTGGCGATATCCCTCGCCGCATCCCTCGCGATCTCGGACAGTGCCATCTGCGCCATGCTGAGATTGAGCATTGTATGGCCGAGCACGTCCGCGCTGATCCCAAGTTCTCCCAAAACAGACAGCGCTTGTCGGGCCTTTATGCGCTCAAACTGACTGTCATCGTTTGAGGGGTCGTCGATCCATTTTGCCTCTTTGGCGGAAAGATACTCTTTTAGTGCGTCCCGACGCTCCCAAAGTAATGGTCGATCGAATCTAATGTCGTGCCGCCAGATGACTTGCGACATTCCAGACAGGCCATCGACACCCGCCGATCGCGCCAGTCGCATCAGGAAAGTCTCGGCCTGATCATCCAGAGTGTGGCCGAGGCAAATGGTCTGCCTATCTTCGCGCTTGGCCCAATCGGACAGCAAGGCATATCGATTACGACGCGCAACCGCTTGCAAGTTTCCTTTGCCGTCCCAGCCGTCCCATCGCAAAATGTCGTGCTTTATACCAAGGTCGCCGCACAGTTGAGCGACGTATTTTGCTTCATCAGCAGACTCGGGCCTTAGGCCGTGATCGACGGTTGCAGCCGATAGATCGGCTTGGCCCCAATCGTGTAAAAGGTGAAGCAGTGCCAGACTGTCCGATCCGCCTGACACAGCAACACCCAGACGCCTTGGCGCATTGTCATCGCCAAAACGCCGATCAATTGCTTCAAGCAAAATGTCTGGTGAGTTCACACACACCCCATATTTGCACGCGCCGCCTGGGCTTCGATCGACGCATCGCTGGCGGGAAAGCGAATTGTCACTTCACCAAGCGTGATACATGCCTCGGAGGACTGGCCAAGCCCGTTAAGCGCCAGACCGAGCTTTAAGAGTGCGGTCGGCGAAGTTGGCCCGTTCGGCGTGCCGGAATAGCTTTCCAGATAGGCCCGTGCCGCTGAAGACGTCTGGCCGAGGTTCTGCAAGGCCTCGCCGCGCATGAGATGCGCAAGGCCGGTCAGTGGTCCGCCCTGGTAAGTTTCGGTGAACCGTAGAAATCTATCGGCAGCAACTTCGAAGTTGCCCTCATCAAAAGATGCTTTGGCGCGCTCGAAGTCAGCCTTTTCAGCCACGGCAAGTTCAACTCCGGCAGTTGATGATCCGCCGCCAGAAGCCTCAGCCGTAGAAGTTTGCGTTGCAGCCGGCAGTGCGCCTCCGCCAAGTGTCGTTGTCTGGCTCAAAGTGGCAATGTCACAACTTGCTTCAAGCTCGCATAGACGGAATTCAAGGTCGCCAATACGATTTGTTCCGTCAGAGACAATACGATCGATCCTATTGGTCAGGGCCTCTCTGGCAGCCGTCAGTCTCGTTAACTCAGCTTCCATTGAGTTGATGCGATCAAGCGCATTTGTGCCAGCCAAGTTCACATCCACGCCACCGGTCGTCGATAGTTCCCGTTTGAGTTTTTGAATCTCAACATAAAGAACCGTCAGTTCTTGCCTAACATCTGCTAGCGTCTGGTCGCGATCTTGCGCAATGACTGGACCAGACATCAAAAGCAAAGCAACTAGGATGGCACGCATTGATCTAGCCTCCGCTATACACCAGCGCCTGCGGTTATCACTGTAACTGCCCGACGGTTCCGCGAGTAACAGCTTTCCTCCGAACAGATTTCAATCGGGCGCTCTTTACCGTAGCTGATTGTCTTCAACCGGTTCGGTGCGACGCCGCGCGAGATGAGATAGTTGTGCACTGCGCTGGCGCGTCTTTCGCCAAGTGCGAGGTTATATGCTGTCGTTCCCTGTTCATCCGCATGGCCTTCGATCAATGCGGAATACTCGGCGTTTTGCGCCAGCCAATCCGATTGCAAATCGAGCACCGCGGTGGCTTCCGCAGTAAGAGTGGATTGATCTACGGGAAATAGCACGCGATCACCAATTGCCTGGCTAAAATAGGCAGGGGAAGTCGGGTCATTCACGCTTCCTGCCAAGGCACCATCAGTTCCGGTTCCGCCAGTTCCGCCGGACCCAAAACGGTCGGCACCAGTGCAGGCCGAAATGGCCAAGACTGTGCCACAAACGGCCATGAATTTCATTGCTTTCATCTGAACACCTGTACTCTTTTTCTATCTGCTCGACTTTTATTGAAGCGTATCACTGCGCGCAGACAATGGAAACGGTTGCCCTGCGCAATGGGCGGGCAAAGGCCAATGGTCATGGAAGAATCGGAGACCACGCCGGATCTGAGGCAGCGGCGCCCAATTGCAGCTTTTTCAGATTACGGCCAGAAATATCCACTGAAAACAACGCAGGCTGACCATCAGCGCCAGCGCTTTCTCTTGTAAACATCAGGACGCGACCGTTCGGCGCCCAAGTTGGCCCTTCATCAAGAAAGGAAGCGGTCAAAAGTCTTTCCTGGCTGCCGTCAGTACGCATGACGCCAATATGGAATCGGCCAGAATTCTGTTTGGTGAATGCAATGAAATCACCGCGCGGCGACCAAACCGGTGTGCTGTATCGTCCCTGTCCAAAACTGATGCGGGTTGCTTCACCACCGTCGGCACTCATCACGTAAAGCTGTTGCGTACCGGAGCGATCGCTTTCGAAAACAATTCGGCTTCCGTCCGGTGAAAAGGACGGTGCGGTTTCAATCGAAGGCGCCGTCGTCAAACGGGTTCGGCGACCTGACTGCAGGTCGAGTTTGTAGATGTCAGTGTTGCCGGCTTCGGCCCGCGAATAGACAACTGTGCGTCCGTTCGGCGCGTAGCGAGGTGCAAAAGTCATTGCCGCGGCGTCGACATCGAGCGGCCGCTTCGATACCGCGCCCACAGACAATTCATAGATTTGCGGAAACCCGCTTTCGTAGCTTGTATAGAGAACGCGGTCACCCGTGGGAGAAAAGCGCGGTGCAAGAACGATTGACGAAGCGTCGGTCAAAAATTGTACGCCTGCGCCGTCATAATCCATGATTGCCAAGCGGTGTTTGCGGGCGTTTTTGGGGCCTGTCTCTTCAACAAAAACAATGCGGCTGTCGAAGTATCCTCCCTCACCCGTGATCCGGGAATAAACCTGGTCGGCGACCTTGTGTGCAACGCGCCGCCAACTGTCTGTCCTGCCCGCAAACTGCAGACCTTCACCCAAAGGTGCGCCTGTGAATATGTCGAATAGCCGGAACTTGACGACGATGCGCCCATCGTTCGTCAGCGTTACAGCACCAACCACCAATGCCTCGACATTGATGGCCTTCCAGTCGGCATAGGCAATCGCGCCATCAAAACCTGTAACCTGGCTGATATAGGCTGACTGGGGAACTTCGCGGAATAAACCTGTGCCTGTTAAGTCCGAAGTGACAACACTGGTAATTTGGCCTGCCAGTTCAGTTGCTGCAGCGTTTTCAGCCAGAAACGGCGCAACTGCAATTGGAACGGGTTCGATGACACCTTCGGTGATCTCTATCCTTAACGGTCCGGACCGGTCTTGAGCGCTCAGAGGCGACATCAGTGACACAACCAAACAGATCGTTAGAAACCAGAATACCTTCATCGCACTTGCATCCCTTCGGGGTTGAACGTCATCTCGATATCGCGCCAATGCTCGTATTTTTCCACTGGCAATGGATAACCGCCTCTTTGACAGCGGAGGACTGCCCGCCTTGCCGCTTGAAAGGCAGCACTTTGCGTCGCTGCATCGCCGCCCGTCGCACTAATTTGACGTATGTCGTTGGCGACGACCTTGCCATCGCGCCCAAGCGAGAATGCAACGGTGATTTTCACACCCGCCGAACGCGCGCCGGGATCGACCACCCAGCATCCGCCAACTGCAACTCGGAATGCATCCGTCTCGCCCCCGGTCAGCGGTGGGCCACTCGATGCACCTTGCGTGGCGGCTTCATTTGCCTCGGAAACCGCTGCGGCAATGGCTTCGGCGGTTTCGTCGTTTTCAGTTGTTTCGCTGGGCGTTTCTGCCTGACGCAATGGCCGTGCCGGGCGCGACCGGGGGCGTCTGGAAGATGCCGGCGCCTTGTCGCGAGTTTCCTCGGCTTCGGTGACAATCCGATCGCTGGCTTCTGGCAGTGCCGCCGGGTCGTCAGGATTGACCACGTTTTCGGGCGG
The DNA here is from genome assembly GCA_051009475.1 of Boseongicola sp. Lineage (GTDB taxonomy): Bacteria > Pseudomonadota > Alphaproteobacteria > Rhodobacterales > Rhodobacteraceae > CAXMNX01. The sequence goes on from JBPCWO010000413.1 coordinate 7,591, forward strand.
TAATTCGGGATCGGGCGCGGTATCCTCTACGCGCTCGGGAGAGATTTCGGCCTGTGGAGGTGGCGCAATTGATGGTGTTGGGGCAACGCGCGGTGCCGGTGCGGCAACGACATTTCGTTCGAGCGAGGTTCCGTCGACTTCCGTCTCGGGCATGTCAATTTCAGGGGCGTCGTCAACAACTGCTGTTTCCGGAACAGGCTGAGGTATTTCAATCTCAGAACCGTCCGGCGTTTGCGGGGCATTCACCGGATTAGGTTCGGAGACCTCGGGGGCGTCATCTACGGCCGGTGCGGCCGGAGGCTCGTCTTCAACCGGAGCTAATGCGCTCGGTGCATCGGTTTGCGTCTTTGGCGCAACCTCGGGAGGCGTCAATGCGGCATACTCTGCCTCGGAAACGATCGAGACCTCCGCCACGGTCACGTCGGCGAACCGATCAGTCGTGAAGAACCCGCCAAATATAACAAGCAGGAACAGCAGGAGATGACCTGCACCCGAGATATACCAACCCCTGCGCAATGCTCCGTCACCCGTCCTCACCGCTCAGACGCGGGCCACCGTCATCTGTAACTAGCCCAATGTTCGTGATGCCCGCGGCATTAAGTGCACCCATTACCGTTACCACTCGCGAATATGGTATTGACCCATCTGCGCGCAAAAACACCCGGTCAGAAGTTCTTTCAGTCAGGACGGCTCGCAGGCGCGTGACAATATCAGATTCTGCGACCTCGGTTGTCTGAATCATCGTCACTCCATCAGCCGTCAGTGTCACAGTAAGCGGTTCCTCCTGCTCGGTGGGCAGTGAAGGCGCTGCAGTTTTTGGTAGTTCGACTGGGACGCCAACGATCTGCAACGGTGCGGCCACCATGAAAATGATCAGAAGCACCAGCATGACGTCGACAAAAGGCGTCACGTTTATCTCGGACATTGGCTGACTTCGCCTGCGGCGACCCCGTCGCCGCGATCCGTTCTCTGCGGGTTGCGTGACCACGGACGCCATTGTTAGGCCGTGTCCAACTGACGACTAAGAATGGTGGCAAACTCATCAGCGAAGGCTTCGTAACCTCCAACAAGTCTGTCCGAATCCGCGCTGAGTTTGTTATAGAAGATCACTGCCGGGATGGCTGCCAAAAGTCCCAATCCTGTCGCAAGCAATGCCTCGGCAATTCCGGGTGCGACAATGGCCAGATTGGTACTTTGGCTTTGGCCAATTTCGATAAACGCATTCATTATGCCCCAGACGGTTCCAAACAGACCGATGAACGGCGCAGTCGATCCAACAGTCGCCAAAATAGGTAACCCAGATTGGAGTTTCTCGGCCTCCTTCTGGATCGCAACATCCATTGATCGGTCAATTCGAACCTGAGCCCCGCCGATCATTCCGCCATCTTGGCGGTGCGAACGGCGCCACTCGGTCATACCGGCCGCAAAAATCCGTTCTGATCGTCCTCCGGGTGCTGGACCAATGTCATCAAACAACTGGTCCAATGGATCGCCGGACCAAAATACTTCATCAAACTTTCGTGCTTCAGCACGCGCATTTCGATAGTCGCGGAGCTTTGTGGCTATTATTGCCCAGCCCCAAAGCGAGGCAACGACAAGTATCAGCATGACGATTTTGACTGTCAGCGTTGCGCGCGCAAACAGCGCCCACATCGAAAAATCAACTTCCCCCGCTAGCGCCAGGGCTTCCGTTTCCATTGCAACTGCTCTCTCTGCCGGCCCGAATTATTTTCCGG
>JBPCWO010000414.1:0-10408 GCA_051009475.1 Boseongicola sp.
GCCTGTTGACGGAGTGGCGCAGCTAGCTTAGTTTCGCGCCCAAATAATAAGTCGGCCAGTCCGGCAGGGAGTGAAAAGATGCAGGGCCTTTCGTGGGCCCTGTTTCTTTTTTTGAATGCTGGCAGCGGGAAGTTGCCATTGCCGTGATACCCCCTGACACTTGAAATCCAACATGATAGAGGGGCCCGACGCCAAATCGGCACAAAGGGAAAACGATGGTAAATGTGGCCAAATTCTGGGTTCTATTGATCGCAATTTCGTTGCCGGCAGCACTATTTGCGCAAGAGCAGCCAACGAGCGAGGAAGTGCCCACCGAGACTGAAGTCGAAGCGACGGATGACGGTGAGCAACAGGCCCAAAGCGATCTGGCGATCGGTACCGAAGCCGGACCACGTGTTGGAGAAACCTACGATAGGCAAAAGATCAAAGATTGGTTGATCCGCTGCGTAAAAACCGAAACCGGCGACGAGCAATGCCGGCTGCATCAGCTGCTGCGCGACGCCCAGGGAACGCCAGTCGCTGAGATCAATTTTTTCTCTGTCCCGGAGACCGGCCAAATCGCTGCCGGCGCCAGTGTCGTGACTCCGCTGGAAACCCTGTTAACCCAGCAAATTCGGCTATCTGTAGACGGTGGTTCGGCTCGAGTTTATCCGTTCCGTTTTTGTAGCCAGATTGGTTGCATTTCCCGGATGGGTTTTACTGCCGATGAAGTTGCTGAGTTCAAGCGAGGAGCGGCGGCGCAAATATTAATTGTTCCCGCCGGCGCACCTGAGGCTGAAGTGGTCTTAGAAATTTCACTGGCTGGATTTACGGCGGGATTTGACGCGCTCGGCGAATTGGCGGAATGAATTCACAGTTTTTATTCACTGAAGCGACGGATAATTTCCACAAGTTGTGCCGTCGATCCGTCCTTGCCATCGGCAGTAGCGTCGCCTGCGACAATTGGTTCCAGCGCACTGGCTAATTCTTTGCCAAGTTCGACGCCCCATTGGTCAAAACTGTTAATGCCCAGCAAAACGCCTTCGACAAACACCCGATGCTCGTACATCGCCACTATTTGCCCAAGAACAAACGGTGTGAGTTTGGGGTAAACAAGCGTTGTTGAGGGTCGATTGCCAGGGAAGACTCTGTGACGCGCCTGGCGCTCTAATTCTGCCCCTTCGAATTTTTCTGTCACCAGCTCGCGTGCCGCGCCCAGACTGCGCCCACGCATAAGCGCTTCGGACTGCGCAAGGCAATTTGCGACAAGAAGCCGGTGTTGGTGCGCAAGGTCACTTTCGTGACTTTCTGCGCCGATCATAAACTCGCAGGGGACGACCCGTGTTCCTTGGTGAATAAGCTGATAGAACGCATGTTGACCATTCGTGCCAGGTTCACCCCAAACGATGGGCCCTGACTGAACGCCAAGCGCATCACCATTCATGGCCGCACTCTTGCCGTTAGACTCCATTTCAAGCTGCTGAAGATATGCTGGCAGCCTTGCCAGGCGCTGTTCATAGGGAAGCACTGCGCGCGTCGAGTATCCAAGACCCTGGTTGTGCCAGATTCCGGTCAGTGCCAGCATCACCGGGATATTTTCAAGCGGATCCGCGGCGCGAAAATGCTGATCCATCCATTGTCCGCCTGACAAGAATGTCCGAAAAGCCCTGGGCCCAATCGCGATCATCAGCGCCAGCCCAATTGGGCCCCACATTGAGTATCTGCCGCCTACCCAGTCCTCAAAGCCGAATACCCGCGCAGGGTCTATTCCAAATGCGGCCGTTTTATCAGTTGCCGAAGACAGAGCGGCGAATTGCGTTGTGGGGTTCTTGACGCGTTCGCCCATCCAGGCTCGGGCCGTGGCAGCGTTTGTCATGGTTTCAATTGTTGTGAAGGTCTTGGATGCGACAACAACAAGCGTGGTCGTCTGGTCAAGCTCCCTCAGGATATCGGCAATATGTGCCCCATCAACGTTGGATACATAGTGGCAACGTGGGCCGTCGTGATATGGTGCAAGTGCCATCGTCGCCATGACGGGACCAAGATCCGACCCACCGATGCCGATGTTGACAACATCAGTGATGCGCCCGCCGGAACCTGTTAGTGTGCCGTCTCGTACCGCATCGGCAAATTCTGACATCCTGGAAACGGTTTCGACGACTGCCGGCATCACATCGACACCGTCGACGACGACCGGTCCGCCATCGAGATTCCTAAGCGCCGTGTGCAATACCGCGCGCCCTTCAGTCTCGTTGATTTCCTGACCGGCAAACATCGCGTCCCGGTGGTTGGAAAAGCCGGCCTCGTGCAACATTTCAATCAAAAGCGCGCGGGCGTCGGTACCCATGGCAGTTTTGGAGTAATCAAATAGCAAGTCGCCCGCAGTCACCGAAAAGTTTTGCGCTCGATTCTTGTCCGCGAACAGATCCAATAATGGCGTTTTGACCGCAGCGGCGGCCGCCTTTTCAAGGCGCGTCCAGTCCATTCGTGCCTCCTTTAGGGCGCCCAATGCACCATTGCAGTACCCAATACCGTGGCAATCGGTGCGTCATGTGGTTTCAAATGCCGCGCTTTTTGGATCGAGGCACGCTTTTCTTCACCCGTAATCAGTACATGCGTGGCCATTGCACCTCCCAAAACCGGACCCGTTAGCGAAAGGCGCGGCTCCAGTTCACCACCTGGTGGCGTGATATAGGCAACCGGAGGCGCGTCTGCAGCAAGTGCGTCGTCGAGCTCGGGCGCTCCTGGGAATAGCGAAGCCGTGTGCATGTCGGCGCCCATTCCTAATAGCAGGATGGATATCGGTAGTTCACGTTCCACTTCTTGGCCGAGTCGACCCAACGCCGCACTGGCTACCTCACCTGGGGGTACATATCGAACAAATGTAGCTGCAGCCGCACGTCCATTAAGCAAGCGTTCACGAACAAGACGCTCATTTGATCTGGGATGATCGGGGGGAACACGGCGTTCATCGGTTAGCAAAATGTGCACCCGATGCCAGTCAAGATCCGCCGCGGAAAGCGTGTCAAACATCGGCCCCGGAGTTGTGCCGCCAGGCACAGCGAGCGACGCCCATTCGTGTTCGAGCAAGCACGTGTTCAATTCACCCGCAATACGGTTTGCGAGATCGATCATCATCATTTCGGAATCGGGATATTCGATCAGGTTCATTGCTACATATCCCTCTAAATCGTCGTTAGGGCTTGATCTCAAGCCATTTGCGATTTTCGCGATGCATCATAACGGCAGCATCTTCGGGTCCGGTTGAACCTACGTCATAGGACTTCGGTCGATCACCGCTCTCGGTCCAAGCATTTATGATCGGATCTGTCCATGCCCAGGCCGCCTCAACTTCGTCCCCGCGCATGAAAAGCGTCTGGTTTCCACGGATTACGTCCATGATCAGCCGCTCGTAGGCATCGGGCGCATCCTCAACATCGGCACCGAGCGCTTCAGCAAAGGTCATATCAAGGGGCACATCGACAAGACGCATACCACCCGGACCCGGTTCCTTGATTGTGACACCAAGTGTAATCCCCTCGTTCGGTTGCAACCGGATCGAGAGAATATTGTTATGGCGACCGCTTTCCTGGCCAAATATCGAGTGTGGCGCGTCCTTGAAGATGATTGCGATTTCCGATTGCCTGCCTTTCATTTTTTTGCCGGTTCGCAAATAGAATGGTACCCCCGCCCATCGCCAGTTCGAAACCGCCAGCTTGAGCGCAACGAAGCTTTCTGTGTTGCTGGCTGGATTTTCGACTTCATCCAAAAAACTTCCGTTTTTCTTGTCCGAGACATACTGGCCGCGAACGATATCGTCGCCCACCACGGGCTCGAGCGCGCGGATCACCTTCAATTTTTCGTCGCGGACGGCATCGGGTTCAAACCGGCTGGGCGGTTCCATTGCAATCAGGCAGAGCAGCTGCATCAGGTGGTTCTGCACCATGTCACGCATTGCGCCCGATTTGTCGTAATATGCGCCTCGCCCGTTAATTCCCACGGATTCCGCAACCGTTATCTGAACGTGATCGACATATTGGGCGTTCCACAGCGGTTCGAACAAAACATTCCCGAAACGAACAGCCATGAGATTCTGGACCGTTTCTTTGCCGAGATAATGGTCGATCCGATAGATCTGGCTTTCTTCAAAGTGATCGCGAAGGGTTGCGTTCAGTTCGCGGGCGCTTTCGAGGTCTCGGCCGAAGGGTTTTTCGACAACGATCCGTGCGTACGGTCCTGCGATTTCGTTTGAATGAAGACGTTCGGCAAGCGGACCAAATAGTCCAGGTGCCACGGAAAAATAGAAAGCCTGAACGATGTCACTGCGCACAAGACCTTTCAGTGCCTTCCATCCGTCATTGCCAACGGCATCTATTTTTACGTAATGAAGGCGTTCTAGAAACGCCTTCATTTGTTTGGCTGGGCGTTGGTCTTCGCCTAGGAATTCCTCAAATGCGGCTTCGATCAGATTTCTATAATCATTATGATTAATATCGGATCTGGCCGCACCGATTATACGAGCGCATTCAGGTATTTGACCCGACAGAAAACGCCGAAATAGCCCTGGGAGTATTTTTCGGCGTGCGAGGTCACCGGTACCGCCAAAGATAACCAAATCAAAGTCATCAACTGGAATCACACGCGATACCATTGCCCTACCCTCTGATTGTCGACGCGATGTTACCGCTAACAATTTTATTTTCCCGCGCGATAGCGCCAATTACGACGCAAGTCCAGTGATGCCCTCTGAGACATCACAACTCTGTCACGAGCAAAAGCTTTTTCTTTCCCCATCGCGCACTGACATCTAGTTATTGTCGGACCTTTTCCAGCGAGACGAGTATGAAAGACCAGTTACAGCTTGGTTTAGACCCTGCAAAGTTCAAAAATCCGTTTGTCACTGCTAACGGCGACGAACGCGCTCAAGTGCATTTGACGCACCCAGAAACCCTTTGGTTCAATACCGGAACTCTCTGCAATATCGAATGCGCGAATTGCTACATTGAATCGTCCCCCAGTAATGACCGCCTCGTTTATCTCAGTGCAGATGAAGTCAGCAGTTATCTCGACCAGCTAGAAGATCGAAACTGGAACGTCAGTGAGATTGGCTTCACGGGTGGCGAACCATTCATGAACCCAGACATGATCGAGATGGCAAGAAGATCGCTCGACCGCGGTTATGAGGTTCTGATCCTGACAAACGCTATGCGCCCGATGATGCGGAAATCTGTTAAGGCCGGTCTAGAATCCCTGCAGCAGGAATTTGGGCAGAAACTGACGTTGCGTATATCTGTCGATCACTGGCTGGCAGAGAATCACGAAGCAGAACGTGGCATGGGCAGCTTTGAGAAAACCGTTGAGGGCATGCGATGGTTGCGTGATGCTGGCATTCGAATGGCCGTAGCCGGTCGATCGGTTTGGGGCGAGACGGACAAAGAAGCGCGTGAAGGCTACGGTCGGTTTTTCAAATCCGAGGGCTTCGACATCGATGCGTTAGACCCAGGAATGACCGTGCTTTTCCCAGAGATGGACGCAAACGTTGACGTGCCTGAAATTACATCATCGTGTTGGAGCACTCTGAACAAATCTCCAGATTCGGTCATGTGTTCTTCGTCGCGAATGATTGTGAAGCGCAAAGGTGCAAGCACCCCTGTGGTATTGGCCTGTACGCTTCTGGCATACGACGCCGAGTTCGAACTGGGTTCAACGCTGGCTGACGCCGAACAACCGGTTCGGCTGAACCATCCCCATTGCGCAAAGTTTTGCGTCCTCGGCGGAGCTAGCTGTTCGGCGTAGGCGGTTAACGGCTTCAGACTCAGTTAACCATCGCGCAAAGAAGCTCGAACATTATCGACGCACCAAGAAATGCTGTTGCTCCTGTGGGGTCAAATGGTGGAGATACTTCGACTAGATCAGCCCCGCGAATGTCTAGTCCATGAAGATGGCGACAAACCTCCAGCGCCTGGAAACTGGTCGGGCCACCCACTTCAGGCGTTCCCGTTCCCGGCGCGAAGGCCGGGTCGACAAAATCAATATCGTAACTCACGTAAATCGGCTCTGAGCCAACAATCTCGCGCGCTTCGGTCATTATATCGTCGACACCACGACGGAAAAACTCTTCGATTCGGATAACGCGGACACCATTTGCGTTTGCAAAATCAATATCTTCTGCGTCGTACATCGTACCGCGGATACCGATTTGCACAACGCGCTTGGGATTAAGAAGCCCCTCTTCAATGGCGCGACGGAAAGGCGTGCCATGCGTATACATCTGGCCGCCGAAGTAGCTGTGGTAGAGGTCCGTGTGGCTATCAAAGTGGATCATTCCCAACGGTCCATCACTCGCAATTCCGCGCAATGCCGGAAGGGACGAGAGGTGGTCTCCACCCGCCATCAAAGGCCGAATCCCATGTCGCCTAAGGGATTTGAAGGCAGCAGTTATGCGCTGAAGGGTGTCATCTATTGATGCAGGATTTGGACCGACATCACCGACATCGGCGCAATTGGCTGCTTCAAACGGACGAACGCTGGTTGTAGGGTGTTCGGCACGTATCATTGTCGAGGCATCGCGAAGTTGACGCGGGCCATGTCGCGGACCGGGACGGTTCGTTGTCCCGCTGTCCCACGGCACTCCGATCAACCCGATATCAACCTCACCAATCTTGTCGTGATCAAGCGGAACGAGCGGCAACCGCATGAAAGTTGGAACACCGGCAAATCGCGGCAGGTCGAATCCAGAAACTGGTTTGAAATAATCATCAGCCATATAGCTGACTTTGCCGATCCAATAGCGCCAGGCAACCCCTCTTTGCAGGGGCTGGCGGTTCATGGATGATCGGCAAGCTAAGTTCGAGTGCGACAGCGCGGGCAAACCAGGCGGTGCGACAACTTACGCTTCCAGCTCGGCGTCCCAATACAAGAAGTCCAGCCAAGTCTCGTGGAGATGATTTGGCGGAAATTTCCGGCCGCGATTGCGAAGCTCTTCGGCTTCGGGCTGACGCGGTGGGCGACGAAGCGCCATGCCGACCTGACGCAGCGATCTGGCACCTTTTCGCAAATTACAGCGCGCGCAGGCCGCGACGACATTCTGCCAGCTGGTAATTCCACCGCGCGCACGCGGCACAACGTGATCAAAAGTCAAATCGCCTTTGTCACCGCAATACTGGCAGCAGAATTCATCTCTCAAAAATAGATTGAAACGTGTGAATGCCACTCGTTTTTGCGGATGCACATAGTCTTTCAAAACAACCACCGACGGAATTTTGATAGTCGTCGAAGGGCTGCGAACAACTTCATCATATTCCGCGACGATATCTACGCGATCGAGCCAGGCAGCTTTCACGGCATCCTGCCATGACCAAAGCGAAAGCGGGTAGTAAGACAAGGGTCTGTAGTCGGCGTTCAGAACCAACGCCGGATTATGCCTCAGGCCAACCGGTTCTCGGACAAAACTTGTTCTGAACTCGCCATCAATCAAGACAAATCACTCCACACCCCGTTCTTACCACAAGGGCGGCGTGACCCGCCCAAGGAATTGCTCGAACTATATATGGGTGCTGATTTCAGACAAGACCCATGATTATGGTCTTTTTGGGCTGATGCCAGGCCTCGCCAGCAGCAGGAAATCTACAGTTATCCACAACTTATCCACAGAGTTACCCAGAACGGATTAGTTCGAGTCTAACTGTTCCTTGATAAATGCAAGCGCAACGCTCAAGCCGTCCGGCGCTATGCCGTGCGCTGTGCCGTCCATAACATGCCCGTAAACTTGAAAACCTGCGCCTTGTAAAACTTCGGCGGCAGTTTGCATTTCGGCAAAAGGAACGACGTCGTCGGCACTACCATGAACCAGCAAAACCGGGGGCTTTGATACTGCTTCAACTGTTACTGCCTCTGGAAACATCAGTCGTCCGGAAAACCCAACTATTCCGGCAATTGCCTCCTGACGACGAGGTGCGATGTGAAGACTCATCATCGTGCCCTGACTAAACCCAAACAGAATTAGCCGGTCAGGCGACAAGCCTTCGTCGGCCAAAACTTTATCGACAAAGTCGTTCAATACTTTGGCCGACCGAAGCAATCCCTCGGCCGCTGCGGTTTCGGTAGATCCGTCAATCCAGGGAATTGGGAACCATTGAAACCCCACCGGATTTGCCATCGAGCGTTCCGGTGCGTTGGGCGCGATGAAGACAGTGTCAGGCAAATGCTGTGCAAGCGGGTCGGAGAGTCCAAGAAGATCAGCGCCGTCAGCGCCATATCCGTGCAGAAAGATCACGACCGAAGTATCCGCGCCAGTTGCTGAAGCACGACGTTTATATTCAAGCTCGCTCACCGTATCCCCTCACGTTCTTTTGCGACGCGGTAGTAGGCCCAAAGCAATCGCGCAGCTACACCGCGCCACGGTGACCACGCTTCCGACATTTCGCGCAATGTCTTTTCGGAAGGTCTGTCGGGAAGCTCGAACAAAATTCTGGCAGCCTCCTGCAATGCTAAATCACCGGGCGCAAAAACATCCGCACGCCCCAAGGAAAACATTGCATAGATTTCCGCTGTCCAGCTGCCAATTCCGGGCACTTCTATCAAGGTCGCGATGACATCATCGGTCGGCATCGTTCTGAGAGTGTTGTAACGGATTCCCGACGCAGCCAATGCACGGGCATAGCGGGTCTTCTGCCGCGACAGGCCACACGCACGAAGATCATCGTCTGACGCATCAGAGATTTTGCGCGGGCCCGTCAGCTTCGCGGTTTTAAGACGACCCCAAATTGCATCTGCCGCGGCAACCGACACTTGTTGACTTACAATCGCGTCAAGCAATGCCGCGAACCCATCATCGCGTCGACGCAGCGGCAATTCTCCCGTTAGTTCAAGCGCATATGAAAACTGGGGTACTTCCGTAGCCAACCAGTCAGCGCCTTCCGCCACACAGTTTGGCGTTTCGATCAGCCGACCAACGCTCACGATCGACGCCAAATCCATTCTGGTGTTTCGTAGATATTATTAATTGAAGACACCGAAATTCGCACCACGATCCCGTCCGCTCTGATATGCGCCGTTAGGCTTTTCCCGCTCGCTGGCGACCGTAAACGGGTGCGAGGCAAAGATGAAGTCGTCCATACAGGAATTCAGGCCGCTCGCCGGCTTCGCTGGTCATGGCTTGAGCAAGAGAATTTTGAAAGCATCGTCGACGAAATATTGCTGATCAGCGCATCACGGTCGCCCCTCGCCAGGCTTGGAAGTAACGTTTGCCTTGCCGCGGTTGAAACAAACAGGTGGCGAAGCCGGAAATGTCTTGTCGGTGGCATGCCTCAGGCGTAAGCGGAGCCAATGGACGACATTCGTGATGACAGGCGCGCGCGCCGCAACGTTGCAGTACTGGTAACGGTCCAAGCGGTACTTGGTTCGCAGATGCCGATGATATTTGTTGTTGCGGGCCTGGCCGGGCAGTCTTTGGCAACCAATATCTGCTTTGCGACGCTGCCAATATCATTGATCGTTCTAGGCTCGATGCTAAGTGCGACGCCGATGTCGTCGTTCATGCAACGCTATGGAAGAAAAGCCGGGTTTTTCGTTGGAGCTTTTGGCGGAGCGCTCGGTGCGACCGTCGGCGCGATGGGTTTGTACTACGCCAGCTTTTCGCTGTTTCTACTCGGATCACTTTTTACCGGCATCTATATGTCTGCGCAGGGTTTTTACCGGTTTACTGCCGCAGACGTTGCGACAGATGCATTTCGCCCAAAAGCGATAAGTTATGTCATGGCTGGCGGGCTTGTCAGCGCAATCATTGGGCCGCAACTGGTCAAAGTCACCGCGGAATCCATGGTTGTGCCATTTCTGGGGACTTATATCGCCGTGATCGCGTTGAACGTGATCGGTTCGTTCCTGTTTCTGCTGCTTGACGCGCCAGTCCCATCTCGGGAACGCCAATCCGTTGACCCGGGCCGTACGCGTTGGCAATTGCTTACAACGCCCCGGATCGCGGTTTCGATCATTTGTGCCATGGTGGCTTACGCTCTAATGAACCTGGTGATGACATCAACGCCATTGGCGGTAGTCGGATGCGGATTTACTACTCACAACGCGGCCGACATCGTTAGCGGCCACGTTTTTGCGATGTTTGCGCCCTCGTTTTTTACCGGTCACTTAATCGCACGCTTTGGCGCCGAACGAATTGTCGCGGCCGGGTTGATTATTCTCGCGGGTGCCGGTTTGGTTGCTTTGGCGGGCATTTCGCTATCCAATTTTTTTGTAGCGCTCATTCTTCTTGGGCTTGGCTGGAATTTTGGCTTTATCGGCGCAACGACAATGCTGGCGGCTTCGCATACGATTGAAGAGCGCGGCCGCGTTCAGGGAATGAACGACATGATGGTTTTCGGCTGTGTCACAGTCGCCTCGCTTGCCTCGGGCGGTTTGATGAATTGTTCAGGTG
>JBPCWO010000415.1:0-4294 GCA_051009475.1 Boseongicola sp.
TGCCAGGCGACGTTCCATCTGCCTCTCCCTAACGGGCAGCTTAGTTCAATGTGCAGTTATTTCAAAACTTGATTGCGCCAGTGGATTTGGGCGCAGGGCTTGCTTCGAATAATGCCGCTCTCCGAAACTTCCGCCTCAGGCTCAAAGCGGCTGTTCAGCCCTCTAGTTGGCAGTGCCCTTTACTCCATCCCCTCCAACTCATCAATGAATCCCGAAATCATCGACAATCCTTTGTCCCAGAACACCGGATCGCTGGCATCTAAGCCAAACGGGGCCAAAAGCTCTTTGTGGTGCTTGGATCCGCCCGCCTTCAGCATCTCAAAATACTTAGCCTGAAAATCGTGGTCACCCTCTTCGTAAACAGCATACAGCGCGTTTACGAGCCCATCACCGAAGGCATAGGCATAGACATAAAACGGTGAATGAACAAAGTGCGGGACGTAGGACCAGAAGGTCTCGTAGCCTTCCATAAAGGTAAATGCCGGGCCGAGACTTTCGCCTTGGACGCTCATCCATAGTTCGCCGATGTCATCCGGCGTCAGTTCGCCTTTTCCGCGGGCATCGTGGAGTTTGCATTCAAAATCATAAAACGCGATCTGGCGAACAACGGTATTGATCATGTCCTCGACCTTGCCGGCCAGCAGTACCTTTTTCTCGGCGGCGCTGGGCGCGTTTTTCAGAAGGCGTCTAAATGTCAGCATCTCGCCAAAGACACTTGCGGTTTCAGCCAACGTGAGAGGCGTTGAGGCCAAAAGTTCGCCCTGACCGGCAGCGAGGCGTTGGTGAACACCGTGGCCGAGTTCGTGCGCGAGGGTCATCACGTCGCGCGGTTTGCCAAGGTAGTTGAGCATGACATAGGGGTGCGCGTCGGCGACGGTCGGATGTGCAAAAGCGCCAGGAGCTTTTCCAGGCTTCACAGGCGCATCGATCCAGCCCTTGTCAAAAAATGGCTCGGCCAGAGTCGCCATCTCCGGATCAAACTCGGAGTAAGCGGAAAGGACGGTTTCGCGGGCCTCGTCCCAGCCGACAAGGCGGTCGGATTCCATCGGCAGTGGTGCGTTCCGGTCCCAGACCTCCATCGTCTCAAGGCCCATCCACTTGCGTTTCAATTCATAGTAGCGATGGCTTAGTTTCGGATATGCGGCAACAACAGCGTTCCGCAATGCTTCGACCACCTCAGGCTCGACATGGTTCGACAAGTGCCGTCCGGTCTGCGGGGTGGGCATTTTCCGCCAGCGGTCCTCGATCTCTTTTTCCTTGGCGAGCGTGTTGTGCACCCGCGCGAACAGCTTCACGTTATTGCCAAATACGCGCGCCAGCTCGCGGGCTGCGGCCTCGCGGGTGGGGCGGTCCTGATCGGTCAGATCATTGAGCGTCGCCTCAAGCCCACGGGCTTCGTCGCCGATTTTGAATTCGAGCCCGGCGATGGTTTCATCAAACAAGCGATTCCAGGCAGCAGCACCAACTGTGGACTGGTCATGGAGAAATTTCTCGAGCTCGTCCGATAGCTGATGCGGTCGCATGGCGCGCATCCGATCGAAGATTGGTTTGTAGCGGGCGAGATCGCCGTTGCCGGCGAACCAGCCATCGAGCACCGCGTCGTCGATCCGGTTCACTTCGAGCGAGAAAAACACCAGCGGCGTGGTGAAGGCGGTGATCCGGTCCTGAGCATCTGACATTGCTTTGGCGCGCTCGGCGTCGGTAGTGTTTTGGTAGTAGCGAAGCCCAATGAACGACATAATCCGCCCGGCCTTCAGGTCGATCTTTTCATAGCGCAACACACATTCGAGCATTGCATCGGCGTTAAGGCCCGCAAGTTTTCCTTCGTAATCCGCGGCAAAGTCAGCACAGGCTATTTCGACCCAGTCCATGTCGCGCGCCAGTTCGGGGGCGTCTGGGCTTGGGTAAAGATCGGACAGGTCCCACTCAGGCAAATCACCGAGTTCGCGGGCACCGGCCGAATTGGCGTCAAAAGCAGGGCAGGGGTCGAAACGCATGTGCGGGGCTCCATTATTTCTTCGCCTAGACATAGGGTCGCGGCGCGCGGATCAAAAGCCGAAAAGTGCCGCCGGATTATCAACCAGAATACGGTTTCGGGTTGCGTCGTCAGTTACGACTGCGCCGAAGAAATTGAGTAGATCACCCGCATCAGGCATCGCTGCATCTGCCCGCATCAAATGCGGCCAGTCAGAGCCCCAAAGGCACCGTTCTGGGTTTGCGGCAGTTAGGGCGGCAACCAATTCTGCGGCTTGGGCCCAGTCAGCGGTCAAACGGTAGACCGCAGAGAGTTTCACCCACGCATGGCCCTCGGCTACGAGTTCCAATAATGTTGCGAACCCTTTGCTGTTTGGCGACGGCCCATCGAAAGGCCAGCCGCAGTGATCAAATACCACCGGGCAGGGGAACGCGCGCACGTCATCTGCCAGAGCCGAAATGTGTTGATCGGCGTGCGCCAGCATCTGGATATGCATGCCCCTTTCCGCCAGTGCCGGAGCCATTGATTTCGCACCGTCCCAGGTCAAAACGCCCCCGTGCACATAGTTCAACCGTATGGCTTTCATGTTCGCCGCAGCCAGCGCATCGATCTCAGGTTCGGTCGCGCCGTCTTGCAATAGACCGACCCCCCTTGCGCGCTGGCCCAGCCGCCGCACGGATTCGATCGTCACCGCATTGTCAGAACCATAGAGAATTGAGTGGACGATGACCGTGCGCTCCATACCAAGCGCGTCGAGATGGGATTCCAAGAATGCCAGCCAGCCGTCGAAATCCAATCCCGGCGCCGGATCTTCAACGCGACCGTCCCAAAGCGGGAAGTCATTTGCGCCCGCAACCATGTGGACATGGGCGTCGCAAGCGCCTTTGGGCACGCTGAACTTCGGCTTTGTAGGCCGGGCAACCGGCATCGAAGCATTAGATTCCAAGGCGGTCACGCAACGAGAACCAGGTCATCCCAAGCGTAAGCAACGGCATTCGAGCGTAGCGACCGCCGGGAAACATTTGACCGGGCAGGTTCGACATCAGGTCGAAACGACCAGCGTCGCCCGCAATTGCTTCGGCAAGGATTTTTCCCGTCAGCCCGGTGATTGCGACACCGTGGCCTGAAAAGCCGCCTGCCGCGAGGGTTGTTTTCCCGATACGGCGCACCATTGGCAATCGGGTCATCGTGATCCCCAATGTGCCGCCCCAGTAATAATCGATGCCAACGTCCTTCAACTGAGGGAACAATCGGGTCATCCGATTGCGCAGGGCGCTCACGATATCCGTTGGAAACCCAATCGAGTAACTTTCGCGACCGCCAAACAACAGCCGCCTGTCCTCGCTCAGGCGAAAGTAATTCACGACAAATCGATCATCGGCGACGGCGATGTCTTTTGTGAGCACTTGGTCGGCCAGATCGCCCAGTGGTTCGGTTGCTGCGATGAAAGAATTGATCGGCATGACGCGAGACGAGATTTGCACGTTCAGATCGGGCAAATAACCGTTCCCGGCGAGTACAATGTGAGATGCCTTGATTGTGCCCGTCGGAGTGCGCACTTCGCCATCCACAATGTTGGTCGCTTCGGTGCGTTCGAAAATTTGCGCACCTGCCGCTTCTGCACCGCGAGCAAGTCCGAGAACATAGCGCAGCGGGTGGATGTGCCCGGCGTCCCAGTCCAAAAGCCCACCCTGATACACGTCTGACCGGCAAACATCGCGAATACCGTCACGGTCGAAGTATTCGGTCTTGAAGTCGTAATGCCCATCAAGCCATTCGCCATAAGCTCTTGCGTCTTCGGCACCTGACTTGGTCCATTCGCCGTGAAGTACTCCAGGCTTAAAAGCCGCATCCGGCGAATATTTTGCGGCGAGGTCGCGCGTCAACGCTTTTGCCTCGACCGTCAAATCCCATAGCTTGCGCGCGTCGTCGCGTCCGACCCGGCTTTCCAACCAGCGTTGATCTTTGTTCCAACCGGTGCCGACCTGTCCGCCGTTGCGTCCGGATGCGCCGAACCCGACCCTATGGGCATCAACCACAACGACGTCCAAACCTTGTTGCGCGGCGTGGAGCGCGGTTGATAGTCCGGTATAGCCAGCACCAACAATTGCAACGTCGCAGGTCAGATCGCCGTCAAGCGCTGGACGCTCGGCGCCAATGTCTGCCGTCGCAGCATACCAGCTCTGGGGATAGCTGCCGGGGGCGTCGTTGCGATACAGTGGGTTCACGGGAAATTTCTCTTCATCAATAGTAGTCTCACGCCATGCGCAATTGCTCAGACGTTCAATAGCAAGTGTTCTCTTTCCCACGGGCTAATAA
>JBPCWO010000416.1:0-13781 GCA_051009475.1 Boseongicola sp.
TCTTTAATGAACCGAACACCTTGGCTGCTTTGGGATCTCCCTACAGGGCAACCCGCCAAAGACGCCTCAACGCTGGAAGCGCTGGCTGCCCTTGATCACGCATTCAACGAATTGCCTGGCGCCTGGGATCATCCTGGACTTCTTCATATGTACATCCACCTCATGGAGATGTCGCCAACGCCGGAAAAAGCGCTAAAACATGGCGACCGGTTAACCGATCTGGTGCCGGACAGCGGCCATCTTGTTCACATGGCCACCCATATCGACGTGTTGTGCGGTGAGTATCAGAGTGTCGTTGCACGCAATCACAAGGCGGTCGAGATCGACCGCAAGTACGCGGAAGTTGCCGGTGCGGAGAATTTTTACACGCTCTATCGTATCCACAACGCCCATTTCGAAGCTTACGGCGCTATGTTCCTTGGGCAGCCCGAAGTGGCCCTGGCGGCATCCAAACGCTTAATGGACATGCTGCCCGATCCTGTCGTCCGCTTCATGCCGGAACTGTTCGAAAGCTTTTATGGTAAGAAGATCCACGTCATGGTCCGGTTTGGACAATGGCAGGAAGTCCTGGACGAGCCGTTTCCGGAGGACCGTGAACTTTATTGCTATACCACGGCCGCCGCTCATCAGGCCCGCGCCATTGCCTTTGCCAATCTCGGAAAACCCGACGACGCAAATGCCGAGCGTAAACTGGCCGTTGCCGCCCGAGGTGCAATCCCTGAAGAGCGGATGGTCTTTAACAACACCTGCGACGATGTCTTGCTGGTCGGCGAAGCCATGATGGACGGTGAAATCGCGTTCAAATCCGGCGATCGCGACACCGGGTTAAATCATCTTCGCCGCAGTGTCGGACTGGATGATGGTCTTCTTTACGACGAGCCGTGGGGTTGGATGCAACCCGCGCGCCATGCATTGGGCGCCCTGTTGATGGAGGCCGAGCAGTTTGACGAGGCCGAGGCGGTCTATCGTGCCGATCTTGGATTGGACCATACGCTTTCGCGTCCCTGCCAGCATCCGCGAAACGTCTGGAGCTTGCACGGTCTACATGAATGCCTGGTCCGACGGGGCGAAATCGCAGAGGCGCGGCACATAAAACTGTTGCTGGATCAGGCCGCGGCCCGCGCCACAGTTCCGGTGCGGGCGTCTTGTTATTGTCGGAAAAGCGCGGAGGCTGCGTAACAACTTTTCGTTGCACACAATGTGCCAAGCGCATTGGCCTGGCTATAGTCTAACTTTGTGAAGGCTGATCCTGTCGTGACTAGCCGACGAAATTCTGCGTCAGCCAGAAGCGGCCGCAATACTGGGCTTTGGGGTCGAATGCAACGCCGGAAGACA
Organism: Boseongicola sp.; assembly: GCA_051009475.1. GTDB lineage: Bacteria > Pseudomonadota > Alphaproteobacteria > Rhodobacterales > Rhodobacteraceae > CAXMNX01. Next base: position 1,336 of record JBPCWO010000416.1, read on the forward strand.
TCTTGGTAACTTTTCTGTTCAGAATGTTTTTGCGGTGACCCGGTGAATTCATCCAGAGGTCCACGACATGGCGGGCAAGCGACGCATACGAGTGTGCGGGCAACGGCTGGCCGCCGTAAGTTGTAAACTGGCAGGCATTCGAATTGACTATTTTGAAGCGCTGATTATCGATTTGATAGCGATGAACCATCCCGATATTTTCGGCGCCAGTCCGATATCTGAGTCCCGATTTTTTTAGTCGCTGTTTAAGTGTGGCACTACCTGCAACGGTGCTTCGGTGCGTTAGCTGCTGCGATCTGGCCATCCATGAACTGTGCTTCTTTGCCTGATTGGCCAAGCCGCTTCCGGCATCCGCCAAAGTCCGCAGGCCGGCACGACAGCGATGAAAATTGACTTCGGCGCGGATTGCGTCGTCAAGAAGAGCTTGATTGACACGGGAAGACGGAACGACGGTCTTCGCCGCTTTCGCCGACACATTACGCGAACAGGCTTCGGCATCCATTGCCGAGGCAAACAAAATTACAATTCCAGCGGCGACTGCAGCAATCGTCGAATTCATCCCCAGGTCCTTTGTCACTACCCCCGACCGCAATCTCCCCAAGGAATGCGGCTAAACAGAGGCAGTGGATCGGCGCTCGTTTGAAAATTTTTAGAGATGCATCAACCAGCGGACAACAGGTGGTAGAATCAACGGCGGTTATCCGCCATATGTTGATAATTCTGTGGATAACTCATGGATTATTTCGAATTGCGTCCATTGTACGCACAAGTTCGGCACTAATTCCGGGTTCCGACAAGGCGTGCCCGGCCCGAGGCACGATTACAAGCCTCGATCCCGGCCATCGAGAGTTCAGCTCATAAGCCGATGTAGGGGGGCAAATCATGTCATAGCGGCCTTGCACGATTGTTCCCGGGACATCCTTGATCGAATCTACATTTTCAAGAATCCAACCATCGTGTTCAAGAAACCCGCCATTGGTGAAATAATGGTTTTCAAGCCGCGCAAAGGCGCGTGCGTATTCTGTTGGGCTTTCTCCGCCTGGTCCGTCGTTGTTGATCGAGGCCAGCGTGTTTTCCCAACTTGCCCAAGCGCGCGCAAATCGATTTTCCAGCTTCAGGTCGCCCGAAAATAGCCGCTTGTTATAGGCCGCAATCAGATCGCCACGCTCATCTTCGGGTATCAGCGCGGTAAATTCAGACCAGACGTCCGGCCAGAATTGCCCGGCACCACCACGATAAAACCAGTCAAGTTCGCGCTGCGTCATCAGAAAGACACCGCGCAAAATCAGATGCGCAACGTGGTCCGGATTTGTAATGGAATAAACTAGACCCAGAGTCGCGCCCCAACTTCCGCCAAAAATTGCCCATCGGTCAATCGAAAGCACTTTCCTGATCCGCTCGATATCCTGAACCAGATCCCACGTCGTATTGTTCTCCGCGCTCGCATGCGGTCGTGATCGGCCGCAGCCACGCTGATCAAAGAGCACGATCCGATAATGGGAAGGATTGAAATACCGCCGCATCGCGGGGCTGCATCCGCCACCGGGTCCGCCATGAAGAACAACGACCGGTGCACCTTCAGGATTTCCGCATTGTTCGACGTAAATCCGATGCCCGTCACCAACATCCAGCATCTGCTGATCGAACGGATCAATCGGCGGATAGAGATATTGTGACACAGTTCTTTTGTCTGCGGCGCGATCCATATCAGTCCTATATAACGAGAAATTGCAGCGATCTATGTTAGCAACGAAAGAATGTGCGAAAGGCCGCCTCTTGATGACAAAGACCAACACAATCGATGCCGCTGAAATTGAGAAGTTTCAGAAAATGGCTGCCGAGTGGTGGGACCCGAATGGAAAATTCAAACCACTACACATGCTGAATCCGTGTCGCCTGGATTACATAACCGCGCAGATATCGGCTGAATTTGGTCGCGATCTTTCCCAGCCACTTCCATTCACAGGGCTCCGAATACTGGATATCGGTTGCGGCGGGGGATTGTTGTCGGAACCTATGGCGCGTCTTGGCGCTGAAGTTGTCGGCGCGGACGCCGCCGAGGGAAATATTCCCGTCGCCCGGGTCCATGCCGAGGAACAGGGTCTGAATATCGACTATCGACATACGACGGCCGAAGCGCTTGTAGAAAGTGGAGAGGTATTCGACGCAATTCTTAATATGGAAGTCGTCGAGCACGTGGTCGATCCACACATTTTCCTGACGGCGTGTTTTGGCTTGTTGAAGCCTGGTGGATTGATGGTTTGTTCCACGATCAACCGGAATCCCAAAAGTTTTGCGATGGCAATTGTTGGTGCTGAATACATCATGCAATGGCTACCCAAAGGCACGCACGATTGGGCAAGGTTTATTACCCCGGGCGAGCTTTTCGATTTGCTGGAGAAGGCCGGGATGGATCCAGTTGATCGAAAAGGCTTTGTCTTCAATCCGATCACCTGGACTTGGCGGATTAGTGAACGCGATCTAAGCGTGAATTACGTTACGACGTCTATTCGTCCGTAGGTTCATTTTCATCGAAACGTTGGCGAATTTCTCGCAGAACAGGCAATATGCCGCGCACATTTTCAGTCCCAGCAGCCTCGACAACATCGTCAAGGATAGGGGCGACGGCCGCCAACGCTTCGTCTCGCGCTTGTCTGCCAGTAGAGCTGACGCTCACAAACTTGCGCCGCGCGTCATCCCAATCTGGGCGAACGTGAACATACCCAGCTCGTTCCAGGCGATTTACCGTGTTCGTCATCGCGCCGCGCGTGACATGGAACGCGCGCGCCAATTGCGCCGGCGTTCGTTCTGAGTTTGTGCGCGCCAAGTGGTTCAAAACCGAAAAATGAGACAGTTCCATGCCCTTAGGCAGCGCCTTCGCCAACCGCGCCCGCGCAAGCTGGTCGGCCATGAATATCTCGCTGAAAAGCGCGATAGCCAGTGGGTCGCCTAAATCTTTGGTGTCAGCCATCAATCGGGCCTGTACATTCGGTCATGGGTCAGCGACGGGATGCGTCTGCGTGCATCATCGACTGCCTTTAGATCCAGATCAACCAGTGTGGCCCCCGGAAACTCGCCGCCGTCCACGAGAATTGCGCCCCAGGGATCAACCGCCATTGAATGCCCGTACGTTTGTCTGCTTTTCCCTCGCGTGGCACTGTGATTACCGCACTGCGCCGGAGCAAGGACGAAACTGCCGGTTTCAATTGCCCTTGCGCGAAGCAGAACTTCCCAATGAGCAGCTCCGGTTTCCGGCGCAAATGCCGACGGAATAGTTATTATCTGAGCACCGGCCTGGGCGAGACTCCTATACAAATAAGGGAATCGGAGGTCGTAACAGACAGTGAGGCCAACGGCCACGCCAGCGACTTCAGCCAGCACTGCACTCGATCCGGGCCGATAACCGGCGCTTTCACGATAGCTTTCGGATTCGGAGATCGTGACATCGAACATGTGCATCTTGTCATAGCGCGCGTCGATATTGCCCGATGGTGAAATTAGAAATGATCGGTTCACAGACCGCCCATCACCGGATGGATCCGAAAGTGCCAGCGACCCGATCAGTATCCACACGCCGTTTCGCTTTGCCTCGGCCCTAAGTGATGCAAGGGTCTGGTCATCGCCCTCCGCCACCAACACCTCGGCCTGTCGCGTACGACTGGCCGAGACACAGTTTGTAACTTCCGGCGTAAGAATAAATTCCGCACCTTGGGCAGCCGCATTCTGCACCAGCTCGCAAGTTGACGATATGTTGGAAATCGGATCATCCGAAGAATTGAGTTGGATTAAGCCGACGCGCAATTCTCAGGCTGCCAGAATCGGGTCAAGCTTGCCCGACCGCTCTAGTGCAAAAAGATCGTCACAACCGCCGATATGAGAATGTCCTGCGAATATCTGCGGGACAGTACGGCGACCTTTGGCTCGCTGTGTCATTTCATGACGCATTTTTGGCGAATCCGTCACGTCGATCTCTGTGTACGACACACCCTTTTGCGATAACAGCCGTTTGGCTGCGTGGCAAAAGCCGCAAAAGGGCGACGTGTAAATCTCGACAAGCTTCATTTGAGCACATCCTAAATGCAGTTGCCTGTTACTTAGGGCGCTTTCATCACACGTGCCAGCACAAGCACCGAAATGTGTGCGGCGCCAGCGTCAATACAGGCCTGCGAAGCGACCGAGAGCGTTGCGCCAGACGTCATAACGTCTTCAATCAGGCAAATCTCGCGACCCTTAATCAAATGCACCCGTTTGGCATTCGCCAGAATCGCGCCGTCGAGATTTTTATACCGTTCGTCGACAGTCATTCCATCCTGCATCTTTGTGGGGCGTGTTCTGCTCAATGCATCCAGACAGATGTCTAGTCCGGCATGGTCGCCTATTGCTTTTGTAAGTTCGGCTGCTTGATTGAATTTTCGCCGAACCAAGCGTGTCCAGAAAATGGGAATTGGAACGAGAAGTGGCTGCGTTTGAAACAAATCCGTCCCGGCCCGAGTCATCCACCGTGATGCCGCCGGCACCAGATCGGTTCGGTCGCCATGTTTCAGCGCGAGAACAATTCGGCGGCCGGCATCGCGGTAACCAAAGACTGCGCGCCCGCGCGACCAAGGTCTCGGCGTTGCGATACAATCGTCGCAGGTATCCGTAACTCCGTCGCAAGGCCCGACTAATGGTGTCCCGCAACTGTCGCAAACATTACCAGTGAAAAAAGGGGTTGAACGCCAACAAGACGCGCATAGCGCTCCTGTAGATTCAACGAGATTTGTGCACATGGCGCACTGATCAGGATAGATCAACGCAAGCGCTCGGTGCATAACAGTCATGCCGCGCAAAATTTCAATTTGAACATGACTGATAAACCCCGATTAACAGACCGATCAGCATTGGAGCTTCACCGCAGTCGAGCACGGCGTATGCTTGAAGACTTTGTGTACCGCGAAGCTGCCATCGATCTGGAGGAAAGGGTCTCCGAGGTTAACAAGTCGTTTACGTCGCCCGCGATCATTGGCGGCCTGGTCGAACCGTTCCGGGCAATCTGGCCCTATGCGAACTGCGTTGCTGACGCCCCCGAGATCGCTTTGGAAACCGCCTCCCACGACCTAATTTTCCACGCGATGGCGCTTCATTGGGCTGATGATCCGGTCGGACAGCTTGTCCAGGCAAGACTGGCCCTGAAGCCCGACGGCCTGTTCATCGCGGTTCAATTTGGCGGACAGACCTTGCGCGAGCTTCGCGCAGTTCTTGCTGAGGCTGAAAGCCGGGTAATGGGCGGTATCTCTCCGCGAGTTGTTCCGATGGCGGAAATTCGTGAACTTGGTGCGCTATTGCAGCGGGCCGGGTTTTCGCAGCCGGTTGCAGACAGTCGTACGCTGACTGTTCGATATCCATCGTTTAATCGGCTAGTACGCGATCTGCGTGGCATGGGCGAAACAAATGCACTGGCTAACCGACACCGCGCCACTTCGTCGCGCCAACTCTTCGAGGAGGCAGAGACTATTTATTGTGAGAACTACGCAGACACAGACGGTTTTCTCGTCGCGACGTTTGAACTCGTGTATCTGACTGGCTGGGCTCCGCACGAAAGCCAGCAAAAACCGCTGAAGCCGGGATCTGCAAAAGCACGATTAGCCGACGCGCTTCGCGTTGATGAACGACCGGCGGGTGATCCCGTAACACGTTGACTGCGAGCATATTACGGTTATTCGAACATGCAGCAGACGCTTCCATTGATTGGTTCACTATCTGTCTGCAAGTATTAGAATGAGGACCGATAATTGGCCACCAAGAGCTCCCAAGAAATAACAAGCGCACTTCCGCCAGATCACCCGCCGGTGCTGGGGGAAAAGATTGGCGTGCTGCTTGCCAATCTCGGCACTCCGGATGGCCACGATTATTGGTCGATGCGACGATATCTAAGTGAGTTTCTGTCCGACAGGCGAGTTATCGACTACAGCCCATGGATTTGGCAGCCGCTTTTGCAGTTGATCATTCTTTCCAAGCGACCGTTTTCATCAGGAGCCGCATATAGATCGATCTGGAATCACGAGGCGGGCGAGAGCCCGCTGATGACCATCACGAAAGCGCAGACCGAAAGTATTCGTAGTGAACTGAAAGAAAGATATGGCGATCAGGTCGTCGTGGATTTCTGCATGCGCTATGGCAATCCCTCAACCCAATCGAAAACGCAGGCGTTGATCGAGCAAGGGTGTCGCAAGATCCTGTTTTTCCCGCTTTATCCGCAGTATGCCGGTGCCACCACTGCTACAGCAAACGACCATTTTTTTCGTGCGCTGCGAGAAGAGAAATGGCAACCATCGACGCGCACGGTCCCTGCTTATTTTGATCACCCGACATATATCGACGCCCTTGCGCAGTCCGTTGAGCGCGCCTACGCGACCCAGGAATCGCGTCCGGAGATTCTTGTCTGTTCCTACCACGGTGTTCCTAAGCGTTACCTCGCCGAAGGCGATCCCTACCATTGCCAATGCCAAAAAACGACGCGGCTTTTGAAAGAGCGGTTAGGTTGGAGTGACGACCAGATAGTAACGACATTCCAAAGCCGATTTGGCCCAGAAGAATGGCTTCAACCGTATACCGTCGAAGAAGTCGCGCGGCTTGCACAATGTGGTAAGAAAGACATTGCCGTTATTGCGCCCGCATTCTCAGCGGATTGCATCGAGACCTTAGAAGAAATTAACGAAGAGATCCGGGAAAGTTTTGAGTCCGCCGGGGGTGAGAAATTCACCTATATACCGTGCCTCAACGACGACGACGCGCATATCCGCGCGCTGACAGAAGTCATAAATGAAAACCTGAAGGGTTGGATCGACTAACCTTATCGATCCTGTCAGATCACCAAAACTTGCGTTCCGACTTTTGCAAGATCGTAGAGTTCAAGAATGTGCTCGTTGTAAAGCCCGATGCATCCGTTCGACGACCTGCGGCCGATTTTGCGCGTGTCGTGGGTTCCGTGGATGCGATAATACTGCCAGCCAAGATGAAGCGCCCGGATACCCAATGGATTGTCTGGTCCCGCCGGGATGTAATCGGGCCATTCGGGATTTCGTTTCTTCATGGCCGGCGTCGGACGCCAATCGGGCTCACCGTCTTTCAGCGCGATTCTGGTACGCCCGCGGCGAGTTAAGTCTTCGCTCAGTGGAACGCTTGTTGGGTACAGCTTGTAGATCGTGTCTGTTGAGTCCCAATAGTGAAGCGCGCGCGAAGATATATCGACAAGGATTGCGCCCTTCCTAAGGTTGTCGAAATATGGCCGCCATTCCAAAGCACGAAAACTGGAAGCGTTTCGTCGAACTGCGTTAGAGATGCCGCTTCGAAACTCGACTTCGTCCTGATTCTGCGCATACACAGGTGCCGCCAAAAGTGACGTGCTTCCCGCCAAGAAACCACGGCGGGTCACTTTCGCATTAACAATTCCTGACATTTGGCGACTCCGATAGATCATTGCTCGATGTCTCTATTAACCGGACTGATCGGCGGCTTCAATTCACACAGGCGTCAGTTGGCCTAAATTCTAACACTTCAGTTTGAACAGTCACCAAGTTGGCTGTAAGGCATGAAAAACATGTACGAGGCGCGACAGTCATGATCATCAGAACGCTAAGTCTTCTTGGCCTTTGCCTATTGGCGGCCTGCGCTACACCAGCGCCGCCGTTAGGTCCAGATGGCAAGCCGTTGCCGCAGGTATATCGAATCTCATCGAGGAATGCGTCAGACATCCAGTTCCGCATGCTTGACGGCGTAAACGCGCTTCGGGCAGCGTCGGGAGCCAGTCAAGTCAAGCTTTCAGCAGAACTAAACGCCGCGGCCGAGACACATTCGCGCGATATGTCGTTGCAAAATAGACCCTGGCATTTTGGATCAGACGGATCGAGCCCGTTGGATCGCGTGGCTCGAGTCGGATATGCCGGGCAACTTCTGGGCGAAAACATTTCCGAGACATTTGAAACAGAGATTGAGACCCTCAGCGCATGGATGGATTCGCCAGAAACGCGAGGCGTTATTCTGGATCCGCGCGCAAGGGATTTGGGATTCGCCTGGTTTCAAGAAAGATCGGGCAAAATCTGGTGGACCCTGATCCTAGGTGGATAAACTCTATCGGTAGATCGATATTGGAGTACCGTCGTTCACCATGGCGTAAATATCTTCGATCTCATCGTTTGTGACGGCGATGCAGCCCCAAGTCCAATCTGGCTTCCAGCGGCTAAGCAGATTGCCTCGGCCATGAATGAAAATGTCGCCGCCTGGCTCTTCGCCAAGTTTCTCTGCCTCGGCTATATCCTTCTCATTCGGATAGTTTATCCCGACCGATAGATGATACTTGCTGTCTGGATTGCGACGATCGATTACGTATTCGCCTTCCGGAGTTTTTCCGTCACCGGAAATCTTTTTGTCGCCCACCGGAGCAAATCCCAAGTCTATATTGAACGCCCGCAGCGGCGTATCCTGATGGATCAAGTACATCTTGCGGCTATTCTTAAAGACCGCAATTCGAGTAACCTCGGGGCCGTTATACGAACGGAATTTTGACGCGCAGCCTGACAATATTGCTGCAAGACTGCCCAAGAGTGTGGTCCGCCGTGTGATCTTCATGATCGCCGCCCGATCTTTCTGCCTCGCCAAGACTCTATCGTAAATCGATTCTCGTTGGAATCCCGCTTATATCAACGCAAACTTTGCTGCGATTTCAATGTGCGTTGACCATCGAAACTGGTCGACCAAATCAATCCAATCCAGAACATAGCCCGCATTTACTAAGATCGCCGCATCGCGGGCAAAGGTTGTCGGATTACAAGACACCGATGCCACCACACGGGGCCGAGCTTTGGCTATTTCCATAGACTGAGCTTCTGCGCCGGCACGCGGCGGGTCGATGACTATTGCATCATAGTGCTCCAATTCGTCTGCAAGCAATGGTCGCCGAAATAGGTCGCGAACTTCGGTCGAGACGTTCCGCAAGTTTTTGCCGTGTCGCCATCCGACGTCGAGAGCATTGAGCATGTCGTGCAGCCCTTCGACAGCGTGAACTTCGGCATGGTTTGCGAGTGGAAGTGCAAACGTCCCGCATCCGGCAAACAAATCCAGGACCGAAGCCGTCTTTCCAACCGCGTTTCGCACCGACGCAACTAGCGCCGCCTCACCTTCGGCAGTGGCCTGCAAAAACGCGCCCGGCGGTATAGGAACTTGTGCTGTCCCAAACGTCATAACCTGCGCGCTGCGCTGGACAATTGGCTCTTCGTTCCAGCTGATCCGACCCACATCACTTGCTTCCGCAATCTCCGCCACTGTTTGGCGTGACTCCAAGTTCAGAGACTTGCCTCCGGTAGCTGCAATATCCAGGCCGGTATCCGTTTCGATAACCACAAATCGCATTTCGCTTTTTCGCGTAGCACCCAACTGGCACAGGCGTTCGAGCGTCGGAACCGAGTTCAGCAGCGCCGGACGCAGTATCCGGCAATCCGGGATCGGGGATATTAGCGCGCTTGCTGGCGCATGAAAGCCGACCAGAGCGCCTTTCTTGGTTCGCCGACCAGTGAATGCCGCGCGTCGTCGCGAGGATGGAGGTGAGACATGTATTCGCCGAATTGGCGCCGCCAGACCGCGCGCCGACAGGGCGGCTTCAACGACACGCCGCTTCCAGCTTGCGATGAATTCATCTGATGCGTGCTGCAAATCACACCCGCCACACGACTTATAGTGCCGACAAGATGCAGAAACTCGGCTTGCCGATGGGGTCAGAATCCGAGCATTGGACAAGCATCCGTCGACAACTTCGCCCTCGACAACCTCGCCCGGCAAGGTTCACGGCACGTAGATTGGTCCTTGGGCGATCCCGTCTCCGCGATGGCCCAGGCGATCGATTGTCAACGACGGCATTTTACTCGGCGGCCTCACGAATACCAAGGAATCCGCCAGATTGCCGATGCCAGAATCGCGCATAAAGCCCACCTTGGGCCAGCAGCGCTTCGTGCGTGCCTTCCTCGACAAGTTGGCCCTCGTCGAGAACAACGATCCGATCCATACGCGCAATCGTTGAGAGCCGATGCGCAATGGCCAGAACGGTTTTGCCCTCCATCACGCTTTGAAGCGCGGATTGGATTGACGCTTCGACTTCGCTGTCGAGCGAGCTGGTTGCCTCATCGAGCACCAATATCGGCGCATCCTTCAGAATTGCGCGCGCCAGTGCAATCCGTTGCCTTTGGCCGCCGGAGAGCTTTACGCCCCTTTCGCCGAGATGTGCGTCATATCCAACGCGGCCTTGGTGGTCTTGAAGTCCAATGATGAATTCATGCGCTTCGGCCCGCGCCGCCGCATCAATCATGTCGGCTTCGCTGGCGTCGGGTTTTCCATAGAGAATGTTGTCGCGTGCCGAACGGTTGAACATGGCCGTTTCCTGCGTGACCATTCCAATCCGCTGTCGAAGGCTTTCCTGGGTGACAGAACTGACGTCCTGACCCGCGACCAGAACTTGCCCCTCTTCTGCGTCGTAAAGTCGAAGGAGTAAAGCCACCAGGGTGGACTTCCCGGCACCAGAGGCACCGACGATACCCAACTTTTCGCCAGGCTCGACGGTGAGGTCGATCTTGAAGACGCCGCCGGCTTTTCGACCATAGGCGAAACTGACTGCCTGAAATTCAATCGAGGGGTGGCCATCGACGAGTTTGGCTGCGCCAGGCTTGTCGGTCAGCGTGTGGGCTGGTGTCAGCGTGTTCATGCCGTCCTCAACCTCGCCGATGTGGCCGTAAATCCCCATCAAAACGTGACTGACCCAGCCGGTCATCTGCGCGATGCGGATGGAAATCGCACCGGCCGCGACTACATCGCCTGGGCTGGCAGCACCGTTTGTCCAGAACCATAACGTGCCGCCGATCAGAATTACCGGAACCATTCCTGCAACGGCCATTAGACAGAACCGGAACGTCGCCGCCAAAGCACCATAGTCTAGTGCGCGTTCACGAAATGCGCTCACGGCATCGATTGCAGCGCTTTCTTCGTGGTCGGCGTGCGCAAAAAGTTTGACTGTTTTTATGTTGGTCACCGTGTCAACGACTTGCCCGGTGACCATGGCGCGCGCGTTTGCGCGGGCTTTCGATCGCGCGCGAATACGCGGCATGAACCAGCTGACCAGCCCTAGGTAGCCGATCAACCAGAAAAACAGCGCAAGCGCCATCCAGCCGTTTATCGCCGTTAGCAGCAAAGCCGAACCGATGAGCGACGCCAGCGCGAAGAAGATCACATTGATCACTTCGCCCGCGACGTCCGCAAGTGCGCGCGCCGTTTGCATTTGTTTCTGCGCGATCCGGCCAGCGAAATCGTCATCGAAGAACGTTACGGATTGACCCAATGTCCAGCGGTGAAGTCGAGTCAGAACAAGTGGGTTAACATTTGGTAATACAACAACTGAATTGGCCGTCGAAGAGAGACCAAACAGGATGGGTCTAGCCACAACAAAGAAGCCAAACAAGCCAAGAACCAAAAGCCAGTTCTGTGTGAAGAAGTTGGCCGGGTCGGATTCAAGCGCGGTGTCTATTACATGACCCAGCAAAAGCGCGGTACAGACCTCGAGCGTCCCCGCGGCCGCCGAAATCATCCCAGCGATCCACAAAACCGGGAAAGTCCCTCGCAGCGCCCAGACAAAAAATGCCGCCAGCGTCTGTGGCGGCGGGCCGTCCGCTTTTTGAAAGGCGTCTATTAGTTGTCCAGCGCGGCGGATCACTCTGCTGCCTCCACTCGCGTGTCAATGAAACCACCAGACTGACGGGTCCAGAACCTGGCATAGAGCCCATTTCGCACCAACAGTTCGTTGTGCGAGCCTTCTTCGACAATGTGACCTTCATCAAGGACCAGTATTCGGTCCATCCGCGCGATCGTGGACAGGCGGTGTGCAATCGCGATCACCGTTTTACCCTCCATCATCCCGTAAAGCGTTTCCTGAATCGCGGCCTCAACTTCGGAATCCAGCGCACTGGTCGCCTCGTCCAACACAAGGATGGGCGCATTTTTCAGGATCACCCGGGCAAGCGCGATCCGCTGCCGCTGCCCGCCGGACAATTTCACGCCGCGCTCACCGACATGCGCGTCAAATCCGATGCGGCCCTCCGGATCTTCGAGATCCAGAATGAACTCGTGCGCCTCGGCGCGACAAGCCGCATCAAGCATTTGCTGCTCGGAAGCGTCAGGGCGGCCATATAGAATATTGTCACGAACCGACCGGTGAAGCAGTGACGAGTCTTGTTGGACCATGCCGATCTGGGCGCGCAGGCTGTCTTGCGTCACCATGGCGATATCCTGACCGTCAATGCGAATTGACCCGGCCTCGGGCTCGTAAAACCGCAGCAGCAGCTTCACCAGAGTGGATTTCCCCGCGCCTGACCGCCCAACTAAACCGACTTTCTCGCCTGGCATGATCGTCATATCAATCCGATCGAGCC
>JBPCWO010000417.1:0-2590 GCA_051009475.1 Boseongicola sp.
CTCTGCGCGGTGATCCCCCCAAAGGCACGGATCACTATGAACCACATCCGAATGGTTTTCAGTTTGGCGCGGATTTGGTGGCCGGGTTGCGTGAGGTGGCGGACTTCGAAATTTCCGTTGCCGCTTACCCGGAAGTACATCCTGAAGCTCCGAACGCGATATTCGATCTGGACAACCTCAAGCGCAAGCTGGACGCGGGTGCGACGCGTGCTATCACGCAATTCTTTTTTGACACGGATAAGTTCCTGCGCTTCCGTGATTTGTGTGATGCCGCGGGCATCACGGCCTCGATCGTGCCCGGAATTCTGCCTATCAGTAAATTTCCGCAAATGCTGCGTTTCGCAAATATGTGCGGGGCATCAGTCCCGCCATGGTTGCACGAACGTTTCGAGGGTCTTGACGATGATGCCGAAACCCGAGGCATGATTTCGGCGAATATTGCCATCGATCAGGTGCACCGACTGCAGCGTCATGGCGTAAACGAGTTTCATTTTTACACGCTGAATCGGGCCGAGCTGACCTACGCAATATGTCACGCGCTCGGAATTCGGCCAACTGTCCCCGTGGAGCAAGACAATGCGTGACAGTGCGCGCCAATTTGCGCGGTTGGAAGCGCTGCTTGATGAGCGCATCGTTCTTCTCGATGGCGCGATGGGCACCATGATTCAGGACCGCAAGCTGGAAGAGGCCGATTACCGTGGTGAACGCTTTGCAACCTCTGATATTGAGCTGAAGGGAAATCATGATCTGCTCAGCATTACGCGGCCAGACGTGATTCGTGACATCCACGAATCGTTCCTCAACGCCGGGGCCGACATTATCGAGACCAATACCTTTAATTCGACAGCCCCGGCATTGTCGGACTACGGATTGGAAGACTGTGTTACCGAGCTCAATCTGGCGTCTGCAAAGCTCGCGCGGTCTGTCGCCGACGAAGTTGCCGAGCAGTCCGGCGCTCCGCGGTTCGTTGCCGGTGTCCTGGGCCCAACCAATCGCACTGCATCGATTTCACCGGATGTTAATGACCCGGGATTCCGGAATATTTCGTTTGATGAGCTGGTCGGAACATACCGCGAAGCCGCGGCCGCGTTGCTCGACGGCGGCGCCGATTTTATTCTCGTCGAAACCATCTTCGACACGTTGAACGCGAAAGCGGCGTTGTACGCGATTGCGGCTCTCAGTGACGAATCCGTCGAGCACATCCCCGTGATGATTTCCGGGACCATCACGGATGCCTCCGGCCGTACTTTATCCGGACAGACCACCGAAGCCTTCTGGAATTCGGTCCGCCATATCAAGCCGTTTATGGTTGGCTTGAATTGCGCGCTCGGCGCGGAAGATTTGCGACCCTACCTGACCGAATTGTCGACGGTCGCCGACACGCACGTGAGCGTGCACCCAAACGCGGGCCTGCCGAACGAATTCGGCGGCTATGACGACACGCCGGAATCAATGGCGAAAGTTCTCGGCGATTTTGCCGCGCGCGGTTTGGTCAATCTGGTCGGCGGTTGCTGCGGAACACGTCCGGACCACATCGATGCGATTGCCAAGACGTTGCGGGACATCGAGCCGCGCAAGATTCCGAAGATACCGGTAATGCTGCGCCTGAGCGGCCTTGAACCGATGAACATCGGGCCGGATTCCTTATTTGTAAATGTGGGAGAACGTACCAACGTCGCCGGGTCGGCGAAGTTTCGCCGCCTGATCAGCGAGGGCCATTACCCGGAGGCGTTGCAGGTCGCGCAGCAGCAAGTGAATGCCGGTGCGCAGATCATCGACGTGAATATGGACGAAGGCATGCTCGATTCTGTCGCGGCAATGGATCGCTTTATGAAGCTGATCGCCTGCGAACCGGATATTTCCAAGGTCCCCGCCATGGTGGACTCGTCACGTTGGGAGGTCATTGAGACAGGTTTAAAGTGCATACAGGGTAAATCCGTCGTGAATTCGATCAGCCTTAAGGAAGGTGAAGAACCGTTTCTTGAGCAGGCGCGCGAAATCTTGCGTTACGGAGCGGCCGTCATTGTCATGGCCTTCGACGAAGAGGGTCAGGCTGATACGGTTGAGAGGAGACTGGATATCTGTACGCAGGCTTACAATCTGCTGACAGAGGAAGTCGGCTTTCCGCCCGAAGACATAATCTTCGATCCAAATATCTTCGCCGTCGCTACGGGTATCGAAGAACACAACGATTACGGTCGGGCGTTCATCGAGGCAACGCGGCAGATCAAAGCGGCATTGCCACGCGCACTGGTTAGCGGCGGCGTCAGCAATGTTTCATTTTCGTTCCGTGGCAACAATGCGGTGCGTGAGGCCATGCACGCTGTGTTTTTGTACCACGCCATTAAGGCCGGTATGGACATGGGTATCGTGAATGCCGGTCAGCTGGCTATCTATGAAGACATACCCGCAGAGCTTCGCGATGCCTGCGAAGATGTGATTCTCAATCGGCGCGAGGACGCGACCGAACGGTTGCTGGAGCTGGCGGGAAAATATCGCGGTGACGGCGGTGAGGCGCCGAAAGCGGTTGACCAGGAATGGCGCCAATGGTCGGTCGAAAAACGCCTGGAGCATGCGTTGGTCAAGGGCA
>JBPCWO010000418.1:0-8457 GCA_051009475.1 Boseongicola sp.
GCGGCGTGACTGCCGGGCCGGTCACGAATATCACTTCGGCCCCCAGTGCTGACAGCGCGGCGGCAACGGCAGCACCTTGGGTGCCCGACGACCGGTTCGCGATGTAACGCACCGGATCGATTGGTTCATGCGTCGGCCCGGATGTGACAACCGCGCGGCGACCCCTTAGCGGCCCATCTGCCAATTGTGCACAGATAGCGTCGAAGATCGCCGCAGGTTCGGCCATGCGTCCCGGCCCAAATTCGCCGCACGCCATGTCGCCTTCGTCCGGCCCAATCCGGAAAATACCATCTGTTTCAAGCGTCGCCAGGTTGCGCTGGTTTGCCGGGTGCAGCCACATCCGAACGTTCATCGCGGGCGCGACCAGGACCCGCGTGTCGGTTGCCATCAGTATTGTTGAAGCTAAATCATCCGCGTGCCCACCAGCCATCTTGGCCAGCAAATCGGCTGTGGCGGGTGCGACGACGACTAGGTCAGCGGACCGGCTAAGCTCAATGTGGCCCATCTCTGCCTCGTCGGTCAGGTCAAATAGGTCGGTATACACTTTGTCGCCCGCAAGCGCGGACACAGACAGCGGTGTTACAAATTCTTCGGCAGCACGGGTAAGAACTGGCGTCACCGTGCCGCCGGCTTTCGTGATCAGCCGGATAAGCTCGAGCGATTTATAGGCCGCGATCCCGCCGCCAATAATCAAAAGTATACGTTTGCCTGCCAGCATAAGTGCTCCAAGGAATGACCGTCCAAGTGTTAAGGTCGTGTGCCGTTTGGGGCAAGGTCATGCATTATATAGAGATTTCAGTGGTTACTTGAATGTCTCGCATGGATCCGGACGATCGACTGCATCGGTAACAATCCAAAAGTCGAAATTCGGCGATTCGGCGTGATCGGCCTCAAACTGGCCCACCGACATAACGGATAATGCCTCTGGCAGCTTTGCCAGAAGTGATGGCACTCCCATATCGTTACGAGCATGTTCATTGCCTGTGATAACAATCACCGGCGAAGTGCTGCCACGGGCGCGGCTTTCAAAAACCGCCGCCAAGGCGGCTCGAGCCATGGCGGCATCACGCAACCGCTGTGCCTCGACCATTCCAGGCAACATGTCAGACGGCATCGCGTTGCAGTGCGCCACTTGTTGCGCTTTCTCATGTTCGCGTTGCACTTCATCGGCATATCCTTGATCCAAACCGAATATCGCCGATCCGTCGCCGAAGACTGCTGCGGCACCTTCTGTGATCGCGCGCCGGACTTCTTCCCTGGGCATTGCACCACCAATGATCGCCGCTTCCGGAGCCGCAGAAAAGATCGGATAATACATTGAAAAATCCGGCCAGCCACGGGCGCCCCACTGAAGCGTCTCGGAAAGAGCGTCCGGATCACTTCGGTTTTCAGCCGTTATTCTGGCAGCAAGTTTCGGCGTGAGCATTTCGAAAACTATCGCCGCAGGATTTAATTCCCTAACAGCGCGCGCCTGATTTCTGTGGTGATGAGAATTGTCGTGGAATTCGCCGATCACAACGATGTCGGAAGCGGAAAGACCTGACCAATCGACGCCTGAAAGCTGCTGCGCATGCGCAGACAAAGGCATCGACATCAATACTGCCGTAACTCGAAGAACGTGAAGCGGTCTTTCGACCGCACGGGGGAGTCCTTTGTAACTGACCAAGTGTAGCCACCTTCGAGTCGCTTAATCGATTTCGAACGCTACCAAGCCAATCTAGAAGCGCGTTTTCATTAACCCGGAATTAATCGCTCAAGTCTTAGGTTAATGGAAAATCAGCATCACATGGTCGCAAAAAGTTACACAGTTGCATTCGAGGGCATCGAGGCACGCCTCGTCGAGGTGCAATGTGCGCTTTCGCCCGGTATTCCCAGCTTTTCCATCGTGGGCCTTCCCGACAAGGCGGTATCGGAGGCACGAGAACGAATTCGTGCCGCGTTGACCGCTATGTCGATCGCATTGCCCGCCAAACGGATCACCGTGAACCTGTCTCCGGCAGACATGCCCAAGGAAGGGTCGTATTTCGACCTTCCGATCGCGCTGGCCTTGCTTGCTGCGATCGGAGTTTTACCCACGGACGCCGTCGATGGACTTGTGGCATTGGGAGAGCTTTCGCTTGATGGCGGGCTGGTTGCCGTCGCGGGTGCACTGCCCGCCGCGCTGGCAGCCGCCGAGGCCGAGAGGTCACTCATGTGTCCTTCAGCGTCTGGCGCCGAAGCTGCCTGGGTGGGCGGCGTCGGCGTCGTTGCGCCGGCCACGCTCACCGAGGCGGTCGCGCATCTGAGCGGCTCTAATCCTGCCGCTCTTGCCGAACCGGGCGAGATAGCAGCTGGTGCCGCGATGCCCGACCTGGCGGAGGTTCGCGGCCAGGAGCGCGCAAAACGCGCGCTGGAAATTGCCGCTGCTGGTCGACATCATTTGCTGATGGTGGGCACACCGGGGTCAGGCAAGTCCATGCTGGCCGCGCGCCTTCCGAGTATTTTACCCGAACTGAGCCCGGCAGAGGCACTGGAAACTTCGATGGTGCAGTCGCGCGCGGGTATGATTGACGCAGGCGGCATTTCGCGTCAGCGCCCATACCGCGCGCCGCATCACACCGCGTCAATGGCGGCCATAGTCGGCGGTGGCAAAGGCGCTTTGCCGGGTGAAATCAGCCTTGCACACAACGGTGTTCTATTTCTGGATGAATTTCCCGAGTTTCCACGCGGCGTTCTTGAAACGCTGCGACAACCAATCGAGACCGGCGACGTAACCGTCGCTCGCGCAAACGCCCACGTAAAATATCCGTGCAAATTTCTGCTGATCGCGGCGGCAAACCCCTGCAAATGCGGCTATTTGTTCGACCCGTCCCGCGCTTGCTCTCGTGTTCCGGGGTGCGGCGAGGATTATATGGGACGAATTTCCGGACCATTAATGGATCGGTTTGACCTGCGAATCGAAGTACCTCCCGTGGCGTTTGCAGATCTCGACCTACCGGCAAAACCCGGCGAGGCGTCGAAACTGGTCGCGGCCCGCGTCGCCGAAGCGCGCACAATACAGACCGAAAGGTTTCGCGATATGCCGGGAGCAACAGTCAATGCCGACGCCGCTGGCGCGCTTCTCGATAAAGTTGCGCGGCCCGATGATGAAGGACGGGAACTGTTGGCCAAAGCCGCCGAAAAGATCGGACTGACCGCGCGGGGATACCATCGTGTTTTGAGAGTTGCCCGGACAATCGCCGATCTTGCGCACACTGATGACGTCAACCACATGCATGTCGCCGAGGCGCTGAGTTTTCGGCTTGTTTCAGGTTCGGGCACTTAAGCGGCCTTGGATGGCATCCCAAATCGCACCGGCGGAATTCACACCGTCAAATCGTTCCAGTTCTTGAATGCCGGTGGGCGAGGTCACGTTTATTTCGGTCAGGAAGTCACCAATGACGTCGATTCCAACGAATATCTGACCCTTTTCCTTTAATAGTGGGCCAATTGCAGCGCATATCTCTTGGTCGCGCGGGGACAGCCCGATTTTTTCCGCCCGGCCACCGATATGAAGGTTTGAACGAGTCTCGCCTTCGGGCGGGATGCGGTTGATTGCGCCTACAGGCGTGCCGTCGACAAGAATAATTCGCTTGTCGCCGTTGCTTACGTCCGGCACGAACTTCTGCGCGATGAGTGGTTCGCGATTCATGCTGATAAAAAGTTCATGAAGGCTAACCAAATTTCGGTCATCGGGTGCCAGGCGAAACACACCTGCGCCGCCATTTCCGTAAAGCGGCTTAAGAATGATATCTTTATGCCGGTCCCGGAACGCCCGAAGTGTATCAAGATCCCGGGCAACGGTTGTTGGCGGTGTAAGTTCTGGAAACTGCAGCACCAACAATTTCTCAGGATAGTTCCGCACCCAAAAAGGATCGTTTACGACCAGCGTTGTTTGAACCAATTGTTCAAGAATATGTGTCGTTGTGATGTATCCCATGTCAAACGGCGGATCCTGACGGAGCCACACGACATCGAAATCACTTAGATCCACAGTTGCCTCATCACCTAGCGAATAGTGATTCTCGACCTCGCGTCGTAGCGTCAGCGGCCAGCCACGTGCCGTCACGCGGCCTTCGTCCCAAGCGAGCTTGTCCGGCGTGTAATAGAACAACTCGGCGCCACGGGCTTGCGCCTCTTCGCCAATTCGAAAGGTTGAATCGGCGCTGATGTCGATACCTTCGACCGGGTCCATCTGAATGGCAACGCGCACGTCGGTGACTCCTGCCCTTGCTGACTGCTCATCTTGTGACTGATCTGGCGCAGCACTTCAACGCAGGGCGAGCTGCGTCTCACATCGTTACGTTTTTGATAATCGAGCTTTCACCGTGCTGGTTCACCAGCGCAAGATCAATTCGAATTGGAGTAAGTGAGCCAAGGGCCTCTTCCGCCACAAATTCTTCGGCCGCACTTGCAATACGCGCCAATTGACGTTCGGAGAGTCGATAAGCCGCGTCCGAGAAATCTTTCGCCTTCTTGACTTCAACAAAGATAACGTCGCTGCCCTTGCGAAACACAAGATCGATTTCGCCGGATAGTCCGCGCCAGCGCCGCGCAATAACTTCGCTGCCTTCTATCAAGTATCGTCGTTCAATGACCGCCTCGGCTGCGATGCCGTCATAATAGTTTTTTTGTCCAGCAACTCGTCTGTTCAAAGCGCCTTCCTTTGCACAGACAAATTTATTCATCGTCCGCGAAGAAACACTTAACTTTGATTCTTGATTTCTAGACCCATCTGGTAAACGTCACGCTTTGAAACGCCGAACCTCTCGGCCACCTCTGCCGCTGCATCTTTCAGTTTTTGCGCGTTCAATGCATCCACCAATGCCTCTTTGACCATTGCCGGATCAGCTTCAAACTTGCCCTTACCGATACAGACGACGACTTCGCCTTTTGGAGTCGTTTCCGAATATCTTTCGTGCAGCGATCCAAGTGTCCCGCGCTGAACTTCCTCGAATTTCTTCGTAATCTCGCGGCATACCGATGCAGGACGGTCCTCGCCAAAAACTTGAACCGCCGCCGCCAGGAAGGTCGCTAGTCGTTTCGGGCTCTCGTAGAGGATCAACGTGCCTGGACTATCCCTGAAGCCTGACAGAAACTTCTCACGCGCCGATTTCGCAGTCGGTGCAAATCCGGCGAAGATAAAGCAGTCACTTGGAAGACCGGAAACAGTCAAAGCGGCGAGTGCCGCGGATGCGCCGGGGGCCGTTGTCACCGAAAATCCGGCTTCGGAAGCCTCTCTGCCAAGCGCGAATCCAGGATCAGCGACAAGCGGCGTGCCAGCTTCCGAGGCATAGGCCAAAGATCTTCCCTGCCGTAGCCATTCAATCAATCTTGGCCGCACCTTTTCGCCATTGTGATCGTGATACGAAATCAGAGGCCTGCCAGCTAAGTGAATGCCATGAATGTCCATCAGTCGGCGCAAGGCACGCGTATCTTCGGCCGCCAAAACATCTGCCGAACTCAGGATATCGAGCGCCCGCAGCGTGATGTCCCGTGCGTTGCCAATTGGGGTCGCCACGAAATAGAGCCCCGGTTGCAGCGATGGTGCGTCATTCTCCGCCATCACAACGGGCTCTGTGATTTACTTGATCGCCGATAATGCCTAGGGTCGCGCAAGCTTGTGTCCGCCTGATTGGAAGAGGTTTTCCGATGGTTGCGCTTTTGTATCTTCGCCGCAAGGCAGTCTTGCTTGCGGCTGCCGGAATTGCGGCAATCACTCTTTCCGCGTGTGATGTCCCGTTTGCCGGCGGGCCGTTGATCAACACCACGAGGGCGGTACCGGTGGCACTGCTTGTGCCATCAAGTTCTCCGAACGGCGCCGCCATTGCGCAATCGCTTGAAAACGCTGCACGTTTAGCTGTTGGCGATCTTGAAAGCGTCGAGATTGACTTGCGAATCTATGACACTGGCGGCACGTCAGAAGGGGCAGCAGAGGCAGCGGCGGCGGCATTGGATGAAGGCGCAAACATTTTCATCGGACCGCTCTTCGCCGAAGCGGCTGCTTCGGCGGGCAGTGTTGCGGCTGGTCGCGGTGTCAACGTGTTGACGTTTTCAAATAATCCAGCGGTCGCAGGTGGCAATGTATTCCTGCTGGGCAACACATTTCAGACGTCGGCAGACCGGCTTGCGCGCTATGCCGTCCAGCAAGGCAGGGGCGCGATGTATGTTGTCCATGCGCAGGATCAGGCCGAAGAATTGGGGCGTGATGCCATTCAGCGAGCAATGTCAGCAAATGGCGGCGGGGTGGCTGGCGTGTCGTCATTCCCGCTTTCCCAGGAAGGCGTCATCAACGAGATACCGAACATCTCTCGCGACTTTCGCGCATCGGGCGCCAACGCAATATTTGTGACTTCGGGAACCGCGGGCGCATTGCCATTCCTAGCTGAACTCTTGCCAGAAAACGGCATTGATGCGGAAACCGCGCAGTTTATCGGACTGCAACGCCTGGATGTTCCATCAAGCGCGCTGTCCCTGAAAGGACTGCAAGGCGCGTGGTTCGCATTACCTGCTCCCGACCGCAGCGCTCGGTTCAATGCCCGTTATCAAGCCGCATTTGGCACGCTGCCAAGCCCGGTTGCTGGATTGGCCTATGATGGCATTGCCGCAGTCGGCGCACTCGTGGCGCAAGGAAACGCAAATGCACTAGGCCGCGATGCGCTGACGCAAGGCCAGGGATTTGCCGGCGTCTACGGTCCATTCCGGTTTTTCCCCAATGGCACCAACGAACGCGGGCTTGCGGTGGCGCAAATCCAGAACAATCAGGTGATCGTCATTGACCCGGCCCCAAGAAGCTTTGGCAGCGCCGGCTTCTGAGCCCGCCGCCACAACAGTATTCCACAACGACGCCAATCCGTCGGATTTGATAGCGCCGGCGGTCGAGATATTCGATTCCGAAGTCGTCCTGGCTGAAATCGAGGATACTGTTGGTGAGTTGGGCGATGGCCAGGCAATACGTCGCGCAACAGTGACGACACTTAAGGCCGCGCTCGAACACGGTCGAAGCTGCATCGCAAAGGAATTTGCACTCGACCCGCAAACAGCGCGCGCCGCTGTGCGTTCGTATGCCTATTTAACTGACGGTATTGTCCGGACAGTACTCCGCATTGCGCTTACCCGCCTCCATCCAAACCCAAATCCGACCGAAGGCGAGCGCCTTTCTGTGATCGCGGTCGGGGGCTACGGCAGAGGCGAGATGGCGCCACATTCGGACGTAGACCTGCTTTTTCTGATGCCGTGGAAGGTGACGCCCTGGGCCGAAAGCCTGATCGAGAGCATGCTTTATATGTTCTGGGACCTTCATCTAAAAGTTGGCTATTCGAGCCGCACAGTCAAAGACTGCCTGCGACTGGGGCAGGAAGACTACACGATCCGAACGGCGCTTTTGGAGCATCGATTTCTTGATGGCGATGCTGACCTCGCAACGATGCTTGAAAACAAGCTGAAAAACGAACTTTTCAAAGGAACAGCATCGGATTTCATCGAAGCGAAATTGGCAGAGCGGTCCGCGCGGCATCTTCGGCAAGGCGGTCAGCGCTATATGGTCGAGCCGAACGTGAAGGAGGGCAAAGGCGGACTTCGCGATTTGCAGACACTGTATTGGATTGGAAAATACATTCATGGTGTCCGCGAAACCCATGAACTCGTCGGCCTCGGCCTGTTCAGACAAGATGAATTCGACGGCTTTGTCGCTGCGGAAAACTTTCTTATGGCGGTGCGGACCCATCTTCATCTTGTGGCAGGCCGTTTGATGGATCAGTTGACATTCGACATGCAGGTCGAGGTCGCCGCCAGGATGGGGTACGAAGATCAGGGCGGACGGCGCGCTGTCGAACATTTCATGCAGGACTATTTCCGCCACGCGACCGCAGTCGGCGAGCTGACACGGATTTTCTTAACCGCGCTCGAAGCCAAACACGTCAAGAAAGCGCCGTCACTAGTGACGTTTTTTCGTCGTCAGCGCAAAGTCCCGGCCGAATATACCGTTAAGCAGAACCGGCTGAATGTAACGCGCCAAAAAGCGTTTCTTAAAGACAAGCTGAACCTATTGCGGATCTTTGATGACGCGCTCCGCACCGGGTATTTAATCCACCCCGATGCGATGCGCCTTGTATCGGCAAACCTCGACATGATCGACGATGATATGCGGGATTCTCCTGAAGCAAATCGGATTTTCATTGATTTGCTGCTGAAACGCGGCAATCCAGAACGCGCCTTGCGCCGCATGAACGAATTGGGCGTTCTTGCCGCTTTTGTACCTGAATTCGCGCCCGTAGTCGCGATGATGCAGTTCAATATGTATCACAGCTATACGGTTGATGAGCACACGATCCAGTGTATTTCAACACTCGCTCAGATCGAGCGAGGTGAGCTGGTTGAAGAGCTTCCCGTCGCAAGCGGCATCTTGAAACGCGGCGTGAACCGAAAAGTGCTCTATGC